>NZ_CAMPHN010000360.1 GCF_946885885.1 uncultured Pseudomonas sp.
AGGTTTGGGCGCACACTGCGGCTATGCTAGGCGCAATCGGGCGAGGTGATCCCGAGGCATATCGAGCCTGACGGGGAGTTGGCAGTACCCCGCCAGGACGCCGCCCAAGCCCAGCAATTCCCGATCGACAAAGGAGCCCGCCGATGACCTCCCTGCGCTTGCTGCCACTCTTAGGCCTGGCATTGCTGACCGGTTGCGCCCACAGCCCCGACAGCCTGATCCTGCAGAAACAAAGTCAATGCCCGCTGCACCTGAGCAGCGGCCAACTGTTGATGCTGACGCTACCGAGCAACCCCACCACGGGCTTTCGCTGGGTGCTGCGCGATGGCGCCGAAACGGTGCTCGAAAGCCTGGGCCCCGAGGTTTATAGCAACCCCGAAGACGCTGGACTGGTGGGTAGCGCCGGTCTTTCGACCTGGCGTTTCAACGTCAAGCAGGCTGGCGCGGGCCACCTGCGGCTGGCCTATCAACGCCCTTGGGAAACCGAGGTGGCGCCGGCCAAAACTTTCGACTGCGCCATCGAGGCACGCTGATACGATTCGATAGTGCACGCTCTTGCCGATTGCTCCCGCGAGCACTATCCGCATGCTCGTATTCGGCGTCATCGCTGAAACAGGCGCCGGTCGCGACAACGGGCCGCTCGCCCTGTCGACGACTCACTCGGCAAGCGCGAGGACGAGAAATGAACTATAGGAAGTAGACATACACAACTCAGGAAAAACATCATGAAGGACCCTAGGCATGCAGTTGGCCTGCTCCTCATGCTGGTATGGCTATCGGGTTGTAGCAGTCTGCTTCCCAGCGAGCGGGAAGAAGCACTGTCCCCTTTCGATGACTACCTCGATGCGGAAATACGCTACTCCCAGGCAGCGACCGGCATCACCACCCGCTCCGAACTCTTCGCTCTGGGCTTCGACCCACTGGCCGAAGGCAACGGCAAGATGCTCTCTTTTATCGACCTGCGCCTGATGTTCGTACAACCGAACGTTCCTATCGAGTACCTACCCGATGGCCTGCTGAAGTGTCTCGAAGCCAAGGACCGTTGCGTGGGTTATGCCTTCGAGTTCAACAAGACCGACACCCAGCGGGTCGGTAATTTTTGGGCCGATGCCTTCAACTTCCGCAAAAAACGCGAACTCCAGGGCTGGGTGTTCCGTGCGGTGTTCGTCCTGGTCGATGAGGTATTGGTGCACAAGGTCAGCAATGGCGAACCGAACATTCGCCGTTACGAGGTCAAGCGCAATCCACTCGGCCCATTGCAGGGCGCCGGCGAATTCTTTTCCGACCAATTGAGGAAGTAGCCGGCGACACTTGAGGGAAAGCGACAAGCAGTCGTCGCTGTACGACTTTCCCGCTAAAATTGCCGGCCCTCCTCGATATGTGCGCCGCCAACGTGACCGAACAACCCGACCGCCTGTTTGCCCAGCCCCTGTCCCAGGTGCCGGACTTCGCCTTCAACGAAGACGTGGTACGGGTATTCCCGGACATGATCAAGCGCTCGGTACCCGGGTATCCGACCATCGTCGAAAATATCGGCGTACTGGCCGGGCAATTCGCGCAGCCGCACAGCCTGCTTTATGACCTGGGCAGTTCCCTGGGCGCCGTCACCCAAGCCCTGCGTCGCCACGTGCAGATCGAAGATTGCCGAGTGATAGCGGTCGACAACTCCAGCGCCATGGTCGAACGCTGCCGCGAATACCTGCACGCCCAGGACTCGATGTTTCAGGAGTTGCTGCCGGTGGAGGTGATCGAAGCCGATATCCTCGGCCTGGAGTTGCAGCCCGCCTCGCTGGTGGCCTTGAACTTCACCCTGCAATTCATCCAACCGGAACAGCGCCTCGCACTACTCACACGCATTCGCCAGGCGCTGCTGCCGGGCGGCGCGCTGATCCTCTCGGAGAAACTGCGCTTCGAGGACGACGAGCAGCATCGCTTGCTCGGCGATCTGCATATCGCCTTCAAACGGGCCAATGGCTATAGCGAACTGGAAATCGCCCAGAAGCGTAGCGCCATCGAGAAAGTCATGCTCCCGGACAGTTTGGAGCAGCACCGTGAGCGCCTGCTGGCCGCAGGCTTCAGCAAGGTGGTGCCTTGGTTCCAGTGCCTTAACTTCGCCTCCTTGATTGCCTTGCCATGATCAGCCGACTCGACCTCGATGCCCTGCAAGCTCAGTTGGCAGGCACACCGCTGCAAGATTGGTCCGCCGGCTTGCCGGGGCAAATCGACGCCAAGCTGGCCATCGGTCATGGCGACTTGCAACGCTGGTATGGCGCCGTTCAGGCATTGCCTGCGCTGAACGTCGAACGACTGGAATTGCTCGATGCTTTCACCTTCGACGGCCCCTGCGATCCAGCCACCCGCGCCGCACTGAAAAGCGCGCTGCAAGGATTGATCCCCTGGCGCAAAGGCCCTTTCGATCTGTTCGGTGTGCAGGTGGATACGGAATGGCGTTCGGATTGGAAATGGCAGCGCGTGGCGCCCTACCTCGACCTGACCGGCAAACGCGTACTGGATGTCGGCTGCGGCAACGGCTACTACATGTGGCGAATGCTTGGCGCCGGCGCCGCCAGCGTGGTCGGGATCGACCCGAACTGGCTGTTCCTCTGCCAGTTCCTGGCGATGAAGAACTACTTGCCCGATCTGCCGGTTTGGCATCTGCCGCTGGCCTTCGAAGAGCTGCCGACCAAGCTGCAAGGCTTCGACACCGCGTTTTCCATGGGCGTGCTCTATCACCGCCGTTCGCCCATCGACCATCTGCTGGATCTGAAGGATTGCCTGCTCAAGGACGGCGAACTGGTCCTGGAAACCCTGGTGGTGGAAGGAGATGCCCAGCAGGTACTGGTCCCCGAGGATCGTTATGCGCAGATGCGCAACGTCTGGTTCCTGCCCTCGGTACCGGCATTGGAGTTGTGGTTGCGTCGCGCCGGTTTCGTCGATGTGCGCTGCGTCGACGTCAATACCACCTCGGTCGAGGAGCAACGCGCCACCGAGTGGATGCGTTTTCAGTCGCTGCCGGACTTTCTCGACCCGGCCGATCATAGCCGCACCCTGGAAGGGCTACCGGCACCGAGCCGCGCGGTGCTGGTGGCGCGCAAGCCGTAGTCGGGGGCTGGCGGAGAAGCGACAAAGCCCAACAGGGCCCGGCGCCATCTGAGTGTTACTCGTTGGGCTTCGCTGCGCTCAGCCCCCAACCTACCCACGCCCCGCGGCAGCAACTATGAGTTGCTTCATTTCCACCACCGCCTGCTTGAAGCCGACAAACAAGGCGTGGGCAACCAGGGCGTGACCAATATTCAATTCGTTGATTCCGGCAATCGCCGCCACCGGCTCGACGTTATGGTAGTGCAGGCCATGGCCGGCATTGACGATCAGGCCATGGGCTAGACCGCAGGCCACGCCATCGCGAATTCGCGCCAGCTCGCGGGCTGCCTCTTCGGGCGTATGAGCATCGGCATAACGTCCGGTATGCAACTCGACCGCCG
>NZ_CAMPHN010000361.1 GCF_946885885.1 uncultured Pseudomonas sp.
CGCCCTTTGCCGAGTTTGGCGAAGGTCGCATCGAGGGTTTCGATAAAGCTTTGCGCGCTTCTCGGCGGTGTGTCGCGGCCGTCGAGAAAGGCATGCAGGTAGATTTTCTCGGCGCCGCGCTGCGCCGCCAGCTCGGCCATGGCCGCCAGGTGCTCCTGATGGCTGTGCACGCCGCCGTCGGACAGCAGGCCGAGGATATGCACGGCCTTGCCGGCGCCGACCGCCTGGTCCACCGCGCCGGTAATGACCGGGTTGTGGAAAAATTCGCCATCGCGGATCGCTTTGGTCACCCGGGTGAAGTCCTGATACACCACGCGGCCGGCGCCGAGGTTCATATGGCCGACCTCGGAGTTGCCCATCTGCCCGTCCGGCAGGCCGACATCCATGCCACTGCCGGAAATCAGGCCGTGCGGCTGGGTGGCGCGCAAGCGGTCGTAGACCGGCGTGTTGGCGGCCATGATGGCGTTGGATTCGGGGTTTTCGCTGTGGCCGAAGCCGTCGAGGATGATCAGAACCAAAGGTTTGGGCGTGGCGCTCATAAAACTGACTCGCTCTGTATAGGGGCGAAAGGACAGGGGGCGAAAAAGGTTGGCATTTTAAGGCCAAGTGAGCAGCGGCGTCACGGTCGGACGGGGTTGGCGGTGAAATGACCTTGGCATGCTATCTGTCCGCTTCGCGGAGAAAAGATTCCCTGGCCGCGGACTTTTAGGCTATGCCGGTTACCTGCCGCATGCCGTTATGCATGTAGGAGCCAGGGGGGCGTGGCGATGCTGTGGGTTCGGATCGCCAGCAAGCTGGCTCCTACAGATGACATGCGCTCTTTTACTTTCCTGGGGAGCTGTCGGTGAAAGTCGTGCAACACATCGCTGGCACGGAGCTTTTTATCCCTGCCGCCTACCCCGCGTTGCCCGAGGGTTCTTTCAACAGGTGCGCGGCCAGGGTGCGCAGCGAGCCGAGTTGCCGGCAGATCAAGGCCAGCTGGGTTTGCACCAGGCGCTGGGCGTCGTCGGCATCCTCGGGCAATTGCTCGAGTTGCTGGGCCAGTTGCTCTTCGGCGTCGCTATGTACGCTCACCGGGCGTTCGGCGAGCAGGTCCTCGGCGATTTCGTCGAGGCTCCGGGCGAGGCGTTCGGCGCTATGCAGCAAGGGGCTCTGGCTGTCGCTCAAGAGCACCTCGCCACGGTGCGCGCCGAGCCCGGACAGGTAGCTGAGCAAGGTGTGCGAAAGGGCCAGGAAGCGCAGGCCGAGATCCGCCTGCTTACGGAAATGCCCCGGTTCCATCAGCATATTGCCCAGGGTGGTGGACAGGCTGGCGTCGGCGTTGTGCGCGTTGCGCCGCGCCAGGCGGTAGGCCAGGTCGTCGCGTTTACCGCTGACATATTGCTGGATGATCTGCCGCAGGTAATTGCTGTTGCAGCTCAGGGTGGTGGCCAGCATGCGGTTGAGGCGCCGGCCTTGCCAGTCCGGCAGAATCAGGAATACCGCCAACCCGGCGATCAGGCTGCCGAGCAGGGTATCGACCAGGCGCGGTATGAACAGCCCGTAGCCATCGCCGATCTGATTGAAGCAGAACAGCACCAGCAGGGTGATCGCCGCGGTGGCCAGGGTGTAGCGGCTGCTGCGGGTGGCGAAGAAGATCACCCCGGCGGCCACGGCGAAGAAGGCTTGCATCAAGGGGGCGGGGAACAGATCGAACAGCGCCCAGGCGAGCAGCAGGCCGAGCACGGTGCCGGCGATGCGCTGCACCAACTTGCGCCGGGTGGCGCCGTAATTCGGCTGGCAGACGAATATCGTGGTCAGCAGGATCCAATAGCCCTGGGTCGGATGCACCCAGTGCAACAGGCCGTAGCCCGCCGCCAAGGCGACGGACAGGCGCAGCGCATGGCGGAACAGCAGCGAAGTCGGCGTCAGTTGCAGGCGCAGGCGTTCCCACACGTCCTTCAGCGAGCGTGGGCCGCGGTCCAGCAGGCTGCTGTCCTGCTGTTCGATCAGCGCATCGGGGTTGCTCGCCTGGCTGAGCAGGCGGTCGAGGGCGTCGAGGTTGCCGGCCAGGGCGTTGAGCGAGCGCAACAGGTGGCGCCAGGCCGGGTTGCTTTGCACGCGCAGGTGTTCGAGGGATTGCTGCAAGTCCTCCAGCGCCTGGTGGCAGAGCACGCGGTAAGCGAACGGCTGGCGCAGTTCGATGGCTCTGGCCAGGCGTTGGCAGCCTTCGCCATGCAGGCGGATCAGGCGTTGGCAGCGGAACAACACATCGCTGTGGAAGAACGCCTGGGCCAGTTCGTTGTAAGGGTGGTGCGAGGAGCTGGCGCGCTCGTGGATATCCTGGGCGAGGAAGTACAGCTTCAGGTAGCGGCTGACTTGCGGCCCCGGCCGGCCGTTGTCGATGCGGTGCATGATGGTTTCCTTGGCGGCGTTCAGCGCCGCTACCACCTGGCCGTTCTGCTTGGCCAGGGCCAGGCGCCGCTCCGTCACATCGAGGTCGCGTAATGGCTCGAACAGCGCGGCTTTGAGCTCGAGGTAGCGACCCAGTTCGCGAAACAGCCGGGCCAGGCTGTGCTGCACCGGCTGGTTGGCGAACAGCGCCTGCCAGATCACCGACAGCGACCCATACCAGGCGGCGCCGGCCACCAGCAGCAACGGCTCCGGCCCCAGTCCGGCGCTGCCGCCGCGCTGTTCGACGCCGATCATGCTGTAGATCGCCAGAATCAGGGTGGCCCAGCCGAGCGTGGCGTAGCGTTCGCCGAGGGCGCCGAGCATGGTCAAGGCAAAGCTCGACAAGGCCAGGGCGCCGACGAACAACCAGGGATAGGGGAACAGCAGTTCCACCGTATAGGCCGCGGCGCTGAAGCACAGCAGCGTCACCAGCAACGCGCCGAGGCGGCCTTGCCAGCTGTCGTCGGTCTCCGCCAGAGCGCTGGCGATCACCCCGAGAAACAGCGGAATCAGCGCCTGCATCCAGCCCTGCGACCAGCACAGCGCCAGACTGCCGCTCAGCGCGATGAATACGCGCAGGCTGTAGCTGAACTTATCCATGGCCCAAAGGCGGCGCAGGGAATGGCTGAGTGGGGAAGCGGGCATCCGGACGACCTTAATGCGGCGGCAATGGCGAGCAGACTAACGGAAATACAGGGACGTTCGGCAGTCGTCTGTGGACACCAACCCATGGAGCGATGAATTGCACCTGTAGCCCGGATAAGCCTTGGCGCAATCCGGGATCTGCGCTGCACTCCTGCCGAAGCCAGCCGCGCTATTGCCGATGGCGTAGGAGCGGCCTCGGCCGCGATCCTTGTCGCCCGGCTCTTATGCCGAGGCTTTGCCCCTGACCAGTTACCTTGAACTTGCCGCGCCGCGCGGGGGACTTATCAGTATGCCGCCGCCGCGCTCCAGCCTGATGCAGTCCACTCGGGCGCTTCAACCAAGGTGGCTGACCGGGAGGGCTCGTGAGGATTGCATCGCTACGCCATTGCTGCCTGGCGCTGGG
>NZ_CAMPHN010000362.1 GCF_946885885.1 uncultured Pseudomonas sp.
TAACGCGGTGCCGTCAGTGGTGGGTTACGTGGCGCTCGAATAACGTTGTTGTTTTTGCGTCTGCTGTTCTGCGCCGCTAACCCACCCTGATTTGGCACTGGCGGCAAACGCAGGGTCAATACAGACCGTAGGTCGGGTTAGCGGCGCCAGCAAATTACCGACACCATGCTATTCGAACGCCGCGTAACCCGACAGGGCGTCAGCAAGCGCAGCGACAGGTCAGGGCGCTGCCGGCAAACGCAGGGTAAATACAGCGCCCTGCTCGCCATTGCTCGCCTCCAGGCTGCCGCCGAGTTCGCGGACGATGCCGTAGGACACCGCCAGCCCCAGGCCCAGGCCTGCGCCCACCGGTTTGGTGGTGTAGAAGGGCTCGAAGATATGCGGCAGATCCTGCTCGGCAATGCCGCCGCCGCTGTCGGCCACGCTCAACAGGCAGTGCTCGCCCTCGCGGTAGATGCGAATCCGCAGGCGCCGCGTTGCAGCCCCGCTCATGGCATCCAAGGCATTGTGCAGCAGGTTGAGCAGCACCTGTTCGAGGCGGATGGCATCGCCCAATACCATGATGTTCGCGTCAAGCTCGCTGTATAACTCGACACGTTCGTTGCGGATTCGCAACTCCAGCAATTGCAGGGCCTGCGCCAGCACATCGCTCAGCGACAGGCGCTCGCTCAAACCCGCCGGGCTCTTGCGGGCGAAGGTTTTCAGGTGGCCGGTCAGCCCGGCCATGCGTTGCAGCAAGCCGTCGATACGCTTCAGACCTTCGCGCACATCGTCCTGGCGGCCACTGTCGAGCAACAGGCGCAGGCTGCCCAACTGCATTTGCATGGCGGTCAGCGGCTGGTTGATTTCATGGGCCATGGCCGCCGACATCTGCCCCAGGGCCGCCATTTTCGCCGCATGTACCAGGCCTTCCTGGGCTTCGCGCAGCTCTGCGGTGCGCAGCGTCACCTCGCGCTCCAGGCGCTCGCGGATGCCCGCCTGCAAGCGTTGGTTCTTGCGTTTTTGTGCGAGGAACAGCAGCAGGAACGCCAGGGTCATCCACACCCCGGCGGCGGCCAGGCGGTAGCTGCGCACGCTATCGGCGAGGACTTTCGGCTCCTGCAACAGGTGCAGGGTCCAGCCTTCTTCGGCCAGCGGCATGCGCTGCCACAGATAATCGCGCTCGCCACTCGGGCCGCTGACCCGGCGCCACTGCGCATCGCCGTCGATCTGCCGCAACAGCTGGCTGGGCAACGGTTGCAACGCCTGCTCGGCATATTTGCGCACCTCCACCAGTTCGGCGCGGGCCTGTTCGCTCAACGCCTCCAGGGCACGGAAACGCCATTCCGGACGGTTGCTGAGGATCACCACCGAGTAGCTGTCGGCCACCAGCAAGACGCCGCTCTGGCTGGCCCATTCGCGCTGCAAGTCTTCGAGTTCGAGTTTCACCACCAGCACGCCGAGCACCGCGCCAGCTTCATCGCGCACCGCATGGGAAAGGAAATAGCCGGGAATACCGGTGGTCACGCCCACCGCGAAATAGCGCCCGGAAGATTGCCGCACGGCATCCTGGAAATACGGGCGGAAGGCGTAGTTGTTGCCGACGAAGCTGCTCCAGTCGCGCCAGTTGCTCGCCGCCAGGGTCTCGCCCCCGGCATCGAGCAGATAGAGCACCGTGGAGCCGGCGGCGGCATTCAGGCGTTCGAGACGTTGATTGAGCTTCTCGACCAGCAAGCGGTCCGTCGGCGCGCGCAGCAAGGCGCGGATATCGCTGTCCAGCGCCAGCACCTCGGGCACCGAGCGGAAGCGCTCGACCAGGGTGTGGATCGCCTGCGCATACAGTTGCAACTGGCCACGCGCCTCGACGCTGCGCTCCTGCCAGGCGCGCTGCTCGGCATAGCGCCCGGCCAACCAGATACTGGCGAACAGGCCGCCGAGGATCAGCAGCACCAGCAACAGCACCCGGTAACGCAAAACAAGAGTAGGCATGCGTGGCTCGCAACGAGGCAATCCCGGCATGGTAAGGCAAACTGACGAACGCGTGCAGCTCGGGCGGTTTGTTCGGCGGCCGCGAGCGGCTATAGTCCCTCGACCGACACCCCCACGGACGTACAGGCATGGCCAAGCCCGATCCGGCAACCACTCCGCGCTTCTGGCGCGACCCGCAACTGCCATTCGTGGAAGCACGGGATGTGCTGGACGGGCGCCGGCTATGCTATGCGCCGCACTCCCACGAGGTCTTTTCCATCGGTGCGATCACCCGCGGCCGCAGCACCTACCTCAACGAAAAAGCCCACGAACGGATCGCCGCCGGCACCGTGGTGCTGATGAACCCGGGCGACGTACACGCGTGCAACCCGATCGACGGCCAGCCGTGGTCCTACCGCATGTTCTACGTCGACGCGGCCTGGCTGACCGAGTTGCAGCACCAGCTGGGTTTCAGTCACAACCAACCGCTACGCGCCTTCGCCGATATCCTCAGCCACGACCCGGCGCTCTACCGCGGCCTGAACCGTCTTTATCGCCTGCTCGCCGACGAGCAGGCCGATACCCTGCATAAGCATTGCGCGCTGCTGGATTTTTTCGGCGAATTACAGCAACGCCTCGATCCCGCACCGGTCGACCGCCGCGAGGACAACCCGCGTATCCGTCTGGCCGCCGAGCTGATCCGCGAACGTTGCACCGAGGCGCTGAAACTGGAGGAGATCTGCGCGGTGGTCGGGCTTTCCCCCTCCTACCTGACCCGCAGTTTCCGCCGCTGCTACGGCATGACCCCGCACGCCTACCTGATCAACAGCCGCGTGCAGTTCGCCCAGGCGCGTCTCAGGCGCGGCGGGCAAATCGCCGAGGTTGCGCTGGCCGCCGGCTTCGCCGATCAGGCGCATCTGCAACGCACTTTCAAGCAATTGCTCGCGGCCACGCCCGGCCAATACCGGCTGATCAGGCCAGCAGCAGGTAGAACGCCGAGGCCGCCAGCAGCACGGCCAGGGCGCGGTTGAACAGACGCATACGCCGCGGCTGCTCGAGGTAGGGGCGCAGAAAAGCGCCGGCATAGGCCCAGCAGGCGATCGACAGGTAGCAGATGACGAAATACAACGCGGCGAACTGGCCGATCACCCGCAACTCGCCATCGGCCGCAAACGCCCCTATGCCGGCCAGGGACGCCAGCCACGCTTTGGGGTTGAGCCACTGCATCGCCGCGCCGGTGAACAGCCCCGGTGCCCGTTGCGCTTTGCCGCTGTCGAGCCGACCGTCGTCGCGCGCCAGGCCGTAGGCCATATAGAGCAGGAAAGCCACGCCGGACCAGTGCAGCAGCATCTTCAACGTGGGCAACTGCAGCAGCAATTGCTGCAAGCCCAGGCCGATGGCCAATAGCAGCAGGGTAAAACCCAGGGTCGCCCCGGTCACATGCCGCAGGCTGGCGCGCAGGCCATAACGGGCGCCGGCGCTCAATGCCACCAGATTGACCGGGCCAGGGGAAATCGAAGCGGCCAGGGCAAA
>NZ_CAMPHN010000363.1 GCF_946885885.1 uncultured Pseudomonas sp.
TAGCGGCAGGCCGCGGTGCTGCGCAGCCTGGCTCAGGGTCTGCGCGCCGCTCTGGTCGTCGCCGATCAGGCTGCTGCCACCAGTGCCGTCGTTCAGCCACCAGACCAGAATCGCCGGGCGATTCGCGCCCCACAGCGACAAGCCGGCCTGACGCAACGTGCGCTCGGTACTGACGGGGTCGAAGTCGACCAGCAGATTGTCGTCCTCATAACCGTACTGGCTGACGATCTGCTGGGGATCCTTACGCAGCGCCTCCAACGCCGGGGCTTTCAGCGCCTCGGGATTGCCCGTCAAACGCAGCACCAGGGTATCCAACGCACGCAGCAAGGCCGCATCGCGCTCTTCCGGTTGCTGGCTGGCGACCGGCTCGCGCACCTGGTAAAGGTCATTCGCCGTGGCCGCGATGCTCGGCAAGCTGAACAAGGACAGGCACAGCAGAAATACACGGACGAACAAGCGCATAAAGAATTCTCGAAGGGTGGAATTGGCATCTAACAGGCTGTTGAAAAACTACCTACGTGGCCGAGACGGCGTTAAAAACGGCCTGCTAACCGGTACCGCGCCGCACAGCGGTCGCGATCCTTTTAACACAGGCAGAAACCGTGCGTGCGTGAGCCCTCGCAAAATACATCGACTTCAATGAGGGCCGGTTCAGAGGGCTGCCGGATGCTTGTCACCTTAAACAGCCCTCCGCCCGACGGCAACCTCCGCTCGGGCCGGGTGGTCGCTGCCCGGCAAGCCTGATAAAATCGCGCGCCTTCGCAGACTGGCGGCAAGCAAGCCTGTCGGACTTAGCCCTGGACTAAGCCGATAACGCTGTGCCTGAGCCGATGCACATCCGACTTCCCCCTTAAAGGCCTGGATCTATGAGCAAGCAACCCTCCATCAGCTACAAGGACGCAGGTGTAGATATCGACGCCGGCGAAGCCTTGGTCGAACGCATCAAGAGCGTGGCCAAGCGCACCGCCCGTCCGGAAGTCATGGGTGGCCTGGGCGGCTTCGGCGCCCTTTGCGAGATCCCGGCCGGCTACAAACAACCCGTGCTGGTCTCCGGCACCGACGGCGTGGGCACCAAGCTGCGCCTGGCGCTGAACCTGAACAAGCACGACAGCATCGGCCAGGATCTGGTCGCCATGTGCGTCAACGACCTGGTGGTATGCGGCGCCGAACCGCTGTTCTTCCTCGACTACTACGCCACCGGCAAGCTTAACGTCGACGTGGCCGCCACCGTGGTCACCGGCATCGGCGCCGGTTGCGAGCTGGCCGGCTGTTCCCTGGTCGGCGGCGAAACCGCCGAGATGCCGGGTATGTACGAAGGCGAAGACTACGACCTGGCCGGCTTCTGCGTCGGCGTGGTGGAAAAGGCCGAAATCATCGACGGCTCCAAGGTCGCCGCTGGCGACGCGCTGATCGCCCTGCCCTCCTCCGGCCCGCACTCCAACGGCTACTCGCTAATCCGCAAGATCATCGAAGTGTCCGGTGCCGATATCGAAGCCACCCAGATCGACGGCAAGCCGATGGCCGACCTGCTGATGGCGCCGACTCGTATCTACGTCAAGCCGCTGCTCAAGCTGATCAAAGACACCGGCGCGGTCAAAGCCATGGCCCACATCACTGGCGGCGGCCTGCTCGACAATATCCCGCGCGTGCTGCCGCAAGGCGCCCAGGCGGTGGTCGACGTGGCCAGCTGGACCCGCCCGGCGGTGTTCGACTGGCTGCAACAGGCCGGCAACGTCGACGAACACGAAATGCACCGCGTGCTCAACTGTGGCGTCGGCATGGTTATCTGCGTGGCCCAGGACCAGGTCGAAATCGCCCTGCAAAACCTGCGCGACGCCGGCGAGCAACCCTGGGTGATCGGCCAGATCGCCACAGCCGCCGAGGGCGCGGCTCAGGTCGTATTGAACAACCTGAAAAGCCACTGATGGCCAACGTCTGCAATGTAGTGGTGCTGATCTCGGGCTCCGGCAGCAATCTGCAGGCGTTGATCGACAGCATTCAGGCCGGCGCTGACTCCTCCAAGAACAGCCCGGCCCGCATCGCCGCGGTGATTTCCAACCGCGCCGATGCCTATGGCCTGCAACGCGCACAACAAGCCGGCATTGCCACCCAGGTACTCGACCATAAGCAGTTCGACGGCCGCGAAGCCTTCGATAGCGCCCTGGCCCAGGCCATCGACAGCTACCAACCGCAGTTGGTGATACTCGCCGGCTTCATGCGCATCCTCAGCGCCGGCTTCGTCCGTCACTACGCCGGGCGGTTGTTGAATATCCATCCCTCGCTATTGCCCAAGTACAAGGGGCTGCATACGCACCAGCGGGCGCTGGATGCCAGTGACCGCGAACATGGCTGCAGCGTGCACTTCGTCACCGAGGAACTCGATGGTGGCCCTCTGGTCATACAGGCAGTGATCCCGGTACACCCCGATGACTCGCCGACCAGCCTGGCGCAGCGCGTGCACGAACAGGAACACCTGATTTATCCGCAGGCCATGCACTGGTTCGCCGAAGGTCGCTTGCGCCTGGACGAACAAGGGGCAATGCTGGATGGCCAAACCTTGCCGAGCACCGGCTTTCTTATTCGAACTTAGGAGACACCATGGGTCGCGTCTTATTGTTCGCCCTCGCCCTTTTCAGCTTGCCGGCATTAGCCGTGGAACCGAAGCCGTTTTCCGCCAGCTACACCGCCGACTGGAAGCAACTGCCGGTCAGCGGCACCGCCGAACGCAGCTTGCGCCACCTCGATAGCGGCAACTGGCAGCTCAGCTTCGAAGCCTCGATGCTGGTCGCCAGCCTGACCGAGCAAAGCACCTTCCGCGTGGAGAACACCGCTTTCCTGCCCCTGACCTACCACTACGAACGCAGTGGCTTGGGCAAGGGCAAAGAGATCGAGCACGACTTCGATTGGAACGAAAAGCAAGTGATCGGCAACGACCGCGGCACGCCGGTTCGCATTCCGTTGAACCGTGGCATGCAGGACAAATCGACCTATCAACTGGCCTTGCAATACGACGTTGCGGCAGGCAAGAAGAGCATGAGTTATCAGGTGATCGACGGCGACGAAGTCGAAACCTATGACTTCCGCGTGCTCGGTGACGACGTGGTGCGCACCAAGGCCGGCCTGATCGACGCGGTCAAGGTCGAGCGGGTACGCGACCCGACGCAAAGCAGCCGTAAAACCGTGCTCTGGTTCGCCAAGGATTGGAACCACCTGCTGGTACGCCTGCATCAGGTGGAAAAAGACGGCAAGGAATACCAAATCATGCTGAAAGATGGCAGCGTCGACGGCAAACCCGTCGAAGGCCGCCGCGACTGAGCGAACGGCAGATATGAAAAACCGAGCCAATGGCTTAATGCCAGTCAGTTAAGCTGACTGGCATTTTTATTTTTGATCGGATATTTCGCAGATTTCAGTCTGATGGCGCGGGGGTAAACACGCTCTTCTCGTCGATGCGGCAGAACATAGTGGAGGGCT
>NZ_CAMPHN010000364.1 GCF_946885885.1 uncultured Pseudomonas sp.
CAGATCATCGAACAGACCAAACGCGTTTCGCGCATCGTCCAGTCGCTGATGAGCTTCGCCCACTCCGGTTCGCACCAGCATGCCGACGAACCGGTGTGCCTGGCGGAAGTGGCGCGCGACGCGATCGGTCTGCTGTCGCTGAACAGGCGCAGCCTCGAGGTGCAATTCTTCAACCTGTGCGATGCCGATCACTGGGCTTGCGGCGACCCCCAGCGTCTCGCCCAGGTGTTGATCAACCTGCTCTCCAACGCCCGCGACGCCTCGCCGCCGGGCTCGGCGATCCGGGTCAGGAGCGAAGCGACCGAGCACGCCGTCGACCTGATCGTCGAGGACGAAGGCAGCGGCATCCCCAAGGCCATCATGGATCGATTGTTCGAGCCGTTTTTCACCACCAAGGACCCAGGCGAAGGCACCGGACTCGGCCTTGCCCTGGTCTATTCGATCGTGGAAGAGCATTATGGACAAATAACAATCGACAGCCCGGCCGACCCCGAGCTACAACGCGGCACCCGGATCCGGGTGACACTGCCGCGGCATGTCGAGGCGACGTCCATAGCGACCTTAACCAGCTAACAACGACCCTGTGATCGAGATGCCGATCATTTCGATTACAGGCTCTGCGACCGCCGAGAGATTCAATTGATGCCTCATATTCTGATCGTCGAAGACGAAACCATTATCCGCTCCGCCTTGCGCCGCTTGCTGGAACGTAATCAGTACGAAGTCAGCGAAGCCGGTTCGGTGCAGGAAGCGCAGGAGCGTTTCAGTATTCCCAGCTTCGATCTGATCGTCAGCGATCTGCGTCTGCCTGGCGCCCCGGGCACCGAGCTGATCAAGCTCGGCCAGGGCACACCGGTGCTGATCATGACCAGCTACGCGAGCCTGCGCTCGGCGGTCGACTCGATGAAAATGGGCGCGGTCGATTACATTGCCAAACCCTTCGACCACGATGAAATGCTGCAGACCGCGGCGCGTATCCTGCGCGATCGCCAGGAAGCCAGGAACGCCCCACCGAGCGCCCCCGCCGGTAACACCGGGCGTAGCGGCGAGAAAGCCGTCGACAACAGCAACGGCGAGATCGGCATCATCGGCTCCTGCGCCGCCATGCAGGAGCTCTATAGCAAGATCCGCAAAGTCGCGCCGACCGACTCCAACGTACTGATCCAAGGCGAATCCGGCACCGGCAAGGAGTTGGTCGCCCGCGCCCTGCACAACCTGTCCAGACGCGCCAAAGCGCCGCTGATCTCGGTGAACTGCGCGGCCATTCCGGAATCGCTGATCGAATCGGAACTGTTCGGCCATGAGAAAGGCGCCTTCACCGGCGCCAGCGCCGGTCGCGCCGGCCTGGTCGAAGCCGCCGACGGCGGCACCCTGTTCCTCGACGAGATCGGCGAACTGCCGCTCGAAGCCCAGGCCCGCTTGCTGCGCGTGCTGCAGGAAGGCGAGATCCGCCGGGTCGGCTCGGTGCAATCGCAAAAGGTCGACGTGCGCCTGATCGCCGCCACCCATCGCGACCTGAAGAGCCTGTCCAAAGTCGGCCAATTCCGCGAAGACCTGTTTTACCGCCTGCACGTCATCGCCCTGAAACTGCCGGCGTTACGCGAACGCGGTAACGACGTCAGCGAAATCGCCAACGCCTTTCTGCAACGCTATGCGCTGCGCATGGGCCGCGACAACCTGCATTTCGCTGCCGATGCCGAACAGGCGATCCGTCACTACCATTGGCCCGGTAACGTGCGCGAGTTGGAGAATGCGATCGAGCGCGCGGTCATTCTCTGCGAGAACTCGAGCATCTCGGCCGAGCTGCTGGGCATCGATATCGAACTCGACGACCTCGAGGACGACGAGGGCTTCGGTAACCTGCCAGGCGCCGCTGCCAACGCCAACAGCAGCGAACCGACCGAAGATCTATCCCTGGAAGACTACTTCCAGCACTTCGTTCTCGAGCACCAGGACCACATGACCGAGACCGAACTGGCGCGCAAGCTGGGTATCAGCCGCAAATGCCTGTGGGAACGTCGCCAGCGACTCGGCATTCCGCGACGCAAAGCGTCGGGGGCGACGTCCGGCTAGCGGACGCGGTGATACCGCGAAACCTCACCGCCAGCTGTTACCCCTTCAGCATTTAGTAACAAAGCCGGGTTATACGGTAACGGGAACCCGGCTTTTTTATACCTCACCGCAAGCGATGAAAACCGCTAAACCCTTGTTTTATAAGGAATCACAAAAACTGGCACGGCTTCTGCTTTATTGCTGGCACAACAACAATAACAAGCACACCCCAACAATAAAAATAAGACGTATCGACTCCAGCACAACAAAAACAATAGGGCGGAGGCGCAGCTAACTGATTCTTTTGGAAAGGAATTGCCTTTGGGGCTTGCCCCACAACCAGGCCGAGAACAATAAAAACTGCTACAAAGCAGTGCCTGTACTGGTTGGGTCGAATGACTAAGGTGGCATCAGCATCCAAAGCAATCCGTTTGCTATTGACTCCCAGCTTGGGAGGTATTCCTAAAGTCTCTGACTTAATGGATCGGGCATTCAAACAAAAACAACAAGCCCGCCATAATAATAAAAACAAAGAAAGCACTTATTCATGGGGGAGCCTCGGCTCCCCCATTAGCTTACTGGGCCCAGTTCCCATGCCTTTCCTCGCATTTCCCGACTCTTCTACACCCTTCCCCGACTCGATGTTAGAATCCGCGCCACTCTTGTGGTCAAGGTTTACCCTGGCCGGTCATTTCGTCAAACAGTGCACCCCATGCTGAAAAAGCTGTTCAAGTCTTTCCGCTCGCCCCTGCGCCGCGCCCATCAATCGCACAGCAGCCCCGAAGTGCTGACCAACCACCAGCACTGCATCCATCGTGGCGACATCAGCCGTTACGCCACCAGCGTGGTCGAGCGCCTGCAACAGGCCGGTTACCAGGCCTATCTGGTCGGCGGCTGCGTGCGCGACCTACTGCTCGATATCGACCCCAAGGATTTCGACGTCGCCACCAGCGCCACGCCCGAGCAGGTGCGTGCCGAGTTCCGCAACGCGCGGGTGATCGGCCGCCGTTTCAAACTGGTGCACGTGCACTTCGGTCGCGAGATCATCGAAGTCGCGACCTTCCGCGCCAACCATCCGGAAGGCGACGACGAGGAAGACAGCAGCCATCTGGCCTCGCGTAACGAAAGCGGGCGCATCCTGCGCGACAACGTTTATGGCAGCCTGGAAGACGACGCCCAGCGCCGCGACTTCACCATCAACGCGCTCTATTACGACCCGAGCACCGAACGCATCCTCGATTACGCCAACGGCGTGCACGACATCCGCAACCATCTCGTCCGTCTGATCGGCGATCCGACCCAGCGTTATCAGGAAGATCCGGTGCGCATGCTGCGCGCGGTGCGCTTCGCCGCCAAGTTGGATTTCGACATCGAGAAGCACAGCGCCGCGCCCATCTACAAACTGGCGCCGATG
>NZ_CAMPHN010000365.1 GCF_946885885.1 uncultured Pseudomonas sp.
TGCACGTGGTCAATCACACCACCTATCACCGCGGCCATGTGGCCGACATGCTGTACCACCACGCCCTGTTTCCGCCGACCACCGACCTGCCGGTGTTCCTCGCCCAGATCGCTTCGTAGGGCGGACATGCCGAAGGCTTGTCCGCCATCTGAAGCATTGATCGCTCCGGCGTCGAGGCCGGCCTGAGCCAAGCTGGATCCGCCCACCGCCTTGTTGGGCTTCGCTGCGCTCAGCGCCAACCTACCAGCATTCGGCTTGTCGATTTCGCGCCTTGGCAAACGACTAGAACTGCCAGCGAGGACTCGCGCCCTGCCGGCAGGATCTAATCTGAAAGCTGCCGAGTCGAGGAATCGCCCATGTCGTTGAAACTCTATGCCCACCCCTTCTCTTCGTATTGTCAGAAGGTGCTGACCGCGCTTTACGAGAACGCCACCCCGTTCGAGATGCGCCTGCTCGCGCCGGATGACCCGCAAACCGCGGCAGAACTCGCGGCGCTCTGGCCGCTCAAGCGCTTTCCGGTGCTGCTCGATGGCGCGCGCAAGGTGCTGGAGTCGAGCATCATCATCGAATATCTGGTGCTCTATCACCCCGGGCCGGTGCGCCTGATCCCCGAGGATGGGCGCGCGGCGCTGGAAGTGCGGACGATGGATCGCTTCTTCGACAATTACATTTCCACGCCGATGCAGAAGATCGTCTTCGACAGCATGCGCGCCGCCGATAGCCGCGACCCGCAGGGCGTCAGCGACGCCCGGCAGATGCTCGACACCGCCTATCGCTGGCTCGACGGCACCCTGAGCGGCCGCCAATGGGCCGCGGGGGATGCCTTCAGCCTCGCCGATTGCGCCGCCGCGCCCGCGTTGTTTTATGCCGACTGGGTCCAGCCGATCAGCCCAGCGTTGACCCAGGTGCACGGCTTGCGCCAACGCCTGCTGGCGCGTCCCTCGTTCGCCAGGGCGGTCGATGAGGCGCGCCCGTACCGCTCGTTGTTCCCACTCGGCGCGCCTGATCGGGATTGAGCGAAAGCACAATCGACTTCGCCGGATCAACCAGATATCAGCGGCTATCAACTTTTATCTGCAAGGCCTGCGAACCCGTAGGGCGGATATGCCGAAGAATTGTCCGCCTTCTCGGCGCCCGCGGTGGACAAGGCTTCGCCATGTCCACCCGACAAAGCGGGTTTTCCAGCCCAAGGGCGGGTGCAACCCGCCAAGCTTTTGTAGCCCGGATGCAATCCGGGAAATACCTGCGCATGCACCATCGCTCCCGGATTGCGCCATAGGCTTATTCGGGCTACGGGGCCACGCCCCGCGGCTATGGCTCATCCAGCCGCTCGAACCGTGCCTGTTCGTAACGCGGGTACAGGTGGCTGACGCTGCGGATCAGTTCATAACGACTCAGGCTGACGGCGGCGAAGCGCTCGGGGATGGGCGCGCGGATCAGTTCGTTCATCTCCGCACCACGCTCGGCGCCGCTGCGCATCAGTTGATCGAGCCACATGAGGTAATCGCGCATCTGCGCGAAGGGCGCGGCGTTCTCGGCCAGCGGGCCATGGCCGGGCACGATCAGTTTCCAGGGCAGCGCCTGCAGCCGTTCGAGGTCGCCCAGCCAAACATCCAGCCCCGGCGTACCAGGCGTGGTCAGCGCCCGTTGATAGAACACCAGGTCGCCGGCGAACAGCACGCCGCTGCTCTCGTCGAGAATCGCCAAATCGGCGCCGGTATGCCCGCGCAATGCCAGCAGGCGCAGTTGCCGGCCGCCGATGCGCAGCGCGCCGGCTTCGAGCCCCTGGGTCGGCAACAGCACCTCGGTGCCGCGCATCCAGTCGCCGACCAGGCGGTACATGTTTTCCGCCATCGCCTCGCCCTGCTCTTCCAGCAACGCCGTGGTGCCGGCCAGGGCGGCGATCGGCACATCGGCGAAAGCCTGGTTGCCGAGGACGTGGTCGGGATGGTGATGGGTCAACAACAGTTGCAACACCGGCTTGTCGGTGACCCGGGCGATCGCCTGGCGTAGCGCCTCGCCGTAGCGTTTCGACGGCCCGCTGTCGATCACCAGCACGCCCTGTTCGGTGACGATAAACCCACTGTTGACGATATTGCCGCCATTGCTCTGGGCGAAATTGTCGGTACTGCCCTCGACCAGCCACACGCCCTCGGCGATCTGTCGCGGCTGCAAGGCGTAGTCGAATTCGGAGCGCGCCGGCAAAGCGCAGGCGAGCAGGGTCAGGAGCAATAGCCAGCGCATGGGCACCTCTCAGGGAAGCGGGCGACGCGCTTACCGCGTCTGGGGAATGACTGGCCGCCCTGGCCGGAACTCAGGACACCAGCGTGACGGCACTGATCTGTATCAGCGGCTCAATGTCGGTGAAGTTGGCGACATCAGCCATGATCCGCTCGGCATAGGGCGCGAAGCTCTTCTGGAACGCCTCCATGCTGTCGAAATAAAAGTGGCCCATGGCGATAAAGGGCGCCGCCTCGCCGGGCGCGCCGCCGGCCAACCCCTGATTTACCGCGATAGCCTTGCAGGCCGTACCCAGGCACGCGCGGACGATACCCATATGCTGCTTGCCGTAATAGTCGATGTCGAAATGCGCATTGGGCTGGTTGGGGTACAGCACGCTGACTTGGATCATGTAATTCTCCTCGGTGGTGACATGCGAACGCGTTTTGCGGGCAAATCCGCCGTAGCAGAATGGCTTGCCGAATTGCTTGTAGCGGACGCTAGCAGACCGTTGAAAAGCTCAGGCTAGAGCATAGCGGCGGCAATGATCAGCGGATCGATCCAGCGCAACAAGCAGGCCCTATGGACAGTGATTTTTTTGAAATATCACAGCACCGCCTCGAATTCGTTGCCGTTGTTGTCACGCAGCCACAACTCGGTATCGCCCTCGCCCTTCACCTCCAGGCCGAGGGTCGGGTTCTCGCTGACCGAGGGGAACAGCTCCAGGGTCGCCAGCACTTTGCCTGCGCTATCGCGCAGCTCGGCCCGGTTGAGGAAGAACTCGGGAATACCGCCGACCAGCCCATTGTCCATCGGGTGGGCGATTTGCACGCGCAAGCGGCTACCGCCTTGGCGCACGAAACGCTTGCCGTACACCTCGCCGAGCCGCTCCTCCCAGCCGGCTTCGGCGCGCACCACGCTCGGCGCGGTGCAACCGCCGCCGGCGGCATCGATGGTCGCCGAGCCGATATGCCAAAGGCCGTCGTCGGTCAGCACCGCCGCACGAATCGGCGTGGCCTGCTCGATACGGATACGCAGGGCCAGGCGCGGCACCACCTCGGCGCCAGGGGCGAAATCGAAGATCTGCGCGATGGGGTTGAGCTCGGCCCAGGCCAGGATGCGCAACACCCTCCCGGCATAAACGCTGGCATCGACCTGAAGCGGCACCTGCCGGGCATCCTCGGCGAAAGGCGGCACCGCGACCTCGATCCGCTCATCGAACACATAGGGCGCGCCGTCGAGCA
>NZ_CAMPHN010000366.1 GCF_946885885.1 uncultured Pseudomonas sp.
GGGCAATGGTCGTCCGAACTTGCAGCTTCTGGCTTGTCGCGTGCGGCTTATTCCGAGGACAGCAAGTCCATGGTGTGGCGATCCATCATTTCCAACGCCTTGCCGCCGCCGCGGGCGACGCAGGTCAGCGGGTCTTCGGCGACGATCACCGGCAGGCCGGTTTCCTGGGCCAGCAGCTTGTCCAGGTCGCGCAGCAGCGCGCCGCCGCCGGTCAGCACCAGGCCACGCTCGGCGATATCGGACGCCAGCTCGGGCGGCGATTGCTCCAGGGCGCTTTTCACCGCCTGGACGATGGTCGCCAGGGATTCCTGCAGCGCTTCGAGCACTTCGTTGGAGTTGAGGGTGAAGCTGCGCGGCACGCCTTCGGCCAGGTTACGCCCGCGCACATCGACTTCGCGCACTTCGCCGCCGGCGTAGGCGGTGCCGATTTCCTGCTTGATCCGCTCGGCGGTGGATTCGCCGATCAGCGAGCCGTAGTTGCGGCGTACATAGGTGATGATGGCTTCGTCGAAGCGGTCGCCGCCGACCCGTACGGATTCGGCGTAGACCACGCCGTTGAGGGAGATCAGGGCGATCTCGGTGGTGCCGCCGCCGATATCGACGACCATCGAACCGCGGGCTTCTTCGACCGGCAGGCCGGCACCGATGGCAGCGGCCATCGGCTCTTCGATCAGGAATACTTCGCGGGCGCCGGCGCCGAGGGCCGACTCGCGGATGGCGCGGCGCTCGACCTGGGTGGACTTGCACGGTACGCAGATCAGCACCCGCGGCGACGGCTGCAGAAAGCTGTTTTCATGAACTTTGTTGATGAAGTACTGGAGCATTTTTTCGCAAACGCTGAAGTCGGCAATGACGCCATCCTTCATCGGGCGGATCGCCGCGATATTGCCGGGGGTACGGCCGAGCATGCGTTTTGCTTCGGTGCCGACGGCGACGACGCTCTTCTGGTTGCCGTGGGTGCGGATGGCCACTACGGAGGGTTCGTTCAGCACTATGCCGCGGTCGCGTACATAAATCAGGGTATTGGCGGTGCCCAGGTCAATCGAAAGATCGCTGGAAAACATGCCACGCAGTTTTTTGAACATGGGGAAGGGACCCTAGACAACGCGTAGGTAAAGGCAACACGCGGGTAACGCGCAGGTAAGCAACAGGCGCGCAACGCGCAGATAAAAAGTGCGGCAAACTCTAACAACGGCAGGGATTTTGAGCAAGGCGCCAATATGGTAGATTGCCGGTTTTTGCGGGCATTTGGGGGCCTGTCGCGCTTGACCGTTCGCAGCAGCAGAACAGCGTTAGCCTCGACAGACTCCCAGGCCTATCATCGCGGCCTTCGACCGCCGGCTCATGGCATACGTTCCCTGCTCCCCCGAGCAGGCGAGCCGCCCTCTTTGCACTGGCAGCCCTCTAACTTGGAGAACCCCAATGGCGCTTGAACGCTCCGACGTGGAGAAAATCGCCCATCTGGCCCGACTGGGTGTGAACGACGACGATATTCCGCGCACCACCGAGGCACTCAACAGCATTCTCGGCCTGGTCGACCAGATGCAGGCAGTCGACACCGACGGCATCGAACCCCTGGCCCACCCCCTGGAGGCGACCCAACGCCTGCGCGCCGATGTGGTGACCGAAGAAAATCATCGCGACGCCTACCAAGCCATCGCCCCGGCCGTGGAAAGCGGCCTGTATCTGGTTCCCAAGGTGATTGAGTAATGCATCGACTGACCCTGGCTGAAATCGCCGGCGCCCTGAGCGCTAAACAATTCTCTGCGGTGGAACTGACCCGCGAACTGCTGACGCGCATCGAGCGACTGGACCCGCAGCTCAACAGCTTTATCAGCGTCACCGAAGAACTGGCCCTGAGCCAGGCCGCAGCCGCCGACGCCCGTCGCGCCGCCGGCGAGAACGGCGCCCTGCTCGGCGCGCCGATCGGCCACAAGGATCTGTTCTGCACTAAAGATGTGCTGACCAGCTGCGGCTCGAAGATCCTCACCGGCTTCAAGGCGCCCTACGACGCCAGCGTGGTCGAGAAACTGGCCAGCGCCGGCGCCGTGACCCTGGGCAAGCTGAATATGGACGAATTCGCCATGGGCTCGGCCAACGAATCCAGCCACTACGGCCCGGTGAAAAACCCTTGGAACCTGGAACGCGTACCCGGCGGCTCGAGCGGTGGTTCCGCCGCGGCCGTGGCCGCGGGCCTGCTGCCGGCCGCCACCGGCACCGACACCGGCGGTTCGATCCGCCAGCCGGCTGCGCTGACCAACCTCACCGGGATCAAGCCGACCTACGGCCGGGTCTCGCGCTGGGGCATGATCGCCTACGCCTCCAGCCTCGATCAGGGCGGACCCCTGGCGCGCACCGCCGAGGACTGCGCACTGATGCTGCAAGCCATGGCCGGTTTCGACCCCAAGGACTCCACCAGCGTCGACCAGCCGGTGGACGACTACCTGGCGGCCCTGAGCCAGCCGCTGAACGGCCTGCGCATCGGTCTGCCCAAGGAATACTTCGGTAGCGGTCTCGACAGCCGCATCGCCGACACTGTGATGGCGGCGGTCGAGGAGTTGAAGAAGCTCGGCGCGACCATCAAGGACATCAGCCTGCCGAACATGCAGCACGCGATTCCGGCCTATTACGTGATCGCCCCGGCCGAGGCCAGCTCCAACCTGTCGCGCTTCGACGGCGTACGCTTCGGCTACCGCTGCGAAAACCCGGTCAACCTCGAAGACCTGTACAAGCGCTCGCGCGGCGAAGGCTTCGGCGCCGAGGTCAAACGACGGATCATGGTCGGCACCTACGCGCTGTCCGCCGGTTACTACGACGCCTATTACCTCAAGGCGCAGAAGGTTCGCCGGCTGATCAAGAACGACTTCGTCGCGGCCTTCAATGACGTCGACGTGATTCTCGGCCCAACCACGCCGAACCTGGCCTGGAAGCTCGGCGAAAAAAACCACGACCCGGTCGCCGCTTACCTGGAAGACATCTACACCATCACCGCCAACCTCGCCGGCATCCCCGGCCTGTCGATGCCTGCTGGCTTCGTCGATGGTTTGCCGGTCGGCGTGCAACTGCTCGCCCCGTATTTCCAGGAAGGCCGTTTGCTCAACGTGGCGCATCAATATCAACAGATCACTGATTGGCACACTCGCGCGCCAGCCGGATTTTGAGGACGACTCACATGCAATGGGAAACCGTGATCGGGCTGGAAATCCACGCACAGCTCAGCACCCAATCGAAGATCTTTTCCGCCAGCGCCATCGCCTTCGGCGCCGAGCCCAACACTCAGGCCAGCCTGATCGACCTCGGCATGCCCGGCACCCTGCCGGTGCTCAACGCCGAGGCCGTGCGCATGGCCTGCAAGTTCGGCCTGGCGATCGATGCGCATATCGCGCCGCAGAACGTCTTCGCACGTAAGAACTACTTCTACCCGGACCTGCCCAAGGGCTACCAAACCAGCCAGATGGA
>NZ_CAMPHN010000367.1 GCF_946885885.1 uncultured Pseudomonas sp.
GCGGCGATCAGCGCCGGCATGTCGCGGTTGAGGTGGCAGCCGCCGGCCAGGGGTTTCCACAGCGGGGTCAGGCGGTTTTGCCAGCGCAGCACCGCGGCGTCCGGCGCGCGGCCATGCTCGCAGAACCATAGGCGGCCACCGGGTTTCAATACGCGGCGCATCTCCTGCAATGCGGCGACGGCGTCCGGGATGGTGCACAGGGTGAAGGTGCAGACGATGCTGTCGAAGCTGGCGTCCTCGGCCTGGATCTGACCCAGTTCAAGGGCGATCATCTCGACGGGGATGCCGATTTGCGCGGCGCGCTCGCGCGCCAGTCTCTGCATGTCCGCGCTGGGGTCGACGCCGACGATCGCGCTGACCTTTTCGGCATCGTAGAACGCGAGGTTGAGGCCGCTGCCGATGCCGATCTCGAGCACCCGGCCATGGGCCCGTGGAACCACCGTCGAGCGCACCTTCATCACTTCGCCCATGCCGCAGGCGAAGTCGATCAGGTGCGGCAGAATATGGCGGTCATACCAGTTCATCGGGGACGTCGTCCTCGTCGCTGTTGTCCGCGCTGATCGCGGCGAAACACTTGAGCCGATGAGGCCCGGCCTGGTCGGCCAACTGCCAGGTCTCGCTGGCGCCGTCGAAGGTGGCCGCCAGCACCGCGGCCAGAGAAAACTGCCAGTGGCGGCGATCGCGGCCGTCCATGCATTCGACACGCAGCAGCGTCTGGGTCTGGCTGGCGCTGTCGGCCGAGCCGGCGCTGACCTGGGCCAGCAGCTCTTTGTCCAGGTCGAACTGCCAGGCATGCAGGTCGTCGATCTCCAACATGTCGGCGGCTTCCAGGGCTTCGATCAGGTTGCTGTGGGCTGTGCTCATGGGCGATTGGATCATCCGTTAATTCAGTAAATTCAGTAAAAAGGTCAACGCCCGAGGCGGCGTAATTGATCGGACTCGACGACACGCACGCCTTCGCCTTCTTCCAGCGCCAGACGCCAGAGCGCGCGGGCCAGAACGGTGGCTTCGATGCCGCGGTACTTGCCCGGCAGCCAGCGCATGAAGGGCGCCGCCAGGCGCTCGCCGAGGCGGAATTCGTTGCGTGGGCCGAGCAACAGGGAAGGGCGTACCAGGGTCAGCTGCGGCCAGCCCTGGGCTTTCAGCGCCTCTTCCGTCTCGCCTTTGACCTTGTTGTAAAACACCGATGAATTGGCGTCGGCGCCCAGCGCACTGATCATCAGCAGATGGCGTGCGCCGAGCTCGCGGGCGCGCTTGGCGAAAGCCAGCACCAGGTCGTGATCGACGGCGCGAAAGGCCTCTTGGGAACCGGCCTGTTTGATGGTGCTGCCCAGGCAACAGAACGCGCTATCGACCTTGCCGCTCAGCTGCGGCAGCAGGTCGAGCAGCTCGCCCACCGGATTTTCCAGATGTGGGTGGGCCGCCAGGGGGCGACGACTGGGCGCCAGCACGCGCTCGACCGTGGGCTCGTTGAGCAGGCGATCCAGCAGATGTTCGCCAGTCAGGCCGGTGGCGCCTGCGAGGAGGATGTGCTGGGGCGTTAAATACATGGTGGTGATTTCTCCGCTGATATGAATCAGCTTATCAGGCTGTTGAGAAATTAGGCGCCGCGCTTGCCCCCGCGGCCGCACATCATTTGGCCGCCGTCCGGGTCGCGGGCTCGGCGCTCAAGGCGCGCTTGGCCTGTTGTTCGCGCAGTTTGCGCCAATGCCCGAGCACCGCCTTGGGGGCCCAGATTTGCGGCTCCGAGGCTTCGAAGCCATCGGCCTGCTCGCGCTCGGCAACTTTCTCCGTGGCCAGGTCGAAGGCACGTTGCAGATCGTCGGTCTCGTTCAGGGCTTCGGCGAACAGCGCGCGACCGAAATAGGTGAAGTCGTTTTCCTCCGAACAGCCGAAGGACACCCGATCGGCCCGCGCCGCGGTCATGACCAGGGTATTGGGGGTTTTCAGCTGCGGGATGAAACCGCCGGAATAGCAGGCGGAAATCACCAGGATCTTGTGCCGTTCCTGCAGCGGCTGCAGCAGCGCGGCCAGTTCGCTGGCGGGCAGGTCGTTGAGTTGCAGGCGCGGCTGATCGAGGTTGAGTTCGTGGCCCCGCGAGCCGTGGCTGGTCAGGTAGATGAAGATCAGGTCTTCCGGGCCGCTGCGTTCGGCCAGGGCCTGTACCGCCCGTCTGAGGGTTTCCCGGGTGGCCAGCGGGCGCTCGGCGATATGCTCGCGGTGGTTGATCAAGGTGATGCCGCCACGGGCGGCGAAGCGCTCGTCGAGCAGCCGGGCGACGTAATCGGCCTCGCGCATGAATACGCTCTGTTTGCCGTCGCCAGCCAGGGTCAGGGTGTACAGCTCGACCTCGGGCGTCGAGACGGGCAGTTTGGCGATGGCCTCGTCGAGCAAGCGGCCCTGGGTCAGCAGGCCGAGTTCCAGGGCATCGGGCAGCATGCGTTGCTGCTCGTCGCGGACCCGCTGTCCGCGCTGCCAGAGACCCTCTTGCCGGCTGCCGTCGGCCAGGGTCAGGGTGCCGCTGCCGGCATATTCGCCATAGGCGAAATCGCCGTCGTAGACGCTGCCGTCGGCCAGCTGCAAACGGCCCTTGCCATGGTAGCTCCAGTCGGCGAACTGGCCGTCGTAACGGCTGCCGTCCGCGCCCTTGAAGGTGCCCGCGCCGTTCAGTCCGCCCTCGACGAAGGTGCCGCTCCAGACATCGCCGTCGATGCTTTGGTAGCGGCCTTTGCCGTGGAATTGACTGTTGCGGAAATCGCCATCGTAGAGATCGCCGTCGGCGCCGACGTAGCTGCCTTCGCCTTTCAGTTGGCCGTTGGCGAAGGTACCGCTGAGCTGATCGCCATTAGCGTCGCGGCTGACCCCCTGGCCGTGCGGTTGGCCCTTGCGGAAGCGGCCCTGGAAGCTGCTGGCGTCCGGTCGTTGCAGTTTGCCGATGCCATGGAACAGGTCGTTCTTGAACTCGCCGCGGTAGACCAGCTCACCCTGGATAAAGGTGCCTTCGCCAGCGAAACGACCGTTGTCGAAGCCACCCTGGTAGCTGCTGCCGTCGCGGTATTGCAGTTTGCCCTGGCCATGGAAACCGCCGTTGTGGAACTCGCCGACATAGTGCTCGCCGTCGCTGCCGTGCCAGGTTCCGGCGCCGTGCATACGGCCATCCTTGAAGCCGCCCTCGTACCAACTGCCGTCGGGGTAATCCAGGCGGCCCTGGCCTTGCAACAGGCCGTCGACCACCTCGCCACGGTACTGCGAACCGTCGGGCAGCGTGGCGTCGGCGGGCAGCAGCGAGGGGGCATCGCCACAGGCGGTAAGCAACAGGGCCAGGCCAAGAAGGGCCAGATTGACGGGGCAGCGCATGGTGGACATCCGAGTCGGGAACTTAGGGGAGAGTATGTCCGAATCCTGCGCCAAGCGTTGTCGCAGTGCACAGAGAAACGGCAATGC
>NZ_CAMPHN010000368.1 GCF_946885885.1 uncultured Pseudomonas sp.
TGCTGCTTGTCGTTGAGGTCGCCGGCGCCGAGTTTGCGCGCCAGGTAGAAGCGCGTCTTGAACAGGCGCACCAGCTCTTTGGCGATGTCCGCGTGGTTGACCAGGGTGCTGGCGACGTAGTTGAGACCGAAGCCCAGACGAATCTGCTTGAGATAACGCGCATAGGCACGCAGCAGTGCTACATCGCGCCACGGCATGGCGGCGGTCAGCACCAGACGGTTGAACGCATCGTTCTCGGCCTCGCCGCCGACAATATTGATGAAGGCATCCTGCAAGGTGTCGTTGAGCTGCTGGATGTCGACGTCCAGGCCTTCGGCGTAGGTGAAGGCGAAATCGTGGATCCAGAACTCGCGACCGTTGAGCTGGTGCAAACGGTAGGGGAATTCGCCGAGCACGCGCAGGCCGAGGTTTTCCAGAATCGGCAGCACGTCGGACAGCGGCAACGGCGTATCGGCATGGTAGAGCTTGCAGTGCAGTTGCTGGCCGTCCTGGGTCAGCGGCTGGTAGAAGCTCATCACCAGCGGGCGTGTGGCGCTCAGGCTGAGCAAATGCTGCATGTCCACCACCGCCGAATGCGGGGCGAAACGCTCGCGATAGCCGGCCGGGAAACCGCTCGGGAAATCCGCCAGCACATTGGTGCCCTGGGCTTCGCCGAAGGTTTCGACGATCAGGCCGGCGTAGTCGTCCTTCCACGAACGGCAGGCCTGGATCACTTCTTTTTCCAGGAGCGCGGTGTTGATCTGGGTCTTGTTCTTCGGGTCGACGCGCAAGATGAACTGCACCCGCGCCAATACGGACTCGGAGAAGAAGGTCCAGAACTCGCAGTCGATGGCCTGCAAGCGCTCCATCAACACCTGCTGGATCTTCAGCCGGGTCTCGGTGGAATAGACGTCGCGCGGCACATAGACCAGGCAGTAGCAGAAACGCCCGTAGGGATCGCGGCGCAGGAACACGCGGATCTTGTTGCGTTCCTGGATCTGCACGATGGCCATGGCGGTATCGTAGAGGTCATCGACCGGGGTCTGGAACAGATCGTCGCGCGGCAGCACTTCGAGGACCTGGGCCAACTCCTTGCCCAGGTGCGCTTTGCTGTCGAAGCCGGCACGCTGCTCGATCACCGCGATCTTGCGGCGGATATAGGGGATGTTCCACACACTCTCGGCATACACCGCGGAGGTGTACAGGCCCATGAAGCGGCATTCCTTGACCACCCGCCCCTTGCTGTCCAGTTCGCGGATGGAGACGAAATCCGGATAGGCCGGGCGGTGCACGCGGCTCGGCACGGCGGCCTTGGCGAACGACAGCAACAGCGGCTCGCGCAGGTAGCTCAGGGCTTCCGGCTCGATATGCAAGTCGTCGCGACTGAGCCCGGCGCGCAGGCGCTTGGACAACCCCAGCAGGGAGCTTTCGTCGTAAACGATGGCGCCGCCGTCGGCGGCGTCGGTCACGGTGAATTCTTCATAGCCGAGGAAGGTGAAGTGGTCGTCCAGCAACCACTTCATAAATACTTTGATCTCTTCCAGCTCGGCGCTTTCGACATTCAGCCCAGCCTTGCCCGGCTTGGCCTTGCCCAACCAGACGAGCAACTCCTCGGCCTTGGCCTTCATCGGCTGGAAGTCGGCGACGCTCTGCCGTACTTCGGCGAAGACTTCGTGCAGGGCTTTTTCCAGGGTCTTCATTTCGCCAGCGCTGGCGCAACGGTCGATCTCCAGGAACATCAGCGCTTCTTGCTGCACGTCTTTGCCCTGGGTGCCCTTGGGTAGCACTTCCAGCAGCGTGCCCTTCTTGTCGCGACGTACGCTGAATACGCTGTTCTGCAAGGTGTGGATGCTGTAACCGCGGCGGTTCAGCTCCATGCGCACCGAGTCGACCAAAAACGGAGTGTCGCTATGGAGAATTTCCACGGCGGTATGGGTGGACTGCCAACCGTGTTTTTCGTAATCGGGGTTGAACACCCGGACTTGCGCCTTGCTCTGCTCGAAGCGCTCGAGCAAGCGCCAGGACGACAGCGTGCAACCGACCAGGTCGGAAAGCCTGCGCTGGGTCAGTTCGTCGACCGCGATGATGCCGAAGAACTGCTCGGCGAAGAGGGTGATTTGTGGCAGTACTTGTTCACTGACGTGCTGCGCCAGAGCCGCTTGCAGATGATGCTGAAAGTCGGCTTTGCTGGCCGCCGTAAAGAACGCCATGTTTTTTATGCTCCGGTTGGCTTGGGATTCGACTAGGGCGGTCGCGAGTTGCAACTGGCGACGCCGTTAATGGTTCAACGTTAGTCCAGGAGGCGGAGATTGCATGTTCAGAACCCGCCTCTTGAGTGTGGCGACGTCAGCGACTCACTGGTCACATTTATCGAGCGAGCTTAACGAGAGAATACCGGCAAGCGCTTGCAGTGCTGCGACATTTTCTTTCACCACAGATACTTCGCCGGAAAAAACTCGCGGATTGCCCGCCTGGCTATGCCTGCATATCGATGTAATCGTCCTGCCCCACCCGCCATAAGCGGGGCGGGACGACAGAGACTAAGCCCCGCGCATCGCCTGCGGCAGCCCCAGCACGATCTGCGGAAATACCGTGATCAGGATCGCCGCCAGCACCAGCAACAGGAAGAACGGAAAGCTGGCCTTGGCCACCTTCCACATGTCGTAGCCCGTCAGGTTCTGCACCACGAACAGGTTGAAGCCCACCGGCGGGGTGATCTGCGCCATCTCCACCACCAGGATCACGAAGATGCCGAACCACAGCAGATCGATGCCCGCCGCCTGCACCGCCGGCAGCACCACCGCGGTGGTCAGCAGGATGATCGAGATGCCGTCGAGGAAGCAGCCCAGGATGATGAAGAACAGCGTCAGCGCCAGCAGCAGCACGTAAGGCGAAAGCTGTTTGGCGATGATCCAGTCGGCCAGCGCCGACGGCAGCCCGGTGAAGCTCATGGCCGAGGTCAGGTAGGCCGCGCCGAGCAGGATGAAGAAGATCATGCACGAAGTGCAGACCGCGCCCATCAGGCTGGCCATAAAGGTCTCGCGGTTCAGCGAACCGGAGTACCAGGCGATCAACAGCGCGCCGACCACCCCGACCGCGGCGGCTTCGGTCGCCGTGGCGAAACCCGCATAGATCGAGCCGATCACCGCGACTATCAGCGTGACCACCGGGATCAGCAGCTTGCCGCGGCGCAGTTTCTCCATGAACGTCAGGGTTTCGCTGTCCTGCGGCATCTGCTTGCGGTTGATCAACGACCAGATCATCAGAAAACCGCTGAAAATCAGCAGCAACATCAAGCCCGGCAGAATCCCGGCGATGAACAGGCGCGAGATCGACACCTGCGCCGCGACACCGTAGACGATCATCATGATCGATGGCGGGATCAGCAAACCCAGGGTGCCGGCGCCGGCCAGGGAGCCGATGGCGATGCTTTCCGGATAACCGCGCGCCTTCAACTCGGGCA
>NZ_CAMPHN010000369.1 GCF_946885885.1 uncultured Pseudomonas sp.
CGCACCATCATCTTCGTTTCCCACGACATCGAAGAAGCCATGCGCATCGGCAACCGCATCGGCATCATGGAAGGCGGCAAGCTGGTGCAGATCGGTACTCCGCAGGAGCTGATCGACAACCCGGCCAACGACTACGTACGCAACTTCTTCAATACCGTCGACACCAATCGCTACCTCACCGCAGGCCAGTTGATGGCCGACAGCGTGCCGCTCTACGTGCACAACGGCAAAGCGCCGGATGCGCAGCAGGTGTGTCAGGAGTTGCAGGCGCTGGACAAGCACTACGCCTTCATCGTCGACGAGCAGAACAAATTCCAGGGCTCGATCAGCCTGGAAAAGATCGCCTTGCTGGTCGAAGGCGGCACAACCTGCGGGCTGGAGGCCGGCGTGCTCAAGCAGATCAATCCGGTTCCCGAAGACATGCCGCTCGACCAGGTGATCGAGCGTCTGGTCGATAACGAGGGGCCGATTCCGGTGATCGATAGCAACGGCCATTACAGCGGCGCCATCAGCAAGGGCCGATTGCTGACCCGTCTGCAGGGAGAATCCCATGAGTGAGAAACAGCTCGACCTGGGCAGCTGGGTCAACGATGTGGTGCAGCATCTGCTGGAGAACTACAGCGAGGGCTTCGACAGCCTCGGTGGCCTGGTCAACGGTTTTTCCGAAGGCATCGAATGGCTGCTGATGCTGCCGCCGGCCTGGCTGCTGATCGCCATCTTCGTCGGCCTCGGGCTGTGGCGGATCAGCTACAAGTTCGCCATCTTCACCGCTATTTCTTTCATTCTGATCGTGGTCACCGGCTTCTGGGAACAGACGGTGGTGACCCTCGGCCTGACCTTCTCGGCGACCTTGATCAGTCTGCTGCTGGGCATCCCCCTGGGCATTTGGGCGGCGCGCAGCGAGCGGGTTTCGACCACCATCCGGCCGATTCTCGACTTCATGCAGACCATGCCGGCGTTCGTTTACCTGATCCCCGCGGCCATGCTGTTCGGCCTTGGCCGGGTGCCGGGGATCATCGCCACGGTGATCTTCGCCATGCCGCCGGCGGTGCGCCTGACCAACCTGGGCATCCGCCAGGTCAACAAGGAAATCATCGAGGCCGGCCAATCCTTCGGCTGCAACGCCCGCCAATTGCTGTTCAAGGTGCAATTGCCGAATGCCATGCCGTCGATCATGGCCGGGGTCAACCAGACCATCATGATGGCCCTGTCGATGGTGATCATCGCCTCGATGGTAGGCGCCGGCGGCCTGGGTAACGACGTACTGGCGAGCATCCAACGCCTGGATATCGGTCTAGGCTTCGAAAGCGGCATGGCCGTGGTCTTGCTGGCGATCATTCTCGACCGCATCACCGAAAGCTTCGGCACCCCGAAAGCCGCCAAACGCAGCAATCTGGTCGCCTGGTTCAGCGGCAAGCTGCAACGCCAATAACAATCTGGTCAATAAGAAACCTACCTTTGCACAACACAGGGAGTCGCAGATGAAAACGATTAGAACGCTCGCAGGTGTCGGCCTGCTCTCCGTCGCGATGCTGCAAAGCGCCTGGGCGCAGGAACCGGAAAGCTGCAAGATGGTGCGCTTCGCGGAAATCGGCTGGGCCGATATCGCCGCCACCACCGGCGTAGCCATGACCCTGAGCGAGGGCCTGGGGTACCAGACCCGCAAGATCATGGCTTCGGTGCCCATCGCCTTTACCGGGGTGAAGAACAAGCAGATCGACGTGTTCCTCGGCTATTGGGCGCCCTCGATGGACGCGGTGATCGAGCCGTTCACCAAGGACAACGGCGTCAAAGTACTACCCCAGGCCAACCTCGAAGGCGCCAAGTACACCCTCGCCGTGCCGACCTATGCCGCCGAAGCCGGGCTGAAAAGCTTCGCCGACATCGCCAAGTTCAAGGATCAGTTGAACGGCAAGATCTTCGGCATCGAACCGGGCAACGACGGCAACCTGCTGATCGATAAAATGATCAAGGAAAACCAGTTCGGCCTCGGCGAATTCAAGATGATCGAGTCCAGCGAAGCCGGCATGTTGGTGCAGCTGCAACGCGCGGTGAAGAAAAATGAGCCGGCGGTATTCCTCGGCTGGGCGCCACACCCGATGAACACCCAGTTCGACATCACCTACCTGGAAGGCGGCGACGACGTGTTCGGCCCGGACTTCGGCGCCGCCAAGGTCTACACCGTGGTGCCACCGGATTACGAAGAACGCTGCGCCAACGTCGGCAAACTGCTGAACAACCTGCAGTTCACCGTGGAAATCGAAAGCCAGCTGATGGAAAAGGTTCTGGATAAACAGAACCCGACCACGGTCGCCAAGGAATGGATCAAGGCCAACCCCGAAATTCTCGACAAGTGGCTGGCAGGCGTCACCACCTATGACGGCCAGGACGGCATCGCCGCGGTGAAGAAACACGTCGGCCTCTAAAACCGGTACCTCCCCTGCCCGCCCGGTTCGACGCCGGGCAGCGCAGGCACAGGGTGCAGCCGGACGCTGCCCTAAACGAAACCCAACAAGCGAAGCCAACCGGCTTACCGCCCGGCTTTGCTGTTGCCCGAATTTGTCGATTTTGCAGCCTGTAACCCGGAGGTAATCCGGGGGCGGGATCGGCAGATAGTAGATTTTCCCGGACTCGATCCGGGCATGGATGTCGCGCCTTGGTCCATTGGCCAAGGCAGACCGGTAAAGCAACACAGCCCACAAGGCCCGCAAAGAAGAACGCGCCAGTAACTCAACGAACTGTCACATTCGGAGCAATTACCCATGCGAAACCTCAAGACCCTCTGCCTGCAAGGCCTCGGCATCGCCGCCCTGGCCATGGGCATGACCACCGCCATGGCCGCGGATAAACCCACCCTGACCATCGGCTACGTCAACGGCTGGGACGACAGCGTCGCCGCCACCCACGTCGCAGGCGAAATCCTCCGCGAACAGCTCGGCTACACGGTCGAACTGAAACCGGTCGAGCCCGCCATCATGTGGCAAGGCGTCGCCCGCGGCGATCTCGACCTCACCCTTTCCGCCTGGCTGCCCGCCACCCACGGCGAGTACTACGAGAAACTCAAGGACAAGGTGACTGTGGTCGGCACCAACTACGAAGGCGCCAAGATCGGCCTGATCGTACCGGACTACGTGGCCGCCAAGACCATCGCGGACCTCAACACCTATAGCAAGGAGTTCGCCGGCAAAATCACCGGCATCGATGCCGGCGCCGGCGTGATGCGCCGCACCGAAGACGCAATCAAGGAATACCAACTCAGCGACATCAAGTTGATGCCGAGTTCGGGCCCGGCCATGGCGGTCGCCCTGACCCGCGCCGAGAAGAACAAAGAGGCCATCGTAGTGACCGGCTGGATTCCGCACTGGATGTTCGCCAAGTGGAAACTGCGCTTCCTCGAAGACCCGAAAAAAGTGTTCGG
>NZ_CAMPHN010000370.1 GCF_946885885.1 uncultured Pseudomonas sp.
CTCAGGATTTTTTCGGCCACGGCAGAATCGGGATCGCGGTCACCGCATTTTGCGGGCTACCCTCGATCACCCGATCGCTATACACCAGATACACCAGGGTATTGCGCCGCACATCGAAGAAGCGCACCACCTGCATGGTCTTGAACACCAGGGACGTACGCTCGCGGAAGACCTCCTCGCCATCCTCGAGCTCCGCCTCGAAGCTGATCGGCCCAACTTGGCGACAGGCGATCGAGGCCTCGGCGCGATCCTCGGCCAAACCCAAACCTCCCTTGACACCACCGGTCTTGGCCCGCGACAGATAACAGGTCACACCTTCGACCTTGGGATCATCGAAGGCCTCGACTACGATCTTGTCGTTCGGACCGACCAATTTGAATACCGTCGATACTTCACCGATCTTCTCGGCCGAAGCGAACGAGGGCAACGCCAGCAGCGCGCCAAGCAATCCATTTATTATCCGCATCAGATTTCCCTCCCAAAAAACCGCACAAAGCCTCGCGAGCCAGCGCCTGCTTTCTAACGCAGCAGGCCCGACGCGCAACAGACTTTGCGCAAACATTCAAACCAGAATCAAATTATCCCGATGCACCAACTCGGGCTCATCCACATAGCCGAGCAGCTGCTCGATGGCATCGGACGAGCGGCCGATAATTTTCTGCGCCTCGAGCGCACTGTAATTGGCCAGACCGCGGGCGATTTCACGCCCATCCGGCGCGACACACACCACCATCTCGCCACGCCGGAAACTACCCTGCACCGACTTGACCCCGACCGGTAGCAGACTCTTAGTGCCGGTGCTCAACGCCTTCACCGCCCCCTCGTCGAGAACCAGCGTGCCGCGCGTCTGCAGGTGCCCGGCCAACCATTGCTTGCGCGCCGCCAGCATGCCGCGCTCTGGCGCCAATAGCGTGCCCAGGCGCTCGCCGGCTTTGAGCCGCGCCAGCACCTGCTCGATTGCGCCACCGACGATCACCGTGTGCGCGCCGGAACGCGCCGCCAAGCGCGCTGCCCGCAACTTTGTCTGCATGCCACCACGCCCCAGCGCGCCGCCCACGCCGCCAGCTACGGCGTCCAGCGCCGGATCGTCGGCGCGCGCCTCGTAAATCAGCTCGGCATTCGGGTTATGCCGCGGGTCGGCGTTGTACATGCCATCGCGGTCGGTGAGGATCACCAGCAGATCAGCCTCAACCAGGTTGGCCACCAGCGCCGCCAGGGTGTCGTTATCGCCGAAACGGATTTCATCAGTGACCACGGTGTCGTTCTCGTTGATCACCGGCACCACATCGAGATCGACCAGGGTGCGCAGCGTGCTGCGCGCATTCAGGTAGCGCTTGCGATCCGAGAGGTCGTCGTGGGTCAGGAGAATCTGTGCCGTGCGCCGGGCGTGTTCGGCAAAGCTCGACTCCCAAGCCTGAACCAGCACCATCTGACCGATGGCCGCGGCCGCTTGCAGCTCGTGCATGGCACTGGGCCGGGCAACCCAGCCGAGACGACTCATACCGGCCGCCACCGCCCCCGACGACACCAGAACCAGCTCCACGCCCTGCTCGCGCAGCGTCACCATCTGTTTGACCCATACCGCCATGGCGGCACGATCCAGACCGCGACCGTCGGCGGTCAGCAACGCACTACCTATCTTCACCACCCAGCGCTGCGCACCGGTTACCTTGTCACGCATGATCTTCCAACCCCAGCAGCGACCCGTGTTTACAAAAACGCCGCAATTAAGCGGCGCTGGACTCTTGCCTAACAAGGCCCTGAAAGCGTAGCGAGCGAAGGCTAGGCAAGGCGAAATCAGGCGAGAAAGCGCAGTGTACAGCTGTACACGAGCATTTCGAGACTGATTTCAACGCCGCCAAGTCGAGCGCAGCAGCTTTCAGCGACTTGTTAATCCCGGACGTAGATAATCTCCGGCCCATCCTCGTCATCCTCTTCACCCCAGAAGCTGTCATCGTCGTCGACATCGCCGACCGCCTTGACCCCGGAACGACGCAGCGCGCGCTTATCGTCCAGCGCCTGCAACTGGGCACGCGCTTCGTTCTCGATGCGCTGATCCAACTCCGCCAACTCGGCGGCAAATTCCGGATTTTCCTGAATGCGCTCGGAGCGCGCCTCCAGATAATCCATGATGTCGTAGCACAGCTTCTCGGTCCCCTGGTGCGCCAGGGCCGAAATCACGTACACCGGCCCCGTCCACTCCAGGCGCTCGACGATTTCGGCGATACGCGCCTCCTGCTCCTCTTCGAGAATCTGATCGGCCTTGTTCAGCACCAACCAACGATCGCGCTCCGCCAACGCCGGGCTGAACTTGGCCAGCTCCTCGACGATGGTCACGGCCGCTTCGGCGGGATCGCTCAGATCCAGCGGCGCCATATCCACCAGGTGCAACAGCAAACGGGTACGCGCCAGGTGCTTGAGGAAGCGAATCCCCAACCCCGCGCCCTCCGAAGCGCCTTCGATCAAACCGGGAATATCCGCGACCACAAAGCTCTTGTAGCGTTCGACGCTCACCACACCCAGGTTCGGCACCAAAGTGGTGAACGGATAATCGGCCACCTTGGGCTTGGCCGCGGAAACCGAACGGATAAAGGTGCTCTTGCCAGCATTCGGCAAACCGAGCAAGCCGACATCGGCCAGCACTTTCAGCTCCAGCTTCAGGTCGCGGGCATCACCCGGCTTACCCGGCGTGGTCTGGCGCGGCGCACGGTTGGTACTCGACTTGAAGCGGGTATTACCCAGGCCGTGCCAGCCGCCCTGCGCCACCAGCAAACGCTGCCCCGGCTTGGTCAGGTCGCCGATCACTTCCTGCGTGGAGGCATCGACCACCGTCGTGCCGACCGGCACCGGCAGAATCAGATCCTCGCCTTTGGCACCGGTACAATCGGTGCTGCCGCCCTTCTCGCCGTTCTGCGCCTGAAAGCGCCGGGTGTAGCGATAATCCACCAAGGTATTGAGGTTCTCGTCGGCCTCGATGAACACCGAACCGCCGTCGCCACCATCACCGCCGTTGGGACCGCCTTTTTCGATGAACTTTTCACGACGAAAAGCCATCATGCCGTTACCGCCGTCGCCGGCCTTTACATAAATCGATACTTCATCGACGAATTTCATGGGTACGCCTCCCGCATAAGCGCGGGTTATATAAGAACCATCTCAACGTCTGCTGCGCGTCGGTCCTGCTGCGTTAAAAACAGGCTCGGAATGCTCATTTACATCAGTAAACTCCGCTTCCTCGCCTGCTTTTATTCGCTGGCGCTTACCCTCCGGGCCAGCCTTCGGCTGTTACTCCCATTGGTCGTTGCACCTTGCAGGACTCTAGCTCGCGAGACCTTGAACAGGCTCTAACGAGAAAAACCAGGTTCTTGCAAAATTGACCTGCATCCGCAATACGAACGCTAACGCCCAGGA
>NZ_CAMPHN010000371.1 GCF_946885885.1 uncultured Pseudomonas sp.
GCCACATGTACGACGAAACCCTCGGCAAGCTGCATTTCTGGATGAGCTTCGTCGGTATGAACCTGGCGTTCTTCCCGATGCACTTCGTTGGTCTGGCCGGTATGCCGCGGCGCATCCCGGACTACAACATGATGTTCGCCAACTTCAATATGGTCTCGAGCATCGGCGCCTTTATGTTCGGCGCGACCCAGTTGCTGTTCCTGTTCATCGTCATCAAGTGCATCCGCGGCGGCAAACCGGCCGCGGCCAAGCCTTGGGACGGCGCCGAGGGCCTGGAGTGGACGGTGCCCTCGCCGGCGCCCTACCACACCTTCCAGACCCCGCCGGAAGTGAAATAGGAGCGCGGCCATGAGCGAAACCCTGTCGACTCGTCGCCTGGTTATCCGCCTGATACTGGTGGTGGTGGCGATGTTCGGCTTCGGTTTCGCCCTGGTGCCGATCTATGACGTGATGTGCCAGGCCTTCGGCATCAACGGTAAAACCGCGGGTGCCTATGAAGCCGGGGAGCAGGCGGTGGACGCATCGCGGCAGGTGCGCGTGCAGTTCCTCGCCACTAACTCGGCGGGCATGGTCTGGGAGTTCCGCCCGACGGCCGATGAATTGACGGTGAAGCCCGGTGCGAGCAATGAGATGTTGTTCGTGGCGTACAACCCCACCGACAAACCGATGACCGCCCAGGCGATTCCCAGCGTCGCCCCTTCCAAGGCCGCCGCGTACTTCCACAAGACCGAATGCTTTTGCTTTACCCAGCAGGTGCTGCAACCGGGCGAGCGTATCGAAATGCCGGTGCGTTTCATCGTCGACCGGGATTTGCCGGCGGATGTGCGGCACCTGACGCTGGCCTACACCTTGTTCGATATCACCGAGCGCAAGCCGCCGGTGGCACAGGCGCCCCTTGCCCGGGCGACGCCATAAGGAGAACAACAATGTCGAGTCACGAAAGTCATCAAAGCTATTACGTCCCGGCGCAGAGCAAGTGGCCGATCATCGCCACCATCGGCATGCTGTTGACCGTGTACGGCGTCGGTACCTGGTTCAACGATATGAAAGCCGACCGGGCCGACTCCAACGGGCCGCTGATTTTCTTCATCGGCGGCCTGTTCCTCGCCTATATGCTGTTCGGCTGGTTCGGCAACGTGATCAAGGAAAGCCACCAGGGCCTCTACAGCCCGCAGATGGATCGCTCGTTCCGTTGGGGCATGAGCTGGTTCATCTTCTCCGAGGTGATGTTCTTCGCCGCCTTCTTCGGCGTGCTGTTCTACATCCGCTATTGGGCCGGCCCCTGGTTGGGCGGCGAGGGCGACAAGGGCATCGCCAACATGCTCTGGCCCGGTTTCGAATACACCTGGCCGATGCTCAACACCCCGGACCCCAAACTCTACCCGGCGCCGGAAGGCATCATCAGCCCTTGGGGCCTGCCGTTGCTCAACACCGTTCTGCTGGTGTCCTCCAGCTTCACCCTGACCTTCGCCCACCATGCGCTGCGCAAGAACCATCGTAAGCCGCTGAAGCTCTGGCTGGCGCTGACCGTGCTGCTGGGCTTGGCGTTCCTGGTGTTCCAGGTCGAGGAATACATCCATGCCTACACCGAACTGGGTCTGACGCTCGGCTCCGGGATCTATGGGGCGACCTTCTTCATGCTCACCGGTTTCCACGGTGCGCACGTGACCCTGGGCGCGATCATGTTGACGGTGATGCTGATCCGCATCCTGCGCGGGCACTTCACGCCCGATCAGCACTTCGGCTTCGAAGCCGCCGCCTGGTATTGGCACTTCGTCGACGTGGTATGGATCGGCTTGTTCGTCTTCGTGTACGTGCTCTAGCGGCTAGCAGGCCAAGGCGAATCGTTGAACCGCGGGGACGGTTCGGCGATCAACCTACCAAGGGGCGTGCGAGACCAATTGGCCGCTGTAGAAGCCCCAGGCGATCAGGGCGACCGTCAGGGCGGAAAGTATCACCCGGACGGTCAGGGAGTTAACCACCCGCGAGGTCTGGCTCTCGTCCTTGACCAGAAAGAACAAGCCGCTGAATAGGCTCACCATAGTAGCCAGCAGTAGCAGAACGATCGCGGCCTTGAGCATGCGTAGCTCCCATGCGTAACTTCCGGGGGGAAGGGGAATGTTGTTCAGGTGCAGTATAACCAGCTCGACCAGGGTATCAGGGAGCGCCAGATGAGCGTCTTTCGGCCTGGTCTGCTGCCCAGTTTGCTGGTGCTGCTGCTGTTTCCCGGATTGATCGCCCTGGGTTTCTGGCAGTTGGCGCGGGCCGAAGAGAAGCGCGAATTGCTGGCGGCCCATCAGGCCCGCCAAGCCGCCGCGCCGATCAGCCTCGCTGAACTGGAACGTCATCCCGATCCGGCCTACATGCGGGTGCAGCTGCAGGGCCATTTCGATACCCGGCACAGCCTGCTGCTGGATAACCGCATCCGCGACGGCCAGGCCGGAGTCGAGGTGCTGCAACCCTTCTACGATCAGAACAGCGGCCTCTGGCTGCTCCTCAATCGCGGCTGGTTACCGTGGCCGGATCGGCGCGTGCCACCGACCTTCGCCACCCCCGACAGTCCTTTGAGTCTGCATGCATGGATCTACGTGCCCTTGGGCGAACCCTTGCGGTTGCAGCAGAGCGCTGCCGCGACGGGTTGGCCGCGGCTGGTCACGGCGGTCGAGCCGGATGCGCTCTGGCAGCAGCTGGGACGTGGCGGCTTGAGCCATGAAGTGCGCCTGGAGCCGGGCCCCGCGTCCTTTCGCGCCGACTGGCCGGTGGTCGCCATGAGCCCGGACAAACACCTCGGTTATGCCGTGCAATGGTTCGCCCTGGCGGCCGCCTTGCTCGGCCTGTTCATTTATTTAGGCCTACATAACGCGCGGGAGACTCGCCATGAACCCAGCCACCGCCCTGCCTGACGCCTTGCCTGAAGTGCCGCCCGGTCAGCGTCTTCGCGGCCGCTTGCAACTGATCCTGATCCTCGCCGTGGTGATAGGTCCGATGATCCTGGCCAGCGCCATGTACCAGTGGCGCTTCTGGGTGCCGGAAACCCGCAGCTACCACGGCGAGCTGATCGGCACCGGCCAGACCCGCACCGACCTCGGGGTGGTCGGTGCCGAGGAAACCCGCTGGCAGCTGCTGGTGACCGTGCCTGAAGCCTGCGATGCCGCCTGCAAGGAGCTGATCTTCCTCGCCCGGCAGATTCATATCGGCCTCAACCGCGACACCGCCCGCGCCTCCCATGCCCTGGCCGTCGCCCAGCCATTGGCCGACGACTACGACGCCGAACTGCGCCGCGAATACCCGCAATTGAGCCGTTACCAGCTGCAATTGCCGGCCTACGGCGAAATCGCCGGCGATGCCAAGGGCGCGCAGCTGTGGATAGTCGATCCGCGCGGCAACCTGGTGCTGCGCT
>NZ_CAMPHN010000372.1 GCF_946885885.1 uncultured Pseudomonas sp.
TTCTGTAATGGCCCACCGGCAACCAGTCCTGATTTCAGGCCTGGCCTACATCAAGCAGTTGCTTGCTTGATTCTCGGGCGGCGCAGTTGCTGTGTGCCGCGACACCGCCGAGGCAGTGGCGGTTGCAATGGGAACACGATCAAGGGGTCACTCGGGACGTCGGTCGCTACCGGTTATGCAGTTCGCGCCTCAGTGACCCATCAGTTCATCCATCGCCTGAGGAGGTCACTTCATGAGCACAGCCTTGCACGATGATGTCAGTAATGGGGTTCTACGGCGGATGAAGGAGGGCGGTTTCGACTTTGCCAGCGTTCATCCAATCGAGTTCTACGCCATTTTTCCCGATGAGGAACGGGCTCGTATGGCGACCAGAAATTTTCGTGGCGAATCCTTGCATGCCCTGGTGACCGAGCGCGATGACGGCGCCTGGCATCTGCAGGTGAGCAAGGTGATGTATGCCACCCATGCCGGCATTGGCGATTTCGAGCACGACATGGCGTCGGTGGTGGTTCCGCTCGGCGGCACGCTCGATGGTTGGGGCGTGACCCAGGAGGTCAAGGGCCAACGTCCTTGAAACCACGCTAAGCAACAGACATCGACCAGCTGCGGCTGGTCGATGCGTTTATCCCTCACTCGAATTCACGCGGACGCCTGCCGCTCGCGGCCCGCCGCGCCGCAAAATGAAGCCACGGGCAGTCAAGCCCGAGTACATCGCGCCAAAACGGTGCGTTGGTTGCGCCTTAAATTACTAACTCATTGAAAATTAAGCCGTAAATATACTGGCTCGGGCCTTGCAGTACTTCCCTGCGCTTGGGCGAACAGGAGTACGGCATGACCCGCACTTTTTATGACGAGATGTACCAGGCGAGCGGCGAGTGCCGCCCGCACTATCAGGAATTCGCCCGTTGGCTGGCCGAGACGCCGAAGGAATTGCTGGCGCAGCGCCGGCGCGAAGCCGATCTGTTGTTCCACCGCGCCGGCATCACCTTCACCCTGTATGGCGACGAGCAGGGCACCGAGCGGCTGATTCCCTTCGACACCATCCCGCGCAGTATCCCCGCCAGCGAATGGCGGGTGGTGGAACGCGGCTGCATCCAGCGGGTGCAGGCGCTCAACCTGTTTCTCGCCGACCTCTATCACGAACAACGGATCATCAAGGCCGGGGTGATTCCCGCCCAGCAGGTGCTGGCCAACGAGGGTTACCAGATCGCCATGCAGGGCCTGAACCTGCACCGCGACCTCTATGCGCATATCGCCGGCGTCGACCTGGTGCGCGACGGCGACGGTAGCTACTACGTGCTGGAAGACAACCTGCGTACCCCCAGCGGTGTCAGCTATATGCTCGAAGACCGCAAGATGATGATGCGCCTGTTCCCCGAGTTGTTCGCCGCCCAGCGCATCGCCCCGATCGACCATTACCCGAACCTTTTGCTGGAAACCCTGAAATCCTCCAGCCCGTTGGATAACCCCAACGTCGTGGTGCTGACACCGGGGCGTTTCAACAGCGCCTATTTCGAGCATGCCTTTTTGTCCCGCGAGATGGGCGTGGAGCTGGTCGAGGGCGCGGACCTGTTCGTGCGCGACGACAAGGTCCATATGCGCACCACCGCCGGGGCCAAGCAGGTCGATGTGATTTATCGCCGCCTCGACGACGATTTCCTCGACCCGCTGGCCTTCAATCCCGACTCAATGCTCGGCGTGCCCGGCCTGCTGTCGGCCTATCGCTCGGGCAATGTGGTGCTGGCCAATGCGATCGGCACCGGAGTGGCGGACGACAAGTCGATTTACCCCTATGTCGGCGACATGATCCGTTTCTATCTGGACGAAGAGCCGATCTTGAAAAACGTACCGACCTGGCAATGCCGCAAACCGGCCGAGCTGTCCCATGTGCTGGCCAACCTCGGCGATCTGGTGGTCAAGGAAACCCAGGGCTCAGGCGGCTACGGCATGCTGGTCGGGCCGGCGGCGAGCCAGGCGGAAATCGAAGCCTTCCGCCTGCGTCTGCTCGCCAAGCCCGAGGCCTATATCGCCCAGCCGACACTGTGTCTGTCGACCTGCCCGACCTTCGTCGAAAACGGCATCGCGCCGCGGCATATCGACCTGCGCCCGTTCGTCCTGTCCGGGCGGGAAGTGCGCCTGGTACCGGGCGGCCTGACCCGCGTGGCGCTGCGCGAAGGCTCTCTGGTGGTCAACTCGTCGCAAGGCGGCGGGACCAAAGACACCTGGGTGGTGGAGGACTAACCATGCTTTCAAGAACTGCCTCCGATCTGTACTGGATGTCGCGCTATCTGGAGCGCGCGGAAAACCTCGCGCGCATGCTCGATGTCAGCTATTCCCTCTCGCTGATGCCCCAGGACGGCCGCTCCGACGGCCTGGACGAACTGGCCATGCCGTTGCTGATCACCGGCACGCTGGATGAATACCGGGCGCGCCACGGTCAACTGCATGCCGAACGCATGCTGCATTTCTTCGCCCTGGATGCGGAAAACCCGGCCAGCCTCTATTGCTGCCTGGGTGCGGCGCGCAGCAACGCCCATGCGGTGCGCGGCTGCATCACCGCCGACATGTGGGAGAACATCAACGCCACCTGGTTGGAAATCCGCGGCATTGCCGAGCAGGGCCTGGGGCGTTACGGCATCAGCCGCTTCTGCGAGTGGGTCAAGGAGCGCTCGCACCTGTTCCGTGGCGCCACCTTCGGCACCATCAGGCGCGGCGATCCCTATCGCTTTATCCGTCTCGGCACCTTTATCGAGCGCGCCGACAACACCCTGCGTCTGCTCGATGCGCGCTACGAGATGCTCGGCGAGGATATCGACGAGGTCGATGGCCGCCCGGCGCGCAGTTACTACCAGTGGAACGCCTTGCTCCGCGCGCTTTCCTCGTTCGAGGCCTTCGCCGAGATCTACCGCGGCTCGCCCGGCACGCGCAAAGTCGCCGAACTACTGTTGCTGCGCCCGGACATCCCGCGCTCGCTGCGCGCCTGCATGGACGAACTCAACCTGATGCTCGCCAGCCTGCCCGGGGAAAACGGCCGGCCGGCGCAACGCCTGGCGGCAGAGCTGGAAGCGCGGCTGCGCTACACCAGCATCAACGAAGTTCTCGACGAGGGTCTGCATGCCTGGTTGACCGACTTGATCCTGTCGGTGCGTCAGCTTGGCCAAGCCATTCACAGTTCCTATCTGGAGGTCGCATGAGACTCTCGATCAGCCATGACACTACCTACCACTACGAAGATCAGGTACGCACCAGCATCCAGTACCTGCGCATGACGCCCCACGACAACCAGCGCCAGCAGGTGCTCAGCTGGCAGCTCAACCTGCCCAAGCCGGTACGCGCCCAGCTCGACCCCTACGGCAATATCCTCCATGTGCTGACCCTGGAAGAGCCGCACG
>NZ_CAMPHN010000373.1 GCF_946885885.1 uncultured Pseudomonas sp.
CCAAGAGCAGTCGAAGTCCGTCGATACGACAGGCGGCTTCGATCCTGAGCAGCCGTCGAGTTCGATCGAAATTCATGAGCCTTCATCACGGCGTGGCCCGCGGGTCGCCACCCGATCAACCTCCTGGGTCGGAGCGCTCTCTCAACCAAAGCGTGCCGTCCCTTCGGCGTTCGACCTCAAGATCCAGCGCGGCGGCGACGCCTTCGGCGAACTCCTCGATGTCGCCGACCCGGAAGGCTCCGGTCACGCGAAGGTGCTCCAGGGTCGGGTCAGCAAGCCGGATCCGTCCGCCGGCCTGAAGGTCCACCCGTTTGACGGCCTCGGCCAGCCGTGTGTCGTCGAACTCCACCATCGCGGGACGCGATGAGCTTGCCGCTGTCGATTCCGACAACGGGAGGGTTACGGGTGCGGCAGACACAATCAGCCGCTGTCCCGGCTCAAGGCTGGCGACGCGTCGTTCGCCCCCGTCCCGCTGCGACGCATAGGATACGTCAACCCGCCCTTCAATCAGCGAGACCAGCGTGCCGTCCGGCCGAAGGCTGACGACGAACTCGGTGCCGCGCGCCACTACCTGGGTCCCCTGCGCCACGACGACGAATGGGCGCGGCTCGTGGAACACCTTGAAGCGTCCCTCTCCGCGCAGCAGCTGCAGCCGACGCTCCCGGCCGTTGATGTCGACATTGAGCGTGCTCGCCGGCGCCAGAACGATCTCCGAACCGTCGGCCAGGTGAACGACACGGCTCTCGTCTCCGGCCGCGAGGACCATCACTTGCACCCCGTTCTGCCCCGAGGGCACGACCTCCATCGCTCCGAGCACCGCATAGCCGAGGATGATGGCGATGACCCCCGCGGCGGCCACCGCGGCGAGCGCGTAGCGGGTACGCAGACCATGCGCGGGAGCCCCCGCCGAGTGTCGGACGGCAACCGGCTTCGACGCGGCGCGAATTTCCCCAGCCGTCGCGAACAGCGCCGAAAGGCGATCGTAGGTCGCAGCATGCTCCGGGTTCGCCCGGTACCACCGCTCGAAGGCCGCGCGATCGGCCTGATCCTGCGCGCCGTTCAGCCTCGCGATCCAGTCGGAAGCCTCCCGGCGCAGCCGCTCGCGGCGGCCGACCAACGGCCAACGCATTATGCGCGGTCCCGTTCGAGCATGCGGTCGATCGCGGCGATGGCCTTGCTCATCTGCTTCTCTACGCCCTTGATCGACAGCCCGGTCCGCTGCGCGATCTCGGCGTAGCTGAGGCCCTCGACTCGGTGCGCCATGAAGATCTCCCGGGTTTTCGGGCGCAGCCTTAGCACGGCCGTCTCGACGCGCTGGAGCATATCTCTCGCTTCGAGCAGACGCTCCTGGTCAGTTCCGACGAGAGTGCACTCGTCTGCGGGAAAGTGGCTTTGCGCCATCCGGCGCGAAGCGCGCTTGGCCCGATCGCGCAAAAGGTTGGTCGCTATCCGGCTGAGGTAGGCGTGGGGACGATCGATTGCCGACAGGTCCTTGCCAGCCGCGAGACCCGCGACGCGGCAGAAGATCTCCTGAACCAGATCGCGCGCGTCCTCGGCGCTTGCCGTTCGGCGCGTGAGCGACCGGAGAAGCCGAGGCGATTGCTCGCGATAGAGCGCGTCGAAGTCGACCGGTTCGTTGGCCGTGCCGACGGCGTTCGCCGCGGGCCCTGCCTCGTCGACCTCGTCGAGCATCCTGACGCCATGGTCCGTCGTCACGGCGTGCGTGCCCGCCTTGGCCCAGAGCGCATTCCCGCCCGCCGAAGGTCCATAAGCGCCTCTTCGTTCTATCGAGACGCGCCGGCAAAGCCGGGTGTTGAGAACATGCTTGGAACATGCGCCGCCGCCTTTAACCGCTGACGCGGTCTGGACATGCGCGACGGCCACCCGGCCGAGTTGCGAGCCGGTTCCACCAAGCGAGGTTCTCACGCCTCGGCGCCGTCGATCGGCGCAGGTTCAGGATAGAGTCGAAGTCGCGGAGCGCAAGATGCTGGCTCTCGAAGGAATGGCAAGCTCCCCCGGTTCCGATGCAGTTTGCGCTACAGCGCCAGCGCCGCCAATGCCTGCTCGGCGTCGCTGCGGACGAGGTGGCCGTAATGCTGCTCGATCATCGCCACGCTGGTGTCCGCCAGCTGCGCCACGGTGAGAATGGGCAGGCCGCCACGCACCAAGTCGGTGAGGACGCTGTGCCTAAGCGTGTAGGCCGTGGCGCTCGCCGGAAGGCCCGCCGCATGGACTGCGTCCTTGATCGGATCCTTCCATTTGTCCTTCGACCACGCGACACCGTCGCTGCGCGTGAAAAGCCATGCCGATGGCAGCTTGTCCCGACATTGCCTCTCCAGGAATTCGGCGATGCTTGGCGGCACCGTGATCTGGCGCGGCTTGCCGTTCTTGTCCGTACCGATCGTGAGAGTCCGGGTGCGTTTGTCGAAGTTCCGCACCGTAAGCGCGGCCATGGCACCGGGACGCAAGGGCAACAGGCACAACGACCGAAAGAACGGCTCTGCCTCCGGTTCGATCGCCTCGAGCAGCTTCTTGCGCTCGAGCCGATCGAGATAGAGCTCTCGACGTCTGCCGGCTCCCTTGGCCGGTTTCAGAGCTTCCTGCCACGCCGCATCCGTGTTGGGCAGCCCCGGAGACTTCACGCGCCATAGGGCGGCGCGAAGCGGCACCATGTCGCGGTTGACGGTCGAGGGGGAACGAACCTTGGTGAGCTTCGCGCCACGCTTGCTCCGGGTCAGCAGCGCCGGCGTGTCCTCCAGACGCTTTCGCCAGTCGCGCAAGTGGTGCTTGCGCAATTTGTCGAGCTTTACGCGGGCAAGGGGATCGTTGAACACGTGTCGCCGAAAGATGCCAGCGGCGATCGAACCCGGCTTTTCGGCAAGGTAAGCGCGGCACGCGTCTGCGACAGTTTCGAGCTTTTCCGCGCGCAGGCCCCCGGTCTCGACCAGCTCGGCGAAATCCTCTGCGTCCCTCTTCGCCGCGGTGAACACCTCGTGGCCGGTTAGCGTGCCGTAGTCGCCCAGGCCCTTCCGACAATATTTGCCGGTATCCTCATCGTACGCCCGCGCGAACCACGTACCCTTGCCGCCACGTTTCGAGGGACGATAGCCAACGTAACATCCAGCGCGGAGCCGCTGCCAGTGAGGCTCCTTGCCCGGCCTGGTCCTTAGAGCGTTGCGCTCTCCGATCCTGCTGAGATCCGCCACGTCTGGGCCGCTTTCGTATGAAATGAGTATGAAAAACTTGTCGGGACAGCCGTGAACATCATCGGATAAATGTCTAGCATTTTCAATAGCTTTATTCGTCCATATCCGTCCAGATTCATACCGTAAAACGGCTTTCACACGGGTGGGGTCGCAGGTTCAATCCCTGCCGCGCCCACCATT
>NZ_CAMPHN010000374.1 GCF_946885885.1 uncultured Pseudomonas sp.
TAGATGATGTCTCCTGCAGTCCTTATAACCTTGCCTTATTTCAGGTGTAAAGTCGCCTGGCGACGACCGGCATATGCTTGAATCGAGGTGCGGATGGGAGTACCGTCAGCGCCTTAAAGCGAACCGAGTACGCGCGCCCAGGTGGTTTGCCTGGCGTTTACGCCAACCAAACCTGGCGCAGTTTGCCTGGATACCCCATGCACAAAACCAGTGCCACGCTGCTGATTATCGATGACGACGACGTAGTGCGCGCAAGCCTTGCCGCCTACCTGGAAGATAGTGGCTTCAACGTTCTGCAAGCCAGCAACGGCGCGCAGGGGCTGGAAGTCTTCCAGCACGAACGCCCCGACCTGGTGATCTGCGATCTGCGCATGCCGCAAGTCGACGGTCTCGAGCTGATTCGCCGAATCAACGATCTCGATGCGCAAACCCCGGTGATAGTCGTGTCCGGCGCCGGGGTCATGAGCGATGCCGTCGAGGCCCTGCGACTGGGCGCCGCCGACTACCTGATCAAACCCCTACAAGACCTCGCGGTGCTCGAACATTCGGTCCGCCGCGCCTTGGACCGCTTGCAGCTGCGCCAGGAAAACCAGCGCTACCGCGACAAGCTGGAAACCGCCAACCGCGAACTGCAAGCCAGCCTGCATCTATTGCAGGAGGACCAGAATGCCGGGCGCCAAGTGCAGATGAACATGCTGCCGGTGACGCCCTGGAGGGTGGACGGTCTGGAGTTCGCCCACAAAATCATCCCGTCGCTGTACCTCTCGGGGGATTTCGTCGATTACTTCCGGGTCGACGAGCGGCGCATCGCCTTCTATCTGGCGGATGTCTCCGGTCATGGCGCCTCGTCGGCATTCGTTACCGTATTGCTGAAATTCATGACCACTCGTCTGCTCTACGAGTCCCGCCGTGGTGGCGCGAGCCTGCCGGAGTTCAAACCTTCGGAGGTGCTCGGCCATATCAACCGCGGCTTGCTCAATTGCAAGCTGGGCAAGCACGTGACCATGCTCGGTGGGGTGATCGACGAGCAAAGTGGGCAACTAACCTATAGCATCGGTGGTCATTTACCTTTGCCGGTGCTGTACAGCGAAGGCCAGGCGCAGTATCTGCCAGGTCGTGGTTTGCCGGTCGGTTTGTTCAATGAAGCCGAATATGCCGATCATGTGATCGACTTACCCAATTCGTTCAGCCTGACGCTATTGTCGGACGGCATTCTCGATTTGTTGCCAGGCGATACCTTGAAGGAAAAAGAAGCCGTGCTGCCGACCTTGATCACCTCTGCGAAGGGTACGTTAGACGGTCTACGACAGGTGTTCGGGCTGGCCAATTTGAACGATATGCCGGATGATATTGCCTTGCTGGTGTTAAGCAGGAACCTTGCATGAACCCTGGGACTAACCCTGGTCGAATTCAATTCGCCGAACAGGACGGCACCTTCGTTCTGAAATTTATCGGTGAAGTCCGCCTAACGCTCTGTTCGGCGCTGGACTCGACGATCGAAAAGATTTTCACCGCGTTGAATTTCTCCGCCATCGTCATCGACCTCACGGAAACCCGCAGTATCGACAGCACCACCCTTGGCCTGCTGGCCAAGTTGTCCATCTTGTCGCGGCAAAAAATCGGTTTGCTACCCACTGTGGTCACCACCCACGAGGACATCACCCGCCTGCTGCAGTCCATGGGCTTCGATCAGGTATTCAATATCGTTGACACCCCGGTTCCCTGTCCCGAGTGCCTGGATGACCTGCCCTCGCAGGACCAGACCGAAGAGGTGGTGCGGGCCAAGGTGCTGGAAGCCCACCGCATTCTGATGGGCTTGAACGAGTCCAATCGCGAAGCCTTCCATGATCTGGTCAATGCGCTAGAACATCGCTAACTCTCAGTACGAATACCGAAACGGGGCGCTCAATCGACGATTGGCGCCCCGTTTTACATGGCTGGTGAGCAACTCATGATGCGAGCGGGCGAGGGCGCCGAATGTCCCCCGCCGTATGGCCTGTCAGGCGAGTTCCGTGAGCAGCTTTTCCAGTTTTTCCTGATCGCGGGCGAATTGACGAATGCCTTCGGCGAGCTTTTCTGTGGCCATCGCATCTTCGTTCAGCGCCCAGCGGAACTGGCTTTCGTTCAGGAGCTGGCGAGGCTCGGCGGTTTTCCCCGGGCTCAGCTTGCGCTCCAGCGGGCCGGCGGCGTCGGCCAGTTGTTGCAGCAGTTCCGGGCTGATGGTCAGGCGATCGCAACCAGCCAATTGTTCGATCTGGCCGACGTTGCGAAAGCTCGCACCCATCACCACGGTCTGGTAGGCATTGGCCTTGTAATAGTTGTAGATGCGCGTCACCGACTGTACGCCTGGATCCTCGGCGCCGACGAAATCATGGCCGGCGGCCTTCTTGTACCAGTCGTAGATGCGCCCGACGAATGGCGAAATGAGGAACGCGCCCGCATCGGCGCAGGCCTGGGCTTGCGCGAAGGAAAACAGCAGCGTGAGGTTGGTCTGAATGCCGCGCTTTTCCAATTGTTCGGCCGCGCGAATGCCTTCCCAGGTCGAGGCGATTTTGATCAGCACGCGCTCGCGGCCGATGCCTGCCTGGTCGTAAAGACCGATCAGGCGTTCGGCGCGAGTCAGGGTCGCTTGCGTATCGAAAGACAGCCGCGCATCGACTTCGGTGGAAATACGCCCGGGAATGATCTTGAGGATTTCCCGGCCGACCGCCACGGCGAAGTGATCGCAAGCCAGATGCAGGTCGCCCTGGCCCGCGCCCACTGCGCTTTGCAGCAGCTCGCCGTAGCGCGGCATGGCGGCGGCTTTGAGCAGCAGGGACGGGTTGGTGGTGGCATCGACCGGCTGCAGATGGCCAATGGCGTCGAGGTCGCCAGTGTCGGCAACCACTGTGGTGAACTGTTTGAGTTGGTCGAGCTTGGAGGTCATGACTGCGCCTTGTCGTTGCGGATGGCCTGACATTACCCGAGGCGTTGGGTCGGCTCAACTGCTGGCCGTGTGCCCGGTTGCCGCAATGCCGGCCCGAGCTCAGCGCCCCTCCAGCAACTGCGCCGCTTGATCGAACAGCGCCAGCGGCGCGTCGGTCTTATGAATGTCCACCGAGAGCAATTGGCGAAAGCGCCGCGCACCGTTGAAGCCCTGGCCGAGGCCGAGCATATGGCGGGTGATGTGGTGCATGCTGCCGCCTTCGGCCAGGTGCGCGGCGATATAGCCGCGCATCGACTGCATGGCCTCCAGGCGGCTCAGCGCCGGGGTCGTGGCGCCGAACAGCAACCGATCCACCTGCGCCAACAGATAGGGGTTGTGATAGGCCTCGCGGCCGAGCATCACGCCATCGAAGGTGCGCAGGTGCTCCTGGCATTCGTCCAGGGTCTTGATCCCGCC
>NZ_CAMPHN010000375.1 GCF_946885885.1 uncultured Pseudomonas sp.
GCACCGGTGCCCAACGAAGACGGCAAGATCACTCACTTCATCGGCGTATTGAGCGATATTTCCGAGCAGAAGCGTTATGAGTCCGAGCTGGCTTATAACGCCAGCCACGACGTGCTCACCGGCCTGCCCAATCGTTCGCTGCTGGAAGATCGCCTGAAACAAGGCTGCCAAATCAGCCGCCGCTACAGCCGCAGCCTGGCGGTGATGTTTATCGATCTGGATGGTTTCAAGCCGATCAACGACAGCATGGGCCACGGGGTCGGCGACCAGATCCTGATCGAAGTGGCACGGCGCATGAATCAACAGATTCGCCCGGGCGACACCGTGGCACGCCTGGGCGGCGACGAATTCGTGGTGATTCTGCCCGACCTCGCCCGCGAAGAGGATGTACTGCTGGTCGTCGACCGGGTCATCGAAAGTATCGCGCGCCCCTACAAAATCGCGAAAATCGAACTGCATATCACCGCCAGCATCGGTATCACCCTGAGCGACGGCAATGTCGAAGACCCCATGCTGTTGATCCAACAGGCCGACCTGGCCATGTTCAAGGCCAAACAGCAAGGCCGTAACAATTACCAGTGGTATACCGAAGACCTCAACCTCAAGGTCAGCGAGCGCGTAACCCTGCGCAACGCCTTGCAAAAAGCCATCGAGGCCGAGGCATTCGAGCTTTATTACCAACCGCAAATCGATGGCCGTACCGGCCGGGTCATCGGCTATGAAGCCCTGCTGCGCTGGCAGCACGCCGAGCAAGGGTTTATCTCGCCGGCCCAGTTCGTCCCGCTCGCCGAGGACACCGGACAGATCATCCCGCTCAGCGAATGGGTACTCGGCACCGCCTGCAAGACCGCACGCAGGCTGATCGACCAGGGCTATCCCAACGGGGTGATGGCGGTGAACATATCGCCGGTGCAATTCCAGCGCAGCAATTTCGTCGAGACCGTGCAAACCGCCCTCGACCAGGCCGGCCTCCCCGCCGACCACCTGGAATTGGAGATCACCGAAACCGTCCTGCTGGATAATGCCGAGCGCGCCATCTTCACCTTGCACGCCTTGAAGTCGCTCGGCGTGCGCATCGCCATCGACGACTTCGGCACCGGCTTCTCCAGCTTGAACTACCTCAAGCGCCTACCCGTGGACAAAGTGAAGATCGACCGCTCGTTCGTTCAGGAGGTTATCAGCGACCGCAACGATGCGGCCATCACCCAGGGCATCATCTCCATGGCCCACCACCTCAAACTCAAAGTGATCGCCGAAGGGGTGGAAACCGAACCGCAATTCGCCTTTTTGAAGAAGAGCCACTGCGATGAATTCCAGGGTTTTTACTTCGCCAAGCCGATGCCGCTGGCCAAGCTTGACGTCTTTCTCCGGCAACAGGACGAGCTATACAGCAACCCCTTGCCAGACAGCGCGGATGACGCCAATAAGCAGACCCTGCTGTTGCTCGACGACGAGGAGAATATCCTGCGCGCCCTCGCCCGCGTATTGCGTCGCGACGGCTATCACATCCTCACCGCCAACCGCGCCCAGGACGCCTTCGCCCTACTGGCGAAACACGACGTGCAGGTGATTCTCTCCGACCAACGCATGCCGGAAATGAACGGCACCGAGTTCCTCAGCCGGGTCAAGGACCTCTATCCCGACACCATCCGCATCGTGCTCTCCGGCTATACCGACTTGAAATCGGTAACCGATGCAATCAACCAAGGGGCGATTTACAAATTCCTCACCAAACCCTGGAACGACGAACAATTGCGCGCGACCATCTCTCAGGCGTTTCAGCATTACAACCTGGCCAAGCCTGCGGACGACAAACCTCAGCCCTTGGACAACCTGAAGAGCTGAAGCCTGTGCCTGGCCACGGTCGCGCCTTAGTTGGCATAAGGGTAGTTAGCGCGATAAATTGTCGCTGCCCTTTACTTGCTCCCGGAGCCCCCGATGGCCACGCAAGACGTTTGTACCGACCTGTTGCTCGATAACCAGCTTTGCTTCGCCCTGTATTCCTCTTCATTGCTGATGACCAAGGTGTACAAACCGCTGCTGCAACGGCTTGGCCTGACCTACCCCCAGTACCTGGCGATGATGGTGCTGTGGCAGGGCGACGGCATCACCGTGGGCGATATCAGCGCGCGGTTGCTGACCGACCCGGGCTCCCTCACACCCTTGCTCAAGCGTCTGGAGGTCGAAGGCCTGCTCAAACGCACCCGCAGCCGGGTCGACGAGCGCGTGGTCGAGCTGTATCTGACCGATAAAGGTCGCGCCCTACACGAAGAGGCCAAGTCCATTCCCAGTTGCATCGTCAACGCCAGCGGGCAGTCGGTCGAGCAATTGATGTCGCTCAAAGAACAGCTGATCGCTTTGCGCGATAACTTGCAAAAGTCGCTCTGACGAGTCGCTTGGCACTATTGTCGAGCGCGGGACGGTTTATTCGACGCAGCGGGCGCTGCAAGCGGGAAACACTCGAAAAATGCCGACTGATTTGCACGTAAATCACAGCTAATTTTCTGCAATACCAGCACAGGTCATAAAAACGGCCTAGAATGGTCGAGCTGAACTGTAGTTATCAGCAAAACCGCATAGGTGCCATGATTGCTCTGGCACTGCAAATTCGTATCGATTTAAGAGAAACATCATGGCTAATCGCGAAACTGGCACCGTCAAATGGTTCAACGATGAGAAGGGCTTCGGCTTCATTACCCCGACTAACGGCGGCGATGATCTGTTCGTGCACTTCAAAGCAATCCAGAGCGACGGTTTCAAAAGCCTGAAAGAAGGCCAAACCGTGACCTACGTGGCCGCTCGCGGTCAGAAAGGCATGCAGGCTGAAGAGGTACAGGTGGCTTAAGTCCCCCTGCCCTGTTCAAAATAAGCCCCGCAGATGCGGGGCTTATTTTTGGGTGGGTTAATTGTTTCGCGAATTACAGCCCCATTTGCTTGCTGATGATCTCGTTCATGATTTCCCGCGAGCCACCGCCGATGGACAAGATCCGGTTGTCGCGGTAAAGACGCTCGACCAGGCTTTCCCTCATATAGCCCATGCCACCCATGATCTGCACCGCATCGTAGGTCAGCCGATCGGCGATATCGGTGGCAAAGTTCTTGGCCATGGAAATTTCCTTGATCACGCTCTTGCCTGCCGCCATCTTCGCAGCCTGGCGATAGGTGAATTCGCGAGACACTTCCAGTTGAGTGGCCATTTCCGCCAAGCGGTGTTTCAACACCTGGAACTTTCCAATGGGTTTGCCGAACGCTTCGCGCTCTTTGGCCCAGCGAAGCGACTCTTCGAGCGCCAATTGCGCCGTCATATTGGCCATGATCGCCAGCGACAACCGTTCGCTTTGGAAATTGGCCATGATGCAGGCGAAGCCCAT
>NZ_CAMPHN010000376.1 GCF_946885885.1 uncultured Pseudomonas sp.
TCGAGCTGTCCATCTCGAACCCTCCGGTCAATCTGATGGACATCGAAACACTGGTTGCCTTGAAGGACTTCATCGACAACGCCAAGGGCAATCAGACCCGCGGCATCGTGATCTCCGGGCAACCGGGCTTCTTTTCCTCCGGCATCGATATTTTCAACCTGATCCGCGGCGATGAGGAACTCGTCGAGGGCTACTGGCATGCGGTGTTCGAGCTCGCCACCAGCATGGCGCTGACCCCGGTGCCCGTCGTAGCCGCCATCACGGGGCACTGCATCGCCTCGGGAACGCTTATCGCCGCCTTCGCCGATTACCGCATCGCCGGCAGCGGCAACTGGCATATCGGGCTCAACGAAGTGCAGGCGGGCATCACCCTGCCCGAATGCTTCCAGATGTCCATCCGCCGCATCGTCGGGCCGCACCGAGCGGGCAAGCTGCTGATGTTCGGCGACCTGCTCAGCCCGCAGCAGGCCCTTGAGATCGGCTTCGTCGACGAGGTCGTGGCCCCCGAGCAGGTGATCGGCCGCGCCGTCGAGCGGCTTGCCGGCCTGCTACGCCTGCCCGCCGACAGCATGCAGTCGCTGCGCAAAACAGCCCGGGCGGACCTCGCGCAGCAGTTCGTAGAACCCGCCAAGCTGCCGGTGACGCCCTTTATCAAGCAATTCCTATCCACCGAGGTGCAGAGCAACCTCCGTAAAATCGCCTTGGATCTGCAACAGAGGATGAAGACCCGACATGCGGAAACATGCTGACGGCAGAATACCCGGCGACATTTCAACCCAGAGCATTCGTTCATGAATTTGTACCTGCGCCTCATCCTCACCTTGCTCCGGTCGCTGCTGAAGCCGGCGATAGAGATAGGCGATACCATCGAACTCAAGTTGCGGGTATTGCCGAACGACCTCGACTTTAACGGCCATATGAATAACGGGCGCTATCTGACGATTCTCGATCTCGCCCTTATCGAATACATGACCCGCGCGGGCCTGGTCAGGCTGGGTATCAGGAACGGCTGGAAGCCGGTATTGGGCGCCGCCATTCTTTCTTATCGAAAAGGCCTTAAACCATTTGCCACTTACAAGCTGAAGTTCTCGGTGGTTTGCTGGGACGAGCAATGGAGTTACATGAAGTTCGAATTCGTATGCGGCGACAGAGTCATGGCTGTCGGCCACAGTAAAGGCGCGATCATTGGCAGGAACGGCATAGTTCCGAGCAATGAGCTGTACAGGTCTTTGGGCTTCTCGCAGAACTCCCCGGCGATACCCGCTTCGATTGGCGCATGGCTCGAAGCCGAACGCCTGATGAATGCGACTGGCGCATAAATGACTAGTAGTCGTCGGCTATCGGGGCCAGCTCCCATAAAGCCAAAAAATAATATCAAGACAGGTGGCAAGGTATGCAGCTAAGTAATTTTTCCAAAGGGAAATCGCCTATTGAAATGCTGTATCACTGGGAGATGAATCACCCCGAAAAAGTTTATCTGCGCCAACCCATAGACGGCCAATGGCGCGAATACACCTGGTCGCAAGTCGCAGACGCGACCCGCAAACTCACCAATGCCTTATATAACCTCGGTTTCAATCGCGGGGATAAGATCGCGATTCTGTCGAAGAACTGCGCGGAATGGATCATCACCGACCTCGCCCTGCAATTGGGCGGTTTTGTCAGCGTGCCGCTGTATTTCGATCAAACCCCGGAAACCCTGGGTTATGTGCTGGAGCATTCGGACTCGAAAGCGATCTTCGTCGGCAAGCTCGACAAGAAGGTCTGGGATCGACTCAAAGGCAGCATTCCGGACGACTTGGTGAAAATCGGCTTTTCATTCCATGGCCAGGACTGCGATTTCGACCGCGAGAACGAGGTCGACCATTCCCTGGCGGAGTTGATCAACAAGAACAGCGCCTTCGATCAGTTCCCGGTGCCGGCCGACGACGATGTCTGGACGATCATCTACACCTCCGGCACCACCGGCCACCCCAAAGGGGTCGTGCATTGCTACCGGGCGCCGCGACATGTCGGACCGCGCTCGCTGGACATCTTCAAGATCACCCCAGACGACCGCTCCCTGTCGTTCCTGCCGCTCGCGCACGTCGCCGAGCGCCTGTTGGTGGCGACCAACAGCATGTATTCCGGGATGCAGATCAATTTCACCCAATCGCTGAGCACCTTCCAGCGCGACCTGTGCTCGGTGCGCCCGACAATTTTCTTCTCGGTGCCGCGGCTGTGGAAGAAATTCCAGGGCGGCATCCTGGAAAAGATGCCGGAGAACAAACTCAATTGGCTGCTACGTATTCCGTTCGTCAAAGGCGTCGTTTCGCAGAAAGTCAGAAAGACCCTGGGGCTCGACCAGGCCAGGATCATAGTGTCGGGAGCGGCGGCGATTTCCCCTGCACTGCTCGATTGGTACGCCAGAATCGGCATCAATATTTCCGAAGGCTACGGCATGACGGAAAACTTCGCCTATGGCTTTATCGGCCGGCCCAACGAATACAAACCGGGCACGGTCGGCAAGGCCATGCCGGACAACGGCTTCAAGCTGAGCGAGGAAGGGGAAATCCTGTTCAACTGCCCGACGCTGATGAGTGGCTATTACAAGGACGAGGAAAAGACCCGGGAGGCCCTCGACTCGCAAGGCTATTACAAGACCGGCGACCTGGGCGAAGTGGACAGCCAGGGTTATCTGCGTATTTCCGGGCGCATCAAGGAAATATTCAAAACCGAGAAAGGCGAATACGTGGCCCCCGCGCCCATCGAGGCGCAACTGGCCTCGTTCAAAGGGTTCGAGCAGATCTGTCTGGCAGGCTCCGGGCTGACCCAGCCCGTGGCCGTCGTGACCCTGGCCGAGGCTTATCAAAACTCGCCCCGCAGCGAAATCGGCGAGGCCATTCACACGTTCGTTCAACAGCTCAACGCCAGCCTGCTCAACCACGAAAAGATTTCCGGCGTGGTGATTTCGACGAAGGACTGGTCGCCGGACAACGGCTTCGTCACCCCGACCTTGAAGGTCAAGCGCAACAAGGTCGAGGAGCAATATTCGACGCTGATGGCGCATGTCTCCAAATCGGGCGAAACCGTGGTCTGGGAAAGCGCCCAGCAGGCCGCTGTTTAAGGCGCCGTAGCGGTTACGTGTTGCACGACTTGCGCTGACAGCACCTCAGAAGAGAGCGCACACCCCTTGTAGGAGCCAGCTTGCTGGCGATTCGGGCCAGCAGGCAGTGCAACAGCATCGCCAGCAAGCTGGCTCCTACAGGGCGCGGGCAATTCGCGACTGCCGATATAACCCCTAATCAGGACAGGCCTTCCAGCCGCAGATCAAGGAAAGACCATGCAAGACCCAGTTCAACTGAAATCGCCGCGCATCGCCGTGAT
>NZ_CAMPHN010000377.1 GCF_946885885.1 uncultured Pseudomonas sp.
CGGACAGGTGCGTATAATGCCGGGCTCGTTTCGGAGACCTTACATGCTCGACCAGGCACTGCGCATCCTCAAAGACATATTCGGCTATGACAGCTTCCGTGGCCGTCAGGGGGCGATTATCGAGCGCGTGGCCGCGGGCGGCGATGCCTTGGTGTTGATGCCCACCGGCGGCGGTAAGTCGCTGTGCTTCCAGGTGCCGGCGCTATTGCGCGATGGCTTGGCGGTGGTGGTGTCGCCGCTGATCGCCTTGATGGACGATCAGGTCGCGACCCTGAATGAACTCGGCGTGGCGGCGGTAGCGCTCAACTCTACCTTGAGCCCCGAGCAGCAGCGCGAGATCGCCGCGCGGATCGAACGCGGCGAAATCAAAATGCTCTATCTGGCCCCGGAACGCCTGGTACAGCCGCGCATGCTGGCTTTTCTACAACGCCTGAACATCGCCCTGTTCGCTATCGACGAGGCCCATTGCGTGTCGCAGTGGGGGCATGATTTCCGCCCGGAATATTTGCAGTTGGGCCAGCTCGCCGAGCTGTTCCCGGGCGTGCCGCGAATCGCCCTGACCGCCACCGCGGACATGCGCACCCGCGAAGAAATCGTCCAGCGCCTGCACCTGCACGAGGCCGAGCGCTTTCTCTCGAGTTTCGACCGCCCCAACATCTTCTACCGCATCGTCCCCAAGGACCAACCGCGCAAACAATTGCTGGCGTTTCTCGCCGAGCGCAAGGGCGACGCCGGCATAGTCTATTGCCTGTCGCGCAAGAAGGTCGACGAAGTCGCCGCCTTTCTCTCCGAGCAAGGCTTCCCGGCCTTGCCGTACCACGCCGGTTTGCCCAACGACCTGCGCGCTTACCATCAAAAGCGCTTCCTCAACGAGGAAGGCTTGATCATGGTGGCGACCATCGCGTTCGGCATGGGCATCGACAAACCCAACGTGCGCTTCGTCGCCCATCTGGACTTGCCCAAATCCCTCGAAGCCTATTACCAGGAAACCGGCCGGGCCGGTCGCGACGGTTTGCCGGCCGACGCCTGGATGGCCTACGGTCTGCAGGATGTGCTGCTGCTCAAGCAGATGCTGAACAATTCCGAAGGCGACGAACGCCACAAACGCATCGAGCAGCACAAACTCGATGCCATGCTCGCGCTTTGCGAGGAAATCCGCTGCCGGCGCCAGGCCTTGCTGGCCTATTTCGACGAGGAGCTGCCGCAGCCCTGCGGGCACTGCGACAATTGCCAGGACGGCGTGCAGACCTGGGACGCCACCGAGCCGGCGCGCCAAGCGCTCTCGGCGATCTACCGCAGCGGCCAGCGCTACGGCGTCGGCCATCTGGTCGACATATTGCTCGGCCGCGACAACGACAAGGTGCGCGGCCCGGGCCATCAGCACCTGTCGGTATTCGGCGTCGGCAAGGCGCTCAGCGAAGGCGAATGGCGCTCGCTGTTCCGCCAACTGGTGGCGCGCGGCCTGGCCGATGTCGACCTAGAGGGTTACGGCGGCTTGCGTCTGTCCGACAGCTGCAGACCGCTGCTGCGCGGCGAGGTGACGCTGCAATTGCGCCGCGATCTGAAGCCGCAGCACACCGCGAAGAGCTCCAGCAGCGCCGCCAGCCAATTGGTGCGCGGCGACGAGCGCGGACAATGGGAAGCGTTGCGCGCCTTGCGCCGTAAGCTGGCCGAAGAGCACGCGGTGCCGCCTTACGTGATTTTCCCCGATGCCACCTTGCTGGAAATGCTCCGTAGCAAACCCGGTACCCTGGCCGAGATGGCGCGGGTCAGCGGCGTCGGTGCGCGCAAACTGGAACGCTACGGCGAGGCCTTTCTCGACGTGTTGGCCGGCAACACCGAGGCGCCGCGCGCGGTGGCCGATTTGCGCCATGAACTGATCAGCCTGGCCCGCGCCGGCATGACCCCGGCGCAGATCGCCGCGCAGCTCAGCTGCAGCGAAAAGAACGTCTACAGCCTGTTGGCGGAAGCCATTGGCCGGCAGGAGCTGTCCCTCGAACAGGCGTTGGATTTGCCACAGGACCTGCTGGGCGAGATTCAGGATGCGTTCCTCGAGGGCGATGGCGAACTGCCGGCCGCCGCGAGTATCAGTGAGTCGTTCGTCGGGCGGGTCGAGTTGGGCGTATTGCATTGCGTGCGCGCCGCCTTGCAGGCCGAGTTCGAAGCCTGAGCGATGGCATCACCTGTTCCTTTGGCGAGTATTAACCGTGCTCAAGCTATGCTGCACTTGTCTGAATACCTTGGCAGCGCACCCTTGAGGAGGTTCCGATGCCGTCCTCGCATGCTTGGCTAGACGACGTCCGCGCCAGCCCCTGCGCCGAACAGCTCGAAGCAGGGTTTCGCTCATTGCGTTTCAATCCGCTGCTCGAGCGCGAATACCGCGAGCACATGCTGGGCAACACCTATAGCTTCAAGCGCATCGCTCTCTACGCCGGCATCGCGCTGTGGCTGGTGTTCGCCGCATTCGATTACATCCTGGTGCAGAGCCACGTCATCTGGTGGATATTCGCCGTGCGCATGGCGGTGCTGCTGGTGCTGCTGGTCTTCGTCGGCTTGTTCATCCAGCGGCGGCATTTGCATTTATTGCAGCCGCTGACGCTGGTGAGCATCCTCGCGCTCGGGGTCGGCGCCTCGGTGGTGGTCGGCATCGCGCATATCACCGACCCGGGCTATCCCTATGAAGGGTTGCTGCTGGTCTGCATGGCGGCCTACTTTCTGGTCGGTTTGCGCTTGAACGAGGCCTTGGCCTGTTCGCTGACGATTCTGCTGGTGTACGTCTGCATGGAGCTGTTGGTCGGCGTGCCGCTGGCGCGTTTGGCCAGCAACACGTTGTTCCTGTTGATCGGTAACCTGATGGGCGCGATCGGTTGTTACCTGTTGGAGTACAAATCCCGCGAGCATTTTCTGATCAGCCGCCTGATGCGCGTATTGGCCGATCACGACAGCCTGACCGGGTTGCATAACAGGCGCAGCTTCAACCGCCAGTTCGAGCGGCTATGGCGCCAGGCGCAACGCGAAGGCCATGCCTTGGCGCTGTTGCTGTGCGACATCGACCACTTCAAGGCCTACAACGACTGCTATGGCCATCAGGCGGGCGATAAGGTGCTCGAACGCATCGGCGGCTTGCTCCTCGATGCGGCGCGGCGTCCGCTGGATATGGCAGTGCGCCTGGGTGGGGAAGAGTTCGCCTTGCTGCTGTACGACGTCGATCAGGCGCAAGCGCAACAGCGTGCCGAGGCGCTGCGCGAGAGCCTCGAACGCTTGGCAATCGAACACCAGGGCTCGGCTAGCGCCGACAGAGTGACCATGTCGATTGGCGTTGCCTGCCTGCAACCCGATGAGTCCGGCACCTTGGCCCAACTCTA
>NZ_CAMPHN010000378.1 GCF_946885885.1 uncultured Pseudomonas sp.
ACCGCGCCCTCCCCGCTCCGCTCAAACCGCTCGCGGAAAAATTCTACCGGGCGCAGCGCAGCGCCATACGCAGCCACTCCACGGACCAGCTATGGGTCGCCCAGCAAGACGATATCTGCGCGGCATTGTGCCTGCGCCCGGTCGAATCGGGGCTTTGGCTGACCAGCCTGCTGGTCGCGCAGCCGTTACGCGGCCAGGGCATCGCCAGCCGCTTGATCGAGCATGCGCTGGCCGATCGCAGCGAGCCGGTCTGGCTATTTTGTCATCCGCAATTGGCGGCGTTTTACCGGCGCCTTGGCTTCACGCCTTGCGATGCGCTGCCCCATAGCCTGAGCCAGCGCCTGCAACGCTACCGGCGCAGCAAACAGCTGATCGCCCTGATGCGCGTGGAGCAGACATGATCGCTGGGAAAGCGGTGCGAAAAGAGTGCAAAGCTCGCCCCGAAGGTCGGGGCGAGCTTTTACCGTATCCGCCAAGCGCTGAGCGGGCAGCCCTGCGGGCTGCATTCGCCGCGAGGGCGCGCCTCCCACAAGAGATCGCGCATGCGACACCTAATGGGTACATAGCCAAAAAAGCGGACAACCCTGCAGATTGTCCGCTTCGCCCTGAAGCCTATAAGCAGACCGAGGGCATCAATTGGTACGAATCAAATGATCGAAGGCGCTGAGCGACGCTTTGGCGCCTTCACCCACGGCGATAACGATCTGCTTGTAGGGCACAGTGGTCACGTCGCCCGCGGCGAAGATACCGGGGAGCGATGTTTCGCCACGGGCATCGACGATGATCTCGCCGCGCGGCGACAGCTCGACGGTACCCTTGAGCCAGTCGGAGTTCGGCAACAGGCCGATCTGTACGAAAATACCTTCCAGCGCGAGGATGTGGAACTCGCTGGAATTGCGGTCCTTGTACACCAGGCCGTTGACCTTCTGGCCGTCGCCGGTCACTTCGCTGGTCAGGGCGCTGGTGATCACGCTGACATTCGGCAGGCTCATCAGCTTGCGCTGCAGCACCGCATCGGCACGCAACTGGCTGTCGAACTCGAGCAAGGTGACATGCGCGACTATGCCCGCGAGGTCGATGGCCGCCTCGACGCCGGAGTTGCCGCCGCCGATCACCGCGACGCGCTTGCCCTTGAACAGCGGGCCGTCGCAATGCGGGCAATAGGCCACGCCCTTGCCGCGATACTCCTGCTCGCCGGGCACGTTCATTTCACGCCAACGGGCACCAGTGGCGAGGATCAGGGTCTTGGCCTTGAGCGAGGCGCCGCTTTCGAACTTCACTTCATGCAGGCCGCCGGCTTCCTTGGCAGGCACGATGGCGCTGGCGCGTTGCAGATTCATGATATCCACATCGTATTGTTTGACGTGCTCTTCCAGGGCGCGAGCCAGCTTCGGCCCTTCGGTTTCCTGCACCGAGATGAAGTTCTCGATGGCCATGGTATCGAGCACCTGGCCGCCGAAACGTTCGGCCGCCACGCCGGTGCGGATGCCCTTGCGCGCGGCGTAGATCGCCGCCGCGGCGCCGGCCGGGCCGCCACCGACCACCAGCACGTCGAACGCCGCCTTGGCGTTGAGCTTGTCGGCGTCGCGGGCGCTGGCGCCGGTGTCGATCTTGGCGAGAATCTCTTCCACGCCCATACGGCCCTGGCCGAACAGTTCGCCGTTGAGGTAGATGCTCGGCACCGACATGATCTGCCGCGCCTCGACTTCCGCCTGGAACAGCGCGCCATCGATCGCCACATGGCGGATATTCGGGTTGAGCACCGCCATCAGATTCAGCGCCTGCACCACGTCCGGGCAGTTCTGGCAGGACAGCGAGAAATAGGTCTCGAAGCTGAACTGGCCTTCGACGCCTTTGACCTGCTCGATCAATTCGGCTTCGAGCTTCGAGGGGTGACCGCCGACCTGCAGCAGCGCCAGCACCAGCGAGGTGAATTCGTGGCCCATGGGAATGCCGGCGAAACGCAAGCCGATATCCGCCCCAGGGCGATTCAGCGCGAAGGACGGCTTGCGACTGTCGTCGCCGTCTTCGCGCAAGGTGATCTTGTCGGCCAGGCCGACGATGTCGTGCAACAAAGCACTGAGTTCGCGGGATTTATCGCTGTCATCGAGGGACGCGACTATCTCAAACGGCTGAGTGACCTTTTCCAGATAAGCCTTCAATTGGCCTTTAAGCGTGGCGTCCAACATGATTCAGGTATCCCTTTGACAAAATTCAGGAACAAAAACGCCCGAGCGGATCGCGCCCGGGCGTTCGGGCGCCTTTAGAAACCGGTGGGTTTCATGAGGCGTGAATAAAATGGGATGGAGAGCGTCGCGAGCGACGGCAGTGCAAGGCGAAGTCAGGCGAGGACGAGGACTGGGCTCGCACACGAGTGTACTTTTGTACATGACAAGTCCGAGCCTGACTTCAACGCAGCAATGCCTAGCGCAGCAGCTCTACGCCCATTTTTAGATTTTGCCGACCAGATCCAGGGAAGGCGCCAAAGTCGCCTCGCCTTCTTTCCACTTGGCCGGGCAGACTTCGCCCGGGTGAGCGGCGGTGTACTGAGCGGCTTTCAGCTTGCGCAGGGTTTCCGATACGTCGCGGGCGATTTCGTTGGAGTGGATTTCCACGGTCTTGATCACGCCTTCCGGGTTGATCAGGAAGGTACCGCGCAGCGCCAGGCCTTCTTCCTCGATATGCACGCCGAAAGCGCGGGTCAGTGCATGGGTCGGGTCGCCGACCAGCGGGAACTGAGCCTTGCTCACAGCCGGGGAAGTCTCGTGCCAGACCTTATGCGAGAAATGGGTGTCGGTGGTGACGATATAAACTTCGGCGCCCGCTTTCTGGAACTCGGCGTAGTTGTTGGCGGCGTCTTCGATCTCGGTCGGGCAGTTGAAGGTGAAGGCGGCTGGCATAAAGATCAGCACCGACCACTTGCCCTTAAGGGACTGCTCGGTGACTTCGATGAACTTGCCGTTGTGGAAGGCATTGGCTTTGAAGGGTTGAACGGTGCTGTTGATCATTGAGTGACTCCTCAGGGTTGATTTAATTGGGTGATTGAATTCGACCCGGAGAAGACTACCCGCCTATGTACGAAATACCTTATTGATTGAAGCCATGGCTATGATTGATTGAGCCAATTGAAGCCACAGCAAACGATTAAAAAACAATTGGTTAGACCATGCGCAGCAACCAGCAAACTGGCTGCGGCGCAAAACTGCCCATCAGCTCAGGCTATCGTCGATCACCAGCACCAGCTTGCCGTCGACCTGATTGCTCGCCAGCGCAGCGAAGGCCGCTTCCGCGTCTTCGACCGCGAAACGCTGCTGCAATTGGGGTTTGAGGCGGCCCTCGGCGAACAACGGCCACACCTGCT
>NZ_CAMPHN010000379.1 GCF_946885885.1 uncultured Pseudomonas sp.
GCACTGTATTCGCTGGAAGGAGCGCACTGATGAAACACGAAATCCTCGAGAAGAATATCGGCCTGATGGCCCTGGTGATGGTGCTGGCCGTGAGCATCGGCGGCCTGACCCAGATCGTCCCGCTGTTTTTCCAAGACGTCACCAATGAGCCGGTAGCGGGCCTCAAGCCCTACACCGCGCTGCAACTGGAAGGCCGCGACGTATATATCCGCGAAGGTTGCGTCGGTTGCCATTCGCAGATGATCCGCCCGTTCCGCGCCGAAACCGAGCGTTACGGCCACTACTCGGTCGCCGGTGAAAGCGTCTACGACCATCCCTTCCTCTGGGGCTCCAAGCGTACCGGCCCGGATCTGGCCCGGGTCGGCGGCCGCTACTCGGATGAATGGCACCGCGCGCACCTGTACAACCCGCGCAACGTCGTACCGGAATCGAAGATGCCGAGTTATCCCTGGCTGGTGGAGAACATCCTCGATGGCGCCGACACGGCCAAGAAGATGAGCGCCCTGCGCACGCTCGGCGTGCCCTACAGCGACGCGGACCTCGCCGGCGCGAGCGAAGCGGTCAAGGGCAAAAGCGAAATGGACGCGATGGTCGCCTACCTGCAAGTACTCGGCACTGCCGTGAAGAGCAAGAGGTAGTCATGGCATTCGACATCATCGATATCGGCACCCTGCGCGGCATAGGTACGGCACTGGTACTGCTGTCCTTCGTCTGCGTGACGCTCTGGGCTTATAGCAACAAGCGTCGCGTGGCGTTCAACGAGGCGGCACAGCTGCCTTTTGCCGACGAACCCAAGTCCGCTGCATTGAGGAGCGACACCCCATGAGCACCTTCTGGAGCTGGTATGTATCCCTGTTGACCATCGGCACTCTGCTCGCCCTGTTCTGGCTGATATTCGCCACCCGTAAGAGCGAAACCCACAAGAGTGAGACCGAACAGACCATGGGCCACGCCTTCGACGGCATCGAGGAGTATGACAACCCCCTGCCCAAATGGTGGTTCATGCTGTTCCTCGGCACCCTGGTCTTCTCGGTCATCTATCTGCTGTTCTACCCGGGCCTCGGCAACTTCAAAGGCCTGCACCCGACCTACGACGGCGGCTGGACCCAGGTGGCGCAATGGCAACAGGAGATGGATCAGGCCGATGAGCTTTACGGGCCGATCTTCGCCAAATATGCCGCCATGCCCTTGGCAGAAGTCGCCAAAGACGAACAGGCGCTGAAAATGGGCGGCCGTATGTTCGCCACTTATTGCGCGGTCTGCCATGGTTCGGACGCCAAAGGTTCGGTGGGCTTTCCCAACCTGACCGATAGCCATTGGCGCTGGGGCGGCGAGCCCGACGTGATCAAGGCCAGCATTCTCAACGGCCGTGTCGGCGCGATGCCGGCATGGGGCCAGGTGCTCGGCGAGGATGGCGTCAAGCAAGTGGCTGCCTATGTGCGCAACGGTCTGGCTGGCCTGCCTTTGCCGGCGGACGGTCAGTTCGATCTCGCCCAAGGCGCGCAACTCTATAGCGGCAACTGCCAGGCCTGCCACGGCGCTACCGGTCAGGGCATGGCGATGATGGGTGCGCCGAACCTGACCCAGCCCGGCGGTTGGATCTACGGTTCCAGCCTGGCGCAGTTGCAGCAGACCATCCGCTATGGTCGCAGCGGCCAGATGCCGGCACAGGAGCAATACCTGGGTAACGACAAAGTGCACCTGTTGGCCGCCTATGTGCTGAACCTCAGCCAAGGCAAAACGGCCGACCAGGCGCTGGCCGGACACTAAGCGCAAACCTGACGGCAGTTCGCTGCCGTCAGGTCGCTGCCAGACAGCGCACCGGTCTGCGACCCAAGGTCGCACCCCCTCCGGGCAATACGCTTGCTATTGCCCAACCTGAGCTAATCTTGTCCACAGCCGCCAGCCCTCACGATCTCCCCCTTCGTGCAGCACCAGCAGGTGCATGGACCCCGCGATAGCCGGCTCGAATCGCCTGGCGGAGCAGAAATTCAACGCCTTTTGTAACCCGGCCCCCATCGGCCGGCGTCGTTGCATTGGCTATCTGCTTTCTCCATACTTGCCGCCGATTTTTGTCCCTAGAAACTCCATTAACCGTGGAACCCAGCATGAGCTCAGCAATCAGTCAGACTGCTTATAACTACAAGGTGGTCCGTCAATTCGCCGTGATGACGGTGATTTGGGGGGTCATTGGCATGGCCCTAGGAGTGTTCATCGCCGCGCAACTGGTGTGGCCGGACCTCAACCTGGGCATGGAATGGACGAGCTTCGGCCGTCTGCGCCCCCTGCACACCAACGCGGTGATCTTCGCCTTCGGCGGCTGCGCCTTGTTCGCCACCTCTTATTACGTGGTGCAGCGCACCTGTCAGACGCGCCTGGTGTCCGACAGTCTGGCCGCGTTCACCTTCTGGGGCTGGCAAGCGGTGATTGTTGCGGCGGTGATCACCCTGCCCATGGGTTACACCGGTACCAAGGAGTACGCCGAGCTGGAATGGCCGATCGATATCCTTCTGGGCATCGTCTGGGTCACCTATGCCGTGGTGTTCTTCGGCACCATCGTCAAGCGTAAGACCAAACACATCTATGTGGGCAACTGGTTCTACGGCGCGTTCATCCTGGTGACCGCCATGCTGCACATCGTCAACAGCGCGGCCGTTCCGGTCAGCCTGTTCAAGTCCTACTCGGCGTATGCCGGTGCGACCGACGCGATGATCCAGTGGTGGTACGGCCACAATGCCGTGGGTTTCTTCCTGACCACCGGCTTCCTGGGGATGATGTACTACTTCGTGCCCAAGCAGGCCGAACGCCCGATCTATTCCTATCGCCTGTCGATCGTGCACTTCTGGGCGCTGATCACCCTGTACATCTGGGCCGGCCCGCACCACCTGCACTACACCGCACTGCCGGATTGGGCACAGAGCCTGGGCATGGCGATGTCGATCATCCTGCTGGCACCGAGCTGGGGCGGCATGATCAACGGCATGATGACCCTGTCCGGCGCCTGGCATAAGCTGCGCACCGACCCGATCCTGCGCTTCCTGGTGGTGTCCCTGGCGTTCTACGGCATGTCGACCTTCGAAGGTCCGATGATGGCGATCAAGACCGTCAACGCCCTGTCCCACTACACCGACTGGACCATCGGCCACGTACACGCCGGCGCCCTCGGCTGGGTGGCGATGGTGTCGATCGGCTCGCTCTATCACATGATCCCGAAAGTCTATGGCCGCGAGCAGATGTACAGCATCGGCCTGATCAACGTGCACTTCTGGTTGGCCACTATCGGCACCGTGCTCTACATCGCCTCGATGTGGGTCAACGGCATCACCCAGGGCCTGATGTGGCGTGCGGTCAACGAAG
>NZ_CAMPHN010000380.1 GCF_946885885.1 uncultured Pseudomonas sp.
TGCCGAAGGTGGCTTTGACGATCTCGCCGATGCCACCCACCGCGCCGATCATCTGGCTGGCTTCCAGCGGCATCAGCACCACCTTGCTGTTATCGGCGCTGGCCAGTTGGCCAAGGGCGTCGATGTATTTCTGCGCGACGAAGTAATTGATCGCCTGCACATTGCCGGCGGCGATGGCGGCCGAGACCATGCGGGTCGCCTCGGCTTCGGCCCCGGCGGCGCGCTCGCGGGCCTCGGCTTCGAGGAAGGCCGCCTGGCGTTCGCCCTCGGCTTCGAGGATCTGCGCCTGCTTCTTGCCTTCGGCGGTGAGGATGGCGGCGGCGCGCAGGCCCTCGGCTTCGAGGATTTGCGCGCGCTTGATCCGTTCGGCTTTCATCTGCCCGGACATGGCCGCCATCAGGTCGGCGGGCGGGCTGATGTCCTTGATCTCGATACGGGTGATCTTGATGCCCCAGGGCGCGGTCGCTTCGTCCACGGTGCGCAGCAGCCGTTCGTTGATCGCGTCGCGCTGGCTGAGCATGGCGTCCAGCTCCATCGAGCCGAGCACGGTGCGGATATTGGTCTGCACCAGGTTACGGATCGCATGGGTGAGGTTGTTCACCTCGTAGGCGGCCTGGGCCGCGTTGATTACCTGAAAGAAGCAAATGGCATCGATCTGCACCGTGGCGTTATCGGCGGTGATCACTTCCTGCGGCGGAATATCCAGCACCGTTTCCATCACGCTGAGTTTATGGCCGACGCGATCCATCACCGGCACTATGATGTTGAGCCCCGGTTTCAAGGTGTTGGTGTAGCGGCCGAAGCGCTCCACCGTCCATTGCGACCCCTGCGGGACGACCTTGAAGCCCATAACGACCACGGCAAGCGCGAGGCCGACGAAGAGGAAGATCACACTGCCGATTTCCATGGGTTACGTCTCTGTGTTGAGTGAGGGGAATAGTCGGTTATCTAAGCACAGTTGAGGCTATATAGCGTCTCTACACGACTTTCAGAGCGTAGCCCGGATGCAATCCGGGAGCTGATCTGCAGGTCGTAGATTTCCCCCCCGGATTTCATCCGGGCTACAGCAGTCATATCAAAGCCTGTCTGCCGGCAGGGCCTCGATCAGCCGGGCGTCCAGGCCGTAGATGTCGGGGGCGTAGCGCAGCGCGCCGTTAGCCCTGGCTTCGACGGTCCAGTAGGCGATCAGCAGCGGCGCGGGGCGTTGTATGCGGTACTCCTGGGTTTTGCCGCTGGCGATGCGCGCCTGGACGATGTCCGCCTCGTCGGGCATCAGTAGCCAGGCGAGCAGGGTGTCGACGGCTTCCACCCGCACGCAGCCGGAGCTGAACGCACGTGGCGCCTTGTCGAACAACTGCTGGCTGGGCGTGTCGTGCAGGTACACCGAGAAGGGGTTGGCGAAGCGCACGGCGGCGCGTCCCAGCGGGTTATGGATACCGGCCGCCTGGCGCAGTTGAATGGCGCCGGGGTTGCCCCAGTCCAGGGTCTGCGGGTCGAGGCGTTTGCCGTCGCGGTCCAGCACGCTGATCTGGTGGCGTTCGAGGTAGCCGAGGTCCTCGCGGATCGCCGGCAATTTATCCTCGCGCAAAATGGTCGGCGGCACCGTCCAGGTCGGGTTGAGGGTCAGTCGGGAAATCCGCGAGGCGAGCAGCGGGGTGCGGCGCTCGGGGCGCCCGACCTGGGTGCGGGTGCGCCACAGCACTTGGCCTTGGCGCATGACCATCAGCTCGGCGGCGGCCACGTTGATCGTCACTTCGGCATCGGCCATGTCGTCGGCCAGCCAACGCAAACGTTCGAGATTGGCCCTGAGCTGATCGCGGCGGCGCTGTGCATCGAGGTTCAATTCGGTCAGGCTGGCGGCACCGAGGATGCCGTCGGCCTTGAGCCCGTGATCGAGCTGAAAGCGTTGCAGGGCTGCGACCGTGGCAGGGTCGAACAGCGTGCGCGGATCGTCCTGCTCTTCCGGCAAATAACCCTCGGCGCTCAAGCGCGCGCGTAGAACCGGCACCCGGGCGTCTTCGTCATTAGGTTTGAGCAGACGCCCGGCGGGCAGAGCCGCCCAGCTCGGCAGTGGCTGTTGCCGGCGCTGCGCGAAGGCCGCGCGCAGGCGCTGGTATTGCGGCGTGCTCGGGCGCGCGTCGGCGAAGGCGCGGGCCGGGTCGTTCAGGTGTAGCAGGGCGATGGACAGGGTCGCCAGGCGCAGGTCGGGTTGGGCCAGCTCGGGCGCGCGCCACAGCGGCTCCCAATACCGTTGCGGCAAACGGCCGCGGCGCAGGTGCAGCAGCGCTTGCAGGTAGCTGTGGCTGATCAGCAGATCGGCGCAGCCGGGCCGGGCGGCCTGGTCCTCGGGGGCTGCGTCGGGCAGGGGGTATTCGGTGGGCGCCAGGCCGTCATCGGCGAGATTGGCGATCTGTTCGCGCAATTGCCGTCGCCGCGCCGGGTCGTCCCAGGCGCGGCGGCCGTCGCGTTGCCCATAGAAATCCACCAGCAACTGCTGCGCCGGCTGGTCCAGGCTGGTCGATAACGGCGCGCATTGCTCCACCTGAGCCTGTAATTCGGGGCGTAAACCGGCACTGGCAGCGACGTGGAGGTCCGCGGCCTTGGCGACCAGTGGCAGGGTGAGCAGGGCGATGCTCAGGTAGGATGTGCATTTATTGATCAATGTACTGCTCCAGTCCTTGGCTCAGCATGGCACAGCAATATGCCATGACAAGTATAATCGGGTCGCGGTTGGATCTTGTGACAGGACGTCCTGGAGTAGCTTTTCGGGGAGCACTTGCGCACATGTTTCGACGTACTGGCCGGCTCTGCTTGGCAGGGTTGTGGTTTTTTTGTGCGCCGCTGCTGGCGACTGATTCGCCGCAGCAGGTTTTGCTCGACGATTTGGCGCGCAACGCGCCCGGGCTCAATCGACAGGCGTTGCAGCATGCCCTGGCGGCCATGCAGTGCGCGGTCAACCATGGGGCGGCGCCCGCTCGACGCCTGGCGGTGATCGATTTCTCCCGACCTTCCACCGAACGCCGCTTATGGATTTTCGACCTGCGGCGCAGAGGTTTGTTGCTACGCGATTTCGTCGCCCACGGTCGCGCGTCCGGAGAGAATTTCGCCGATCGTTTCTCCAACCTGCTGGGCAGCCATCAGACCAGCCTCGGTTTATTCCGCACCGCCGAGAGTTACAGCGGCAAACATGGCTATTCGCTGCGCATGGACGGTCTCGAGCCCGGCCTCAACGACCTGGCCCGCGAGCGCGCCATCGTGATTCACGGCGCCGCTTATGTGAACCCGCTCCTGGTGCAGAGTCAGGGGCGTATCGGGCGCAGCCTGGGATGCCCGGCGGTGCGTCCGGAAGTGGCGCG
>NZ_CAMPHN010000381.1 GCF_946885885.1 uncultured Pseudomonas sp.
GCAACTTGGCAAGCCCCTTGCTTATACCCCCTCAAGACACCAACACACGTCTTAGGATCGCCAACGGCGGTGATCGGGACGAATAGACAAAGACGTCAAAGACTCCTCGCCTTAATCGGCTGAGTGGTCGGCGACGTTTTTTTTCGTTTCTGATAATTGAGGAACCGTTATGCGTAACTCCACTGTTCGTCGCTCCTTACTGAAAAGCGCCCTGACCGGCCTCGGTTGCGCTGCCGCTATGTTGCTCTCGCCCATGAGCCTGCAACTCGCCCAGGCCGCCAGCCCGGAGAAAGAAGAACTCAAGCTCGGCTTTATCAAGCTGACCGATATGGCACCGCTGGCTATCGCCTACGAAAAGGGCTTTTTCGAAGACGAAGGCCTGTACGTCACCCTCGAAGCCCAAGCGAACTGGAAAGTGCTGTTGGACCGGGTGATCACCGGCGAACTGGACGGTGCGCACATGCTCGCCGGCCAGCCTTTGGGGGCGACCATCGGTTTCGGCACCAAGGCCGATGTGGTCACCGCTTTCTCCATGGACCTCAACGGCAACGGCATCACCATGTCCAATGCCGTCTGGGAAGAAATGAAAAAGCACGTGCCGATGGAAAACGGCAAACCGGTGCACCCGATCAAGGCCGACGCGCTGAAACCGGTCATCGAGCAGTACAAAGCCAAGGGCAAGCCGTTCAACCTGGGCATGGTCTTCCCGGTTTCCACCCACAACTATGAATTGCGCTACTGGCTGGCCGCTGGCGGTATCAGCCCGGGCTACTACGCGCCGGCCAAGGGCGACATCACCGGCACCCTGAACGCCGACGCCCTGCTCTCGGTCACCCCGCCGCCGCAAATGCCCGCCACCCTCGAAGCCGGCACCATCAGCGGTTACAGCGTGGGCGAACCCTGGAACCAGGCCGCGGTGTTCAAAGGCATCGGCGTGCCGGTGATCACCGACTACGAAATCTGGAAGAACAACCCGGAGAAAGTTCTCGGTGTCTCCAAAGCCTGGGCCGACGCCAATCCGGAAACTCACAAACGTATGGTCAAAGCGCTGATCCGCGCGGGCATGTGGCTGGACGAGAACAACAACGCCAATCGCGAGGAAGCCGTGGAAATCCTCTCGCGTCCCGAGTATGTCGGCGCCGACGCCAAGGTGATCGCCAACTCGATGACCGGCACCTTCGAGTACGAGAAAGGCGATAAGCGCGACGTACCCGACTTCAACGTGTTCTTCCGCCATAACGCGACCTACCCCTACTACTCCGATGCGATCTGGTACCTGACCCAAATGCGCCGCTGGGGCCAGATCGGCGAAGTCAAACCCGACAGCTGGTACTTCGATATCGCCAAGCAGGTGTACCTACCCGCGGTATACCGCAGCGCGGCGGACGAGCTGATCGCGGAAGGCAAGGCCAAAGCAGAAGACTTCCCCGCTGCCAGCGAAGAAGGCTTCCGCGCGCCGACCAACGAGTTCATCGATGGCGTGACTTACGACGGGCGCAAGCCGAACGAGTACATCAATCAATTCAAGATTGGCCTGAAGGCCGACTCGGTTCTGTAACGCATCAACTGCCCCGGGAGCCGGACACTCCGGCTCCCCTCTGCTTCGAGGACAAGACGATGAGCAACCCAGCCGTCGCCCAGCCCATTCAAGACGCCCTGAAATCCGCCCGTAGCGCGGCCCTGAAACGCTGGTTACCCAGCGTACTGATGCCTGCGATCGGCGTTTTGGTTTTCCTTCTGTTCTGGCAAATGGTTGCCGGCAGCATCGACACCAGTCTCGGCAAATTCCCGGGCCCGACCCAGGTGGCCAGCCAGTTCGGCGCCCTGGTCGACGAACACCTACGCGAGCAAAAAAAGGCCGACGCCTTCTTCGAACGGCAGGAACAGCGCAATGCCGAAAAGCTGGCGAAGGACCCCGAGGCGACAGTCACTATCCGCCCTTACACCGGAAAACCGACTTTTTTCAAACAGATACTCACCAGCCTCTATACGGTCATGACCGGATTTCTCATCGCTTCGCTGGTGGCCATCCCCTTGGGCATCGTCTGTGGCCTGAGCAAGCCCATCTATAACGCGATCAATCCATTGATCCAGATTTTCAAGCCGGTTTCGCCGCTGGCCTGGCTGCCGCTGGTGACCATGGTGGTCAGCGCCGTCTACACCAGCAGCGACCCGCTGTTCGCCAAATCCTTCGTCACCTCGGCGTTCACGGTGGCGCTGTGCTGCCTGTGGCCAACGGTGATCAACACCACGGTCGGGGTGGCCAACCTGGACAAGGACCTGCAGAACGTCAGCCGCGTGCTCAGTTTGTCGCCGCTGCGCCATGTGCGGCAGATCGTCCTGCCGGCCGCGATCCCGATGATTTTCACCGGTCTGCGGCTGTCGCTGGCGACCGGCTGGATGGTGCTGATCGCCGCGGAAATGCTCGCGCAGAACCCAGGGCTGGGAAAATTCATCTGGGACGAGTTCCAGAACGGTAGCTCCAACTCGCTCGGCCGGATCATGGTCGCGGTGGTCGTTATCGGCCTGATCGGCTTCGTCCTCGACCGCCTCATGCTTATGCTCCAGCGTCGGGTTAGCTGGGATAAGAATGCCGACCTACGTTAAGACTTCAGGAGTTTGTCATGAGCCATTCACACCTTGAACTATCCGGCGTCGGCATCAGCTTCCCCACCGACCACGGTCTGTACTGCGCATTGCAGAACGTCAATCTGAAAATCGACAAGGGCGAATTCGTCTCCTTGATCGGCCATTCCGGCTGCGGTAAATCGACCGTGCTGAACATAGTCGCCGGGCTCTATCAGGCGACCACCGGCGGGGTGATTCTCGACGGTCGCGAAGTCGACTCCCCGGGCCCCGAGCGCGCCGTGGTGTTCCAGAACCACAGCCTGCTGCCCTGGCTGACCTGCTACCAGAACGTCGAACTGGCCGTGCGTCAGGTGTTTCGCGGCAGCAAGTCGCGCAGCGAAATGCGCGAATGGATCGAACACAACCTGGAGCTGGTGCACATGATGCACGCCAAGGACAAGCGCCCCAGCGAAATCTCCGGCGGCATGAAGCAGCGCATCGGCATCGCCCGCGCCCTGGCCATGCAGCCCAAGGTGTTGCTGATGGACGAGCCGTTCGGCGCTCTCGATGCCTTGACCCGCGCCCACCTGCAGGATTCGCTGATGGAGATCCATGCCGACCTCGGCAACACGGTGATCATGATCACCCACGATGTCGACGAGGCGGTGCTGCTGTCCGACCGTATCGTGATGATGAGCAACGGCCCGGCGGCCAGTGTCGGCGAGATACTGCAGATCGATCTGGAGCGCCCGCGCGACCGTATCGCTCTGGCCCATAGTGCGC
>NZ_CAMPHN010000382.1 GCF_946885885.1 uncultured Pseudomonas sp.
TCGAGCATGCGCTGCAAGCTGAACAGCACATCGTCGGCGTTCAGCGGGCGGCTGGGGCTGAAGTAGTCGGTGCTGTGAAACCGCACATCCGGGCGCAGGCTGAAGGTGTAGCTCAATCCGTCGTCGCTGACCTCCCAGCTTGCGGCCAGGCTCGGCAGCAGTTTGCCGCTGGCGGCATCGAACTCCACCATACGGTTCATCAATACATCGGCCGAGGCGTTGGTGGTGGTCAGCGAGTTGTATTGCACGACATCGAAGCCATCCGGACTGGCCTCGGTGCATACGCTGAGGGTGCTGGCCTGGGCCAGTAAAGGGACGAGCAGCAGCGGTAGGGCGGCAAGGCGCATGGGCAACTCCTGTAGGCGACTTTCGGCAAAGGCCTAATCCTAGACCCAAATGCATCGACGGTTAATAAAAAACCGGCGACGAGCGGTCGATGGCCGCCGCCGCCCATGGCCACGCCATTGCATTGCGATGCGGCGACACGGCTCAGCGGCGAAAGTGCGTTTTGCCTTGTTGCGGCTAGGGCTTTCTGGTATAAAGCAGCGCTCTTTTGTAGGGGCCCGGTACTTGCGCATTCAGGTGTCGCCGGTAAGACCCTCGAGAAACGCGGCGCAGAGCGCCAATGAGATTAAGTTAAGCGGCCAACCCATGCCGGGTTGGGCATGTGGTTTTAGAGGGCTGAGGCATGTCGAGAGTCTGTCAAGTTACCGGTAAGGGTCCGGTAACCGGGAACAATATTTCCCACGCGAACAACAAAACCCGTCGTCGTTTCCTGCCGAACCTGCAGCATCATCGCTTCTGGGTCGAGTCCGAGAAGCGTTTCGTGCGTCTGCGCGTTACCGCTAAGGGCATGCGTATCATCGACAAGCGCGGCATCGACGTGGTGCTGGCTGAAATCCGCAACCGCGGCGAAAAGGTTTAAGGAGCAAATCATGCGCGAATTGATCCGTTTGATATCCAGTGCCGGTACCGGTCACTTCTACACCACCGACAAGAACAAGCGCACCACTCCGGACAAAATCGAAATCAAAAAATTCGATCCGGTCGTACGCAAGCACGTGATCTACAAGGAAGGCAAGATCAAGTAATTGATCGCGCCCCTTGTCGAAAGAGCCCGCCTTTATGGCGGGCTTTTTCTTGCCCGGGATTTATCCGAGCCGGCCCTCAGGGCTCAGCGCGCAGCCATAAAAAAGCCCGCTCGGGGCGGGCAAGGGGTGACACAGGAGAATGGGCTCAGGTGGGCGCCTGTTCGAAGATCACATAGACCTTGCGGCAGGCTTCCAGGACTTCCCAGGTGCCGGAGAAGCCGGCTGGGATAACGAAGCGGTCGCCGGCGCGTACCGTCTTGGCGTTGCCGTTCTGGTCGCGCAGCACCGAGACGCCCTGAAGGATTTCGCAGTATTCGTGCTCGGTGTAGTTGACCGTCCACTGGCCGACCGCGCCTTCCCAGATGCCCACGTTGAACTGGCCGCAAGGGCTGCCGTAATGGTTGCGCACGCTTTGCTCGGGGTCGCCCTTGAGTACTTTTTCCGCCGCCGGGCGGTAATGTTCGGGCGTGCTGGTGGCTTGAGCGAAGTCGACGATCTGTTCGATATTCATGGCTGGGTCCGTCAGTGGTCGAGCTGAAATCTTGCGGTGTGTGGGTTTTACTGTTCACCGCTGGGGTTGATCGGTTTTTTCTGAAAATGCGGCGGGCGGGCGAAGAATGGGAGCTCCGGCACGATCTGGCGCAGTTTATGTTTAATAAAACGAACATGACAAGGGCTTTGTGCGCTCTTTGTAAAAAATATTGAAAAGCTACGGTCCGCTGGTTTAGTGTTGCCAGCAGAATTTGGCGCTCCATGGCCTTGCAGAATTATTGACAGTGCGCGCGTCGATTCCGCGGCACTTTTCCACTGACAGAGGATGCTCGAATGACTAGCCCGACCCGCGCCGACTGGGAACAGCGCGCCAAGACCCTGAAGATCGAAACCCGTGCGTTCGTGCATGGCGAGTATGTCGCGGCGCAATCCGGCGCGACCTTCGACTGCATCAGCCCGATCGACGGCCGCGTGCTGGGTCAGGTCGCCAGCTGCGACCTGGCCGACGCTGAGATCGCCGTGGCCGATGCCCGTCGCACCTTCGATTCCGGCGTCTGGTCGCGCATGGCACCGGTGGCGCGCAAGCAAGTGATGATCCGTTTCGCCGACCTGATCGAGCAGCACGGCGAGGAGCTGGCCCTGCTGGAAACCCTCGACATGGGCAAGCCCATCGGCGATTCGCTGAGCATCGACGTATCCAGCGCCGCGCGTTCGATCTGCTGGAGCGGCGAGGCGATCGACAAGATCTACGACGAAGTGGCCGCCACCGCGCACAACGAGCTGGGCCTGGTGACCCGCGAACCGATCGGTGTGGTCGCGGCCATAGTGCCGTGGAACTTCCCGCTGCTGATGAGCTGCTGGAAGCTCGGCCCGGCCCTGGCCACCGGTAATTCGGTGATCCTCAAACCGTCCGAGAAGTCGCCGCTGACCGGCATCCGTATCGCCCAGTTGGCCATCGAGGCCGGCATCCCGGCCGGCGTGTTCAACGTCCTGCCGGGCTTCGGTCACACCGTGGGCAAGGCCCTGGCCCTGCACATGGACGTCGACACCCTGGTGTTCACCGGTTCGACCAAGATCGCCAAGCAACTGATGGTCTATGCCGGCGAGTCGAACATGAAGCGCGTCTGGCTGGAAGCCGGCGGCAAGAGCCCGAATATCGTCTTCGCCGACGCGCCTGACCTGCAAGCCGCCGCCGAGGCCGCTGCCGGCGCCATCGCCTTCAACCAGGGCGAGGTGTGCACCGCGGGTTCGCGCCTGCTGGTGGAGAACTCGATCAAGGCGCAGTTCGTGCCACTGGTGGTCGAGGCGATCAAGGGCTGGAAGCCGGGCAACCCACTGGATCCGGCGACCAACGTCGGCGCCTTGGTCGACACCACCCAGATGAACAACGTGCTGGCCTATATCCAGGCCGGCCACGACGACGGCGCCCAACTGGTCGCCGGCGGCAAGCGGGTGCTGGAGGAAACCGGCGGCACCTACGTCGAGCCGACCATCTTCGACGGCGTGAATAACGCCATGCGCATCGCCCAGGAAGAGATCTTCGGCCCGGTACTGTCGGTGATCGGCTTCGACACGGCCGAAGAAGCGGTGGCCATCGCCAACGACACGCCCTACGGCCTGGCCGCGGCGGTGTGGACCAGCAACCTGTCCAAGGCCCACCTGACCGCCAAGGCGTTACGTGCCGGCAGCGTCTGGGTCAACCAGTACGACGGCGGCGACATGACCGCGCCGTT
>NZ_CAMPHN010000383.1 GCF_946885885.1 uncultured Pseudomonas sp.
AGGAAGTGCAGAACTTCCTGGCCTCCGACCTGGGCAAGATGCAGCTATCGGAAGAATTCCGCCTGGCCAACATCCTGATCCCGGTGACCGAGGGCGCGTCGTCCGAGGAGATCCAGGCCGCCGAGCGAAAAGCTCAGGCGATTTACCAGCAAACACGTGAAGGTGCGGATTTCGCCCAGCTGGCGATCGCCAACTCTGCCAGCGAAACCGCTCTGGAAGGTGGCGAGATGGGCTGGCGTAAAGCCGCGCAGCTGCCGCCGCCATTCGACGCGATGGTTGGCGCGCTGGCAGTCGGCGAAGTCACCGAGCCGCTACGTACGCCGGGCGGTTTTATCATGCTCAAACTGCTGGAGAAGCGCGGCGGCGACAAGCTGGTGCGCGACGAAGTCAGCGTGCGGCATATCCTGATCAAGCCCAGCGAAATCCGTAGCGAAGCCGAAACCAAGCGCCTGATCGAGCGCCTGTATGAGCGCATCCTGGCCGGCGAAGACTTCGCCGAACTGGCAAAGAACTTCTCCGAAGACCCGGGCTCCGCGCTTAACGGCGGTAGTTTGAACTGGATCGACCCGAGCGTACTTGTGCCCGAGTTCCGCGCAGTCATGAACGATACCGCCAGCGGCGAAGTGTCCAAGCCATTCAAGAGCCCGTACGGCTGGCACGTACTGCAGGTCATGGGCCGCCGCGCGACCGACAGCAGCGCGCAACTCCGCGAGCAGCAAGCGATGAATGCATTGCGCAACCGCAAGTACGAAGAAGAACTGCAGACCTGGTTGCGACAGATCCGCGACGAAGCCTACGTCGAGATCAAGCTCTAACAGAGCCGACCTCAAGCTAATGAGCCCGACTCCATGCCACGCGCAGAGTCGGGCTTTTTTTCGGCGCTTAAGTGTAGGGACTGGCTCCCTACCTTTGCGGCCACCACAAGCAACGCCACGCTTAGCCAGGCGACCCATGCAACAAGCAATGGGTAAATGGCCTTTTCGCCTGCCTGCGGGCACGCGAGCCGATCCACATCCACATGCCCGCTTCTCCCGCGAGGACAAGGCCACTAAGATGGCTCGCGACTATTACATAGCCCGGTACGCCGCCGAGACCGCCCAACCGAGAACCCACCGATGATCGCCCCCCGTATTTTTGCCCTGACTCCCGGAGAGCCTGCCGGCATCGGCCCGGATCTGTGTCTGCTGATGGCGCGCGACAGCCAGCCCCACCCGATAGTCGCCGTCGCCGCGCGCACGCTGCTCGAGGAGCGCGCCCGACAACTCGGTCTGAATATCCAACTGATCAGCGTCGCCCCCGGCGCATGGCCGCAACAGCCCGCACAGGCTGGCAGCCTGTATGTCTGGGATACGCCCCTGGCCGCGCCTGTAACCCCCGGGCAGTTGGATAAAGGCAATGCCGCCTACGTGTTGAATACCCTGACCCGCGCCGCGCAAGGCTGCATCGACGGCGACTTCGCCGGCATGATCACCGCGCCGGTGCATAAAGGGGTGATCAACGAAGCGGGCATCGCGTTTTCCGGACACACAGAATTTCTCGCCGAACTGACGCACACCGAGCAGGTGGTGATGATGCTCGCCACCCGCGGCCTACGCGTGGCGCTGGTGACCACGCACTTGCCGCTCAAGGATGTCGCCGCGGCCATTACCGGCGAGCGCGTGAAGCGCGTGGCACGCATTCTCGATCACGACCTGCGCAGCAAATTCGGCATCGCCCGCCCCCGCATACTGGTCTGCGGCCTGAACCCGCACGCTGGCGAAGGCGGTCATCTCGGCCGCGAGGAAATCGAAATCATCGAGCCGGCGCTCGAGCGATTGCGCGCCGAGGGCATGACGCTGATCGGTCCGCTGCCGGCCGATACCCTGTTCACCCCGAAGCACCTCGACAACTGCGATGCGGTACTGGCGATGTACCACGACCAAGGCTTGCCGGTACTCAAATACAAGGGCTTCGGCGCAGCGGTAAACGTCACCCTAGGTCTGCCGATCATCCGCACCTCGGTCGATCACGGCACGGCGCTGGACCTGGCCGGCAGCGGCAATATCGACAGCGGTAGCCTGCAAGTCGCCCTGGAAACGGCATACCAGATGGCGGCAGCCACAAGCCGCAAGCCACAAGCCACAAGTTAACCGCGGCAAGCCACGGAGGATGCTGTCCCCAAGCTCACCTGATAAGCTTCGCACCTTATCTTTTCGCTTTGCGCTCTTGCTTATCGCTTGCAGCTTGAAGCTTGTCGCTTGGAGCTGCTCTTATGCACCAACATCGCGCGCGTAAACGCTTCGGCCAGAACTTTCTGCACGACGCCGGCGTGATTCACCGCATCCTGCGCGCCATTCATGCCCGCGAGGGCGAGCGCATACTGGAGATCGGACCCGGCCAGGGCGCCCTGACCGAGGGGCTGCTGAACAGCGGCGCGCAACTCGACGTGATCGAACTGGACCGCGACCTGATCCCGATCCTCAACGGCCAATTCGCCGCCGAACCGCGCTTTCAGTTGCACCAGGGCGATGCCTTGAAATTCGACTTCGCCAGCCTCGACCCCGCTCCCCATAGCCTGCGCGTGGTCGGCAACCTGCCCTACAACATATCCACCCCGCTGATCTTCCACCTGCTGGATAACGCCGCGCTGATCCGCGACATGCACTTCATGTTGCAAAAGGAAGTGGTCGAGCGCTTGGCCGCCACGCCGGGCGGCGGCGATTGGGGGCGGCTGTCGATCATGGTGCAGTACCACTGCCGGGTGGAGCACCTGTTCAATGTCGGCCCCGGCGCCTTCAACCCGCCGCCCAAGGTCGACTCGGCCATCGTGCGTCTGGTGCCCCATAAGGTTTTGCCGCACCCGGCGAAGGATCATCGCCTGCTCGAACAGGTAGTGCGCGAGGCTTTCAATCAACGCCGTAAAACCTTGCGCAATACCCTGAAGAAACTACTGCCCGCCGAGGCGATCGAATCTGCTGGCGTAGACGGCGGCTTACGCCCCGAACAACTCGACCTGGCCGCCTTCGTGCGCCTGGCCGACCAGTTGGCTGAATTGTCCGGCGCGGGCGGACAGCAGCTAAACTGATTGCAGTTAGCCCCATTAGCAGGCCGTTGAAAAACGTAGGCGAGGCAGCCAGCGCAAGGCAAAAACAGGCGAAAAAGCGGAGTTTACGTGTTGTAAATGAGCATTTTGACTGGGCTCGCATCCGAGCCTGTTTTTAACGCCGCGATGGCAACGCAGGTAGTTTTTCAACAGCCTGCTAAAGGCTGCGTCCGGGCCGGATATATCCGATAGGCAAAAGCGTGCGAGGGTGCAGAGAGTCAACGCGCATTA
>NZ_CAMPHN010000384.1 GCF_946885885.1 uncultured Pseudomonas sp.
ACTCCGATTACTTTGATCACAGCACTCTGTGGTGCGCTATCTACGAGTTCGAACATTTCCCCTCTCCTTTTATTACTCTGGTTGTAACGCCTACTGCATTGCTCGGGTTCGAATCAAAAGTTGCCTTGCACCCAGCGCTTCAAGCGCTCGAACACGGGGACTTTCGATTCATCGTTGAAATTGCTGATTGCCGACATGGAGATGCCGTCGGTCTGCTTTTGCAGCCCATACAGCAGCAGCCCCACGCCGGTGGAATAAATCGGATTGCGCACCACGTCGGCCAAGCCCTTGACGTTCTGCGGCATGCCCAGGCGCACCGGCATATGGAAGATCTCCTCGGCCAGTTCGACCGCGCCTTCCATCTTCGCCGTACCGCCGGTGAGGACGATGCCCGCCGGGATCAGGTCTTCGTAGCCGCTGCGGCGCAGCTCTGCCTGAATCAGGGTGAACAGCTCGTCGTAGCGCGGCTCGACCACTTCGGCCAACGACTGGCGCGACAGGTCGCGCGGCGGCCGGTCGCCAACGCTAGGCACCTTGATGGTTTCGCCGGCACCGGCCAGCTTGGCCAGGGCGCAGGCGTAACGGATCTTGATTTCCTCGGCGTACTGGGTCGGCGTGCGCAGGGCCATAGCGATGTCGTTGGTGACCTGGTCGCCGGCGATCGGGATCACCGCCGTATGGCGAATCGCGCCCTCGGTGAAGATGCAGATATCGGTGGTACCGCCGCCGATATCCACCAGGCACACGCCCAGTTCCTTCTCGTCGTCGGTCAGTACCGCATAAGCCGAGGCCAGCTGTTCGAGGATGATGTCGTCGACTTCCAGACCGCAGCGACGCACGCATTTCTCGATGTTCTGCGCCGCGTTCACCGCGCAGGTCACCACGTGCACCTTGGCTTCCAGGCGCACGCCGGACATGCCCAAAGGCTCGCGCACGCCTTCCTGGTTATCGATCACGTAATCCTGCGGCAGCGTGTGCAACACCCGCTGATCCGCCGGAATAGCCACGGCCTGGGCGGCATCGAGCACGCGCTCGAGGTCGGCCGGGCTGACTTCGCGATCGCGGATCGCGACGATGCCGTGGCTATTGAGACTACGGATATGGTTACCGGCCACGCCGACGAACGCCGAGTGGATACGGCAACCGGCCATCAGTTGCGCTTCTTCGACCGCGCGTTGAATCGATTGCACGGTGGATTCGATATTCACCACCACGCCCTTTTTCAGGCCGCGCGACGGATGGGTGCCGATACCGACAATTTCCAATTGGCCATCGGCGGTCAACTCGCCCACCAGCGCCACCACTTTGGAGGTGCCGATATCGAGGCCGACGATCATCTTGCCGCTCTGCACGTTTGCCATGGCTCTTGCCTTCTCCTGATTCACTGCACGACAGCGGTATTGGCTGTCGTGGGCGCGGGCGGCTCGCGCCATGCCACGGCCAGGCCGTTGGCATAACGCAGATCGATCCGCGCGATATTCGCTTGCTGCTCTTTCAGCGCCTTGTCGAAAATGACGCTCAGGCGCCGCATTTTTTCCACCAGGTGATCGCGGCCCAATAACAGCTCGATGCCCTGCCCGGTGGAGAGAAACCAACTGCCGCGTTCACGCAATTCCAGGCGCACCACGGTAAAACCCATCGGCCTGAGCATTTGACTGAGCACCTGGTACTGCTGCATCACTCGCTGCTGCGCACGCTTGGGGCCATACAGCTGCGGCAGGTGCTGATAATTCGCCAGCTCCCTGGGCTCGAATGCCTGGCCCTGATTGTTCAGCAGCGCCTCATCGCCCCAGCGGGCAATGGGTAACTGCTCTTCCAACTTCACCACTACCTGATCCGGCCATACCCGACGTACCTGGGCACTGGCGATCCACGGCATCTGTTCCAACTCGTTGCGCATGCCGACCAGGTCGACGCTGAAAAAACTCGCCTCGACAAAAGGCTCGATGCGCTGCTGTACCGCCTGCTGGCTGATATAGCTGAGGTCGCCTTCGACACTGACCTTGGCGATCGGCAGATCCGCATAGGGCATCAGCCGCTGCGCCAGGTCATAGGCGCCGTAGCCCAGGCCGAGCAGCAACAACGGCCAGGTGATGCGCTTGAGCCAGGCGCCCATCCCAGAAATACGCGGCTTGGCCAGCCACACCCGCGTACCGATCGGCTCCTTGGCCACCAAACGGCTGGCGCCACGCTGCGCAGGCTTGCCGCGCAACGGCGCGCGAGCAGAACCTGACGGGTGACGCAGCGCGGCGACCATGACTTAACCCCGTGCCTCTAGGCTGTCGGCGAGAATCGCCAAGACCAACTGTTGGAAATCCAGACCGGCCGCGCGCGCCGCCATCGGCACCAGGCTGTGGTCGGTCATGCCCGGCACCGTGTTGACCTCCAGCAACCAGAACTGCCCGGCGGCGTCCTGCATCACGTCCACCCGTGCCCAGCCCTGGGTGCCGACGGCTTCGCAGGCGCGCGCACTGAGCGCTTTCAGCTCTTCTTCCTTGGCCGCATCCAGGCCGCAGGGAATGCGGTACTGGGTGTCATTGGCCAGGTACTTGGCGTCGTAATCGTAGAAACTGTGCGGGGTGCCCAGGCCGATCGGCGGCAACACCTGACCGCGCAGGGTCGCGACTGTGTATTCCGGGCCCTGGATCCACTGCTCGACCAGCACTTGCGAGTCGTACCGGCTGGCGTCCCGCCAGGCGGCGATCAGCTCGGCCAGCGTGGCGACCTTGGCCATGCCGATGCTGGAGCCTTCATGGGCCGGCTTGACGATCAACGGGAAACCCAGCTCGCTCGCCGCGGCCTCACAGTCGGCCTCGGACGCCAATGCGGCGTGACGCGGCGTCGGCAGGCCGAGGCTCTGCCAGACCTGCTTGGTGCGCAATTTGTCCATGGCCAGGGCCGACGCCAGGATGCCACTGCCGGTGTAAGGGATGCCGGCGCATTCGAGCAGGCCCTGCATGCTGCCATCCTCGCCGCCGCGGCCGTGCAACACGATAAAGGCGCGGTCGATCTTCTCGGCCAGCAGGCGCTGCAGCAAGTCGTCGCCGACGTCGATGCCGAACGCATCCACACCGGCCGCTTGCAGCGCTTGCAGCACGGCATTGCCGGATTTCAGCGACACTTCGCGCTCGGCGCTCTTGCCGCCAAACAACACTGCGACCCGCCCGAAGACGCTGACCGGCAGTTGCGATTTCAAGGTTTCCGCGCTCATTTCGATTTACCTTCGCTTGCGGCGAACAGCCTGCTCTGCAGCAATTGCGGGGCGACCCCGCCGATATCCCCGGCGCCCTGGCACA
>NZ_CAMPHN010000385.1 GCF_946885885.1 uncultured Pseudomonas sp.
TGCGCCCGGTAGAATTTTTCCGCGAGCGGTTTGAGCGGAGCGGGGAGGGCGCGGTAGTACAGATCGGGCATCCGCTGTCGGAGGGTTGAAGTTTTGCTGCGCGGCCAAGCATAACCGGGCAGGCGCAATAAGGCGCGGTCAGTGGGCGGCGACTGCTCGATTGGTTAACAGTTCGCCGGCAAATTTAGCCTTATACCGGTGACAGCCGCGCTGCACGGCCGCATCATGGGCGCTCTTGTGCGTTCGCCGGGGCGGTTCCCCGGCTCCAGAAGCAGCCGATGACCTTGATCGAAGAAACCCTGATATATGCCGGGCAAAGCGTCGCCGGCCAGGTGCGCGGGCACAACGAGGATGCCTTGCTGTGCTGCCCCGATCTGAACCTGTGGGCAGTGGCCGACGGCATGGGCGGGCATAGTTGCGGCGAAGTGGCCAGTGCCTTGGCGCTGGAAACCTTGCAGAGCGCCTGCGCCGCCGACGTGTCCCTGGTCGATGCGGTGCACCGGGCCAATCACGCGATCGTCGCCGCCGCGGCCAGCGATAGCCAAGGCCTCGGTATGGGCACCACGCTGGTCGCGGTGCGCTTCGACGGCGGCGATTTCGATATCGCCTGGGTTGGCGACAGCCGTGCTTATCGGGTCGGCGCCGAGCGTATCGAACGCCTGACCCATGACCACAGCTGGGTGCAGTCGATGATCGATGCCGGGCAGATGAGCCCCGGCGAAGCGCGTAACCATCCGCAGCGCAATGTGATCCTGCGTTGCCTGGGGCGCGACGATCAAACGCTCGAAGTGGGCGTGGTGCAAGGCCACCTGGGCACCGACGAACTGCTCCTGCTGTGCAGCGACGGGCTGACCGGCGAACTCGACGACGAGCAGATTCACCAGCTGTGCAGCAACGCGCAGACCCTCGACGAGTTGGTGGCGCGACTGATCGACGCAGCCAATCGCATGGGCGGCAAGGACAATATTTCCTGCATCGTGTTGGCCCGCAGCGTGCCGCCACCGAGCGAGGAGAGCAGGCCGCGCGGTTTGCTCAGCCGCCTGTTCAGCCTGCGCAAGAAATCGCCCGATGCGGGGCAACAGCCATGAGTGAAGCCTTGATCGAAATACCCGGCTACAAGGTGCACGGCCTGCTCGGCCAAGGCGGCATGGCCGAGGTCTACCTCGCCACCCAGCAATCGCTGCACCGCAAGGTCGCGGTGAAGGTGTTGCTGAGCGCCGACGACCAGGCCTTCAGCCAGCGCTTTATCAAGGAAGGCCATATCGTCGCCTCCCTGCACCACCCCTCGATTATCACCATCTATGACATCGACCAATTGGCCGATGGCCGCTACTACCTGGCGATGGAGTTCGTCCCTGGCGGCGATCTGGCGCAACACCGGGGCGAAATCTTCGCGCCGCAGCGTGCCCTGGAGATCGTCCGGCAGATCGCCAGCGGTCTGGCCGTGGTGCATGAAAAGGGCTTGGTGCACCGCGATATCAAGCCGGCCAATATCCTCTTTCGCGACGAGGGTACGGCGGTGATCACCGATTTCGGCGTGGCCAAGGAAGTGGCGTTGGATCACGACCTGACTCAATTCGGCATCGCCGTCGGTAGCCCGGCCTACAGCAGCCCGGAACAGGCGCAGTGCCAGGCGCTGGATGCGCGCAGCGATATCTACAGCCTGGGCGTGATTCTGCTGGAGATGCTCACCGGCACCAATGCCTTCCGTGGCGCCAGCTATCCGCAAACCGTGATGAACCACGTGCAAATGGCCGTGCCCGAGTTGCCCGGGCCGTTGCGCGAGTACCAATGGCTGCTCGACAGAATGCTGGCCAAAGACCCGGACGAGCGCTTCGCCGATTGCCGGGTGCTATTGGCCAGCCTGGACGAGATATGCGGGCCCGACCTGGGGAGCACGCAGATCGCGCCGGCGCCGCAACGGGCCAAGGTGCGGCAGCGTCAGACGCGCCCTCTATGGCTGTGGCTGCTGGTCACCGTGCTGCTGGGCAGCGCTGCCAGCGGCGGCTACTACCTCTACCAGCAGCAACGGATCGCCGACTATCTGGCCAAGGGCGAGCTGCGTCTGGATGAGGGGCAACTGCTCGAGCCGCCGCTGGATAACGCCGATTTCTATTTCCGCCAGGCACTGGCGCTGGATGCCGAGCACGCTGGCGCGCTCGATGGCTTGCGGCGGGTATTGCAGGCCCGCATCGAGGCTTATCTGGCGCAAGCCGAACAACGCCTCGGCGAGGGGCAATTGCTGCAGCCCGAAGACGACAGCGCAACCTATTACTTTCGCCAGGTGCTGGCCTGGGAGCCGGATAACCTGCTCGCCCTGGCCGGTCTCGAACGTGTCGCGCAGCGCTTTATCGAGCGCAGCGAAGCAGCCTACCAGCGCCGCGAATTCACCGACGCGCTGGCCTATATTAATCAGGGCCTGGAGGTCGCACCGACCAACGAAAGGCTGCTGCAACTGCTGGCCGGGCATGAGCAGCGCATTCGTCTGGCGCAGCGGCCGGCGAACAAGGCGCGGAGCACCACGACGACCCGCACGTCGGATGCCCAACCGGCCCGGCAAAACCCGATCAAACGTCTATGGAACAACCTCTTCAACGATTGAGGTAAGCGTCGAATGCTCAGGATTCACTTCAGCGACAACCGCCAAGCGCCGATCTGGCTGGTGGAGGAGCGCTTCACCATTGGCCGGGATAGCCGCAACAACCTGGTGCTGGCCGATCCGGGTATCGCCCCCTTCCATGCGGAAGTTCGCCAGGATCAGGGCTTCTATTACCTCACCGATGTCTCCAGCCAGGGCGATCCTTTGGTCGGTGCCGTGTTGGTCAATGACGAGCGCGTCGGGGCGCGTTTCCAGTTGCGGCCGGATGATCGCGTGCGCATTGGCGCCGTCGAGATGCTGTTGATCGATCCGGCCAAGAGTAAGGTCAAGAGCGAACCCACCGCGCGCTGGTTCGTGCAGGTGATCAGCGGCGAGCACGAAGGCAAGAAGTTCCATATAAACGGCTCGATGACTTTCGGCCGTTCGAGCAAATGCGAGCTGTGTTTCAGCGACCTGGAGCTGTCGCGGCGGCACTGCGAGTTCTACCTTAAGGACGACGTGCTGGAAGTCAAAGACCTGGCCTCGGCCAATGGCGTGATGGTCAACCAGCAGAAGGTCGGCACCGCCGTGCTGCAGCCGGGCGACCAGGTGAAGATGGGCTCGGTGAGCCTGCTGGTGATCGGCCCCAAGGTCGCGGTCGCCCAGGTCGAAGACGAAGACGCCACTGTGTTCATGCGCGCCATCGACCTGCCCAA
>NZ_CAMPHN010000386.1 GCF_946885885.1 uncultured Pseudomonas sp.
AAAACCTCCAGTGAACCCGGTTCGGTTTTGGTTGGCTTAACAGGCTCCTGCCACCGTATGGCAGGCATACCGCTGAATCGCTTACTGGCTCATCCCAACCCATGTGGCCTTTGGTAGAGGTCACCACTAGGAGAGGAGGCGCCATGCCCATCATCACTCTTCCCGACGGCAGTCAGCGTTCGTTCGATCACCCGGTATCCGTACTCGAGGTGGCGCAATCCATTGGTGCCGGTCTGGCCAAGGCGACGGTCGCCGGCAAGGTCAATGGCAAGCTGGTCGATGCCTGCGATCCGATCGACAGCGATGCGACCCTGCAAATCATCACGCCCAAAGATCAGGAAGGCCTGGAAATCATCCGCCACTCCTGTGCGCATCTGATCGGTCATGCGGTCAAGCAGTTGTTTCCCACTGCGAAAATGGTGATCGGTCCGGTCATTGAAGAAGGTTTTTACTACGACATCGCCTCCGAGCGTCCTTTCACCATGGAAGACGTCGCGGCGATCGAGCAGCGCATGCAGCAACTGATCGAGAAGGACTACGACGTGATCAAAAAGATCACGCCGCGTGCCGAAGTGATCGATGTCTTTGCCTTGCGCGGCGAAGACTACAAGCTGCGTCTGGTCGAAGACATGCCCGACGAGCAGGCCATGGGGCTTTATTACCATGAAGAATACGTGGATATGTGCCGTGGCCCGCATGTGCCGAACACGCGCTTCCTCAAGGCGTTCAAGCTGACCAAGCTGTCCGGCGCCTACTGGCGCGGCGATGCCAAGAACGAGCAGTTGCAGCGTGTCTATGGCACTGCCTGGGCCGACAAGAAGCAGTTGGCGGCCTATATCCAGCGCATCGAGGAAGCCGAGAAGCGCGATCACCGCAAAATCGGCAAGCGCCTGAATCTATTCCATACCCAGGAAGAGGCGCCGGGCATGGTGTTCTGGCACCCGAACGGCTGGACTCTGTACCAGGTGCTCGAGCAGTACATGCGTGGCGTGCAGCGTGAGCATGGCTATCTGGAGATCAAAACGCCGCAGGTGGTCGACCGCTCGCTGTGGGAGAAGTCCGGGCACTGGGCCAACTACGCCGAGAACATGTTCACCACCGAGTCGGAAAGTCGCGACTATGCGATCAAACCGATGAACTGTCCTTGCCATGTGCAGGTGTTCAACCAGGGCTTGAAAAGCTACCGCGAGCTGCCGATGCGCTTGGCCGAGTTCGGCGCCTGCCACCGTAACGAGCCGTCCGGTGCGTTGCACGGGATCATGCGGGTGCGCGGCTTTACCCAGGACGATGCGCACATCTTCTGCACCGAAGAGCAGATGCAGAGCGAGTCGGCCGACTTCATCAAGCTGACCCTGGCGGTCTACGCCGATTTCGGTTTTACCGATATCCAGCTCAAGCTCTCGACGCGTCCGGAGAAGCGGGTCGGCTCCGATGAATTGTGGGATCGTGCCGAGGCGGCATTGGCCTCCGCGCTCGACAGTGCCGGTCTGTCTTACGATCTGCAGCCGGGCGAGGGTGCATTCTATGGACCCAAGATCGAGTTCTCTTTGAAGGACTGTCTGGGTCGTGTCTGGCAATGCGGGACTTTGCAGCTCGACTTCAACCTGCCGGTGCGTTTGGGTGCCGAGTTCGTCAGCGAAGACAATAGCCGCAAGCATCCGGTCATGTTGCACCGGGCGATTCTCGGTTCGTTCGAGCGTTTCATCGGGATTCTGATCGAACATTACGAGGGCGCATTCCCGGCCTGGCTCGCGCCGACTCAGGCGGTGGTGATGAATATCACCGACAAGCAGGCCGAATTTGCCTTGGAAGTGGAAAAAACCCTCAACCAAAGCGGTTTTCGTGCCAAGTCCGACTTGAGAAACGAAAAAATTGGCTTTAAAATCCGCGAGCATACTTTGCTCAAGGTTCCTTATCTCTTGGTTGTCGGAGATCGGGAAGTTGAGACGCAAACTGTCGCCGTGCGTACCCGTGAAGGTGCCGATCTGGGCTCGATGCCCATCGCTCAATTCGCTGAATTCCTCGCGCAGGCGGTTTCCCGGCGTGGTCGCCAAGATTTGGAGTAATCATTATTAAGCGTGAAATGAGACAAGATAAACGAGCTACACCGAAGGCCCCGATCAACGAGAATATCTCGGCACGCGAGGTTCGGTTAATTGGCGCTGACGGCGAGCAAATTGGCATCGTCTCGATTGATGAAGCGCTTAGAATCGCTGAAGAGTCCAAGTTGGATCTGGTGGAAATTTCCGCCGATGCGGTTCCACCGGTTTGTCGGGTAATGGACTACGGCAAGTCGATCTTCGAAAAGAAGAAGCAAATTGCTGCTGCGAAGAAAAACCAGAAGCAAGTGCAGGTTAAAGAAATCAAGTTTCGTCCAGGGACGGAGGAAGGGGATTACCAGGTAAAACTGCGCAACCTGGTACGTTTCCTGAGTGATGGGGACAGGGCCAAGGTGTCATTGCGATTCCGCGGCCGTGAGATGGCGCATCAGGAGCTGGGCATGGAGCTGTTGAAGCGGGTCGAAGCTGACCTTGCGGAATATGGCACCGTTGAACAGCATCCAAAGATGGAAGGACGCCAGCTGATCATGGTCATCGCCCCCAAAAAGAAGAAGTAACCACCAGGGCACGGCAGGCCTTGCGGTTATGTTTATCAACTGAATGCGGAGTATCCGAACATGCCAAAGATGAAAACCAAGAGTGGTGCAGCCAAGCGTTTTCTTAAAACCGCTAATGGCTTCAAGCACAAGCACGCTTTCAAGAGCCACATCCTGACCAAGATGTCCACTAAGCGTAAGCGTCAACTGCGCGGAAGCACCATGGTGCATCCGTCCGACGTGGCAAAAGTGGCGCGCATGCTGCGCGTTCGTTAATCGGTCAAGATAGAGGAAATTACTCATGGCTCGTGTTAAGCGCGGCGTAATCGCTCGCAAGCGTCACAAAAAAATTCTGAAACTCGCTAAAGGCTACTACGGTGCGCGTTCGCGCGTATTCCGCGTTGCCAAGCAGGCAGTGATCAAGGCAGGCCAGTACGCCTACCGCGACCGTCGTCAGCGGAAGCGTCAGTTCCGTGCCCTGTGGATCGCTCGTATCAATGCTGGTGCTCGTGTTAACGGTCTGTCCTACAGCCGTTTCATCGCTGGCCTGAAAAAAGCGTCCATCGAGATCGACCGTAAGGTATTGGCTGATCTGGCAGTGAACGAAAAAGCGGCGTTTGCTGCGATTGTCGAGAAAGCGAAAGCCGTACTGGCTTAAGTCCCCGACAATCACCGGGTTCGCCCGGTG
>NZ_CAMPHN010000387.1 GCF_946885885.1 uncultured Pseudomonas sp.
TGTCCACGCCGTACTTCACCGCGTGGCCGACGATCTCGTGGCAGTCGCGGAACGGCAGGCCCTTGCGTACCAGGTAATCGGCCAGGTCGGTGGCGGTGGAGAAGCCGCGCAAGGCCGCTTCGCGCATGATCGCGTGCTTGGGTTTGATCGCCGGAATCATATCGGCGAAGGCGCGTAGCGAGTCGCGCAGGGTGTCGGCGGCGTCGAATAGCGGCTCCTTGTCCTCCTGGTTGTCCTTGTTGTAGGCCAGCGGCTGGCCTTTCATCAGGGTCAGCAGGCCGGTCAGGGCGCCGAATACGCGGCCGGTCTTGCCGCGCACCAGCTCCGGCACGTCGGGGTTCTTTTTCTGCGGCATGATCGAGGAGCCGGTGCAGAAGCGATCCGGCAGGTCGATGAACTGGAACTGCGCGGACGTCCACAGCACCAGCTCTTCGGAGAAGCGCGACAGGTGCATCATCGCCAGGGAGGCAGCGGCGCAGAATTCGATGGCGAAATCGCGGTCGGATACGCCGTCCAGCGAGTTGCCGCCCACGGCGTCGAAACCGAGCAGTTGGGCAGTGATTTCACGTTGAATCGGGTAGGTGGTGCCGGCCAGCGCCGCGCTGCCCAGCGGCATGCGGTTGGTGCGTTTGCGGCAGTCGACCAAACGCTCGTAGTCGCGGCTGAGCATCTCGAACCAGGCCAGCAAGTGATGGCCGAAGGTCACCGGTTGCGCGGTTTGCAGGTGGGTGAAACCGGGCATGATGGTCGCCGCTTCGCGCTCGGCCTGCTCCAGCAGGCCCTGTTGCAGGCGGGTGATTTCCGCGAGGATCAGGTCGATCTCGTCGCGCAGCCACAGGCGGATGTCGGTGGCCACCTGGTCGTTGCGCGAACGGCCGGTGTGCAGCTTCTTGCCGGTGACGCCGATGCGGTCGGTGAGGCGCGCCTCGATGTTCATGTGCACGTCTTCCAGGTCGACGCGCCAGTCGAACTGGCCGGCTTCGATTTCCCCCTGGATCTGCGTCAGGCCGTCGACGATGCTGTCGCGTTCGGCATCGCTGAGCACACCGACTTTGGCCAGCATGGTCGCATGGGCGATCGAGCCCATGATGTCGTGACGGTACAGGCGCTTATCGAACTCGACGGAGGCGGTGAAACGGGCGACGAAGGCGTCGACGGGTTCGCTGAAGCGGCCGCCCCAGGACTGATTGGTTTTTTCGGTGCTCATGGGTTCGCTCGGCTGATGCGCTAAAACAGGCGGGTCGGACGGCGGGTCGGCGGACAGCGCAAGCGCTATCCTGACCCGAGGCGACCTGCACGGCGGAAAAAGTCGGCCGATAATAACAGGCTGGCGGGCAAAATCGCCGCGTCGCGTTATCGGCGACCGGCCGGTCATGCGTCGAGCAATGTCGCCAGCGTCACATTTTTATCGTCCCGGCGGCATTTCAGCGCTTTATTTAGCCCGGCTGGAACCGTCTATCTTGCCGCTCGCGCGAGCCACGCGGAAACTGCGCCGATGAATATAAAAAATTTGATCGCCAACACCCATTCCGCCGCTACCGACGATTTTTTCGTGCCTGAGCTGTGCGAACCCGAGGCCCTGCTGAGCATGGTCCTGCTCGCCGAGTTGCTGGTGCTGGTGCTGGTGCTTTCCGAGCCGATGCTGCCAGGCTTCGATTGGGTGCGCCTGGCGCTGACCTCGCTGTTCGTGCAGTGGATCGTGCTGCTTTCGGCGGCATTGCTCTGTCGTTTGCGGCCGGTTCTGGCGCGTATGCGTGCGGCGTTGGCGGGCGTCCTGTGCTGCGCGATCGTGGTCGGCTTGACCCTGGCGTGCACCGCCGTGGCCGACTATTACCAATTGGGCGGCCCCTTGTCGCGCGCCGGCGAGGTCAATCTGTATCTGCGCCATGCGTTGATCAGCATGATCATGTCGATGTTGCTGCTACGCTACTTTTATCTGCAGAGCCAATGGCGGCGGCAGGAACAGGCCGAACTGCGGGCGCGCATCGAGTCGCTGCAAGCGCGGATCCGCCCGCATTTCCTGTTCAATAGCCTCAACAGCATCGCCAGTCTGGTGGTCATCGACCCCTACAAGGCGGAGCAGGCCGTGCTGGATCTGTCCGACCTGTTTCGCGCCAGCCTGGCCAAGCCCGGCAGCCTGGTGCCCTGGCGCGAGGAGCTGGAGTTGGCGAAGCGATATTTGTCGATCGAACACTATCGCCTCGGCGAGCGTCTACAGTTGCAATGGGATGTCGACGATGTACCGGAGGATCTGCCTATTCCACAGTTAACCTTGCAGCCTTTGCTGGAGAATGCCTTGATCTATGGCATCCAGCCGCGCATCGAGGGTGGTTTGGTGCGCATCGAGGCGAAATACGCCGAGGGCGTGTTCCAGCTGTGCGTGAGCAATCCTTTCAGTGCGTCGGAAGAGCAACAGCCGTCGCGCGGAACCCATCAGGGACTGGCAAATATTGATGCCCGACTAACGGCACTTTTCGGGTCGCGAGCCAGTCTCAGCGTAGAGCGCCGTGACGGCCGCCATTTCACCTGTCTACGCTATCCTTGTGCGAGACTCACGCAGGAAGCCGGAACAATATGAATGTCCTCATCGTCGATGACGAACCCTTGGCCCGTGAGCGCCTCAGTCGTATGGTCGGTGACCTCGAAGGTTACCGCGTGCTCGAGCCCTCAGCCAGCAATGGCGAAGAAGCCCTGGTGCTGATCGATAGCCTGAAGCCCGATATCGTGCTGCTGGATATCCGTATGCCGGGCATGGATGGTTTGCAAGTCGCTGCCAAACTGTGCGAGCGCGACGCGCCGCCCGCGGTGATTTTCTGTACTGCCCATGACGAATTCGCCCTGGAAGCCTTCCAGGTCAGCGCGGTCGGGTATTTGGTCAAGCCGGTGCGCCCGGAGGATCTGCGCGAGGCGCTGAAAAAGGCCGAGCGTCCCAATCGCGTGCAACTCGCAGCTTTGACCCGCCCAGCCGTGGAGGGCGGGGCTGGCCCGCGCAGCCATATCAGCGCACGCACGCGCAAAGGCATCGAGCTGATTCCGCTCGATCAGGTCATCTATTTCATCGCCGACCATAAGTACGTGACCCTGCGTCACGGCGGCGGCGAAGTGCTGCTCGACGAACCGCTGAAGGCACTGGAAGACGAGTTCGGCGAGCGCTTCGTGCGTATCCACCGTAATGCGCTGGTCGCCCGTGAACGCATCGAACGGCTGCAGCGCACGCCGCTCGGGCACTTCCAGCTGTTCCTCAAAGGTTACGAGGGCGATGCCCTGATCGTCAGCCG
>NZ_CAMPHN010000388.1 GCF_946885885.1 uncultured Pseudomonas sp.
GTCGGCCATTATGCGCAAGCGTCGGCATTGCCCGGTAGTCGCCTGTTTGCGTCTTGGACAAAATTGCCGCTTGAAATATACAGACCTGTCTGTCTAATATCCATCGCAACACGAACCCCACGAATGGAGCACCGCGATGCGACTTTACGATATGACCCTGTCCGGCAATTGTTACAAAGTCCGCCTGTTTCTCGGCCTGATCGGCCAGCACGCAGAGCTGCGCAACCTCGATCTACGGACGGGCGAGCAGAAGCGCGCGGAGTTTCTGGCGATCAATCCACGCGGGCAAATACCGGCTCTGGTCGATGGCGATCTGAAGCTGGGCGATTCCCAGGCGATTCTGGTTTACCTGGCGCGGCGTTATGCCGATGAGCATTGGTACCCGCTCGATGCGGTCAGCCAGGGGCACATCGCCAGTTGGCTGAGCTTCGCCGCTAACGAAATACACCATGGCCCGGCCACTGCCCGGGTGGGCAAGCTGTTCGGCCTGCCGATCGACACCGACGCCGTCCATCAGAAAGCCTTGGCTGCCTTGCAGCTGCTGAACAATCACCTGGCCGCCCACACCTGGCTGGCCGGGGGCGCGCAGCCGAGCATCGCCGATATCGCGGTCTTTCCCTATGCCGCCCTGGCCGGCGACGGCGGCATCGATTTAACGCCCTACACGCACCTCAATGCCTGGTTCGCACGCATTCGCGAGCTGCCCGGTTATTTCGGCATGCCCGGGCTGTAAGCCCCGCCTTATCGCCCTCCCCCGATATTCCAAGGAACCTTAGCGATGCATCTATCCCGTCTGCTCTTGCTTGCTTTACTCGGCCTGGCCAGCCTTAGCGCGGAAGCCGCCGGCGTGCGCTTCAGCCTGGTGAAAACGGCGGAAACCGAAACCCTCGACGCCTTTACCGTGGAGGGCGGCAAATGGACGGAAACAGCCATCGCCAACCACATGGCGGTGTTGATCGAACACCACGCCGCGACGCTGTTGTTCGACACTTCCCTGGGCCGCCAGGTCGATAGCCAATTCGCCAGCGAAATGCCCTGGCACGACAAACCCCTGCTGCAATATGGCCCGGTGCAACCGGTGCGCGATCAACTGGACCGCGACGGCATTCGCGTGGACCGCATTCTGCTGTCCCATGCGCACTGGGACCATGCATCGGGGCTGGCGGACTTCCCCGAGGTACCGGTCTGGGCGCCCTACGAGGAAATCGAATTCAGCCAGATCGCCAGCCCACCGGCGGTGCTGCCCAGCCAGTTCAAGCACCCGATCAAATGGGTGCCCTACGAGTTCGCGTCCGAAGCCTTTATGGGCTTCAGCGAGAGCCATGACCTGTTCGGCGACGGCAGCCTGGTACTGGTGCCGCTACGCGGCCATACGCCGGGCTCGGTCGGTTTGTTCATCACCCTTGACGATGGCCGACGCTTCTTCTTTACCGGCGACGCCAGTTGGCGCCTGGAGGGTTTCACCGGCCCCAAGGAGAAGTTCTGGTTCAGCCGCAACATGGTCGATAACGACCACGACGCCACCCGTCAGGTGCTGCAGCAAGTGCATACGCTGATCCAGCGCGAACCCAAGTTGATGGTGATCCCCGCGCATGATGCCGAGGTGCATCGGCAGCTCGGTTATTACCCGACCTGGGTCGAATCCTCTTCCGGCAACCCCGCGGCACCGCGGCTCGATATCGTCGGCCATGCCAAGTAACCCCAGACGGCTGCCGATACGGCCTTGCAGGCGTCTATTTGGCTGGTTCTACGGCGGGCCGACTAAGGTCTAAAGGTCAGTTTTTCCGCCTCGTGCTCTATTTCACCGTGCCGCACCGGGGTGGCCGCACGCCACCCAGCACACTCACGAGGAGACAACAATAATGAGCAAAACTCCCCTCGCCCGAGCGGTGGCCTTAGCCACCCTGGGCGCCAGCTTTACTCTGCCGTCCTTGGCCCATGCCGAGTTCATCAAGGACAGCAAGGCCACGCTGGAGCTGCGCAACTTTTACATGAACCGCGATCTGCGCCACACCACCGCCGCGCAACAATCCAAACGCGAAGAATGGGCGCAGGGCTTTATCCTCAAGGCCGAATCCGGCTTTACCGAGGGCACCGTGGGGTTCGGTCTGGATGCCTACGCGGGATTGGGGTTGAAACTCGATTCGTCGGACGAACGCGCCGGCACCAACCTGCTGCCCAGTACCTTCGGCGACGAAGGCCCGGGGGAATATTCCGAAGCCACCGCCGCGCTGAAAGCGCGGCTGTCGAAAACCGTACTCAAGGTCGGCGGCCTGATGCCCAAGCTGCCGATCGTCTCCTCCGGTGATTCGCGCCTGTTACCGCAAGTCTTCACCGGCGGCATGCTCAACTCGCAAGAGATCGCCGGTTTGAACCTCAATGCAGGCCAACTGCGCGAGGTGAACTTCCGCGACTCCACCGATAGCCAGGACATCCGTGCGAGCAACGCGGGCGGCGAGAGCGACCGCTATAACTTCGGCGGCGGCGACTACAAGTTCAACGACGGCAATACCACGGTCGGTTTGTGGTACGGCGAGCTGGAGGATATCTACGACCAGAAGCTCTATAACCTGGTGCACATCCAGCCGATCGGCGATTGGAAGCTGGGCGCCAACCTGGCCTACTTCGACTCCAACGATAACGGCAAGAAACTGGGCGGCAAGATCGACAACACCCTGACCTCGGTCAACCTGTGGGCCGGTACGGGCGCCCATACCTTCCGTCTGGGCTATCAGAGAGTCGGCGGCGACAATGCCTTCCCGTTCCTCCAGGAAACCGATCCTTATATCGTCAACTACCTGCAGATCCTCGACTTCACCCGTAAAGACGAGAAATCCTGGCAGGCGCGCTACGACATCAACTTCGCCTCTTACGGCATCCCCGGCCTGGCGGCTTTCGCGCGCTATGTAACCGGCGACGGCTTCGAAGTCGGCGGAAACAGTGCCGAAGAGTGGGAACGGGATGTGGACATCAGCTACACCATCCAGGAAGGTCCGTTGAAGAACCTGGCCCTGCGTTGGCGCAACGCCATGGTGCGTTCCGACGCTCTCGGCGAACTCGACGAGAACCGCCTGATCGTCAGCTATACCCTGCCGTTGTTCTGACGGGAGCACACGGCCGATCCGTTGCATCCTCTTCGGCCGTGAGCAAAAGCCTGTACGAAATGCCGTTCACTTAACCAAGTGAACGGCATTTTTTATGGTTATGTCCCTGTCCTGTGTTGCGTTCAGGTATCGCCGCTTAGGGTGTAGGGTGCGCCGTGCGCACCAGGCTCGG
>NZ_CAMPHN010000389.1 GCF_946885885.1 uncultured Pseudomonas sp.
TGCAGCACCTTGTCGTTCTCGTCCAGCACCACCACGGCGCGGGCGGCGACGCCGGTCAGCGGGCCGCTGGCGATCGCAACGCCGTAGTCCTTGAGGAAATCTGCACCGCGCATGGTCGACAGGTTGGTCACGTTCTCCAGGCCTTCGGCACCGCAGAAACGCGCCTGAGCGAACGGCAGGTCGGCGGAAATGCACAGTACCTGGGTGTTGGCCAGCTTGCTCGCCTCAGCGTTGAACTTGCGTACCGAAGTGGCGCAGGTCGGGGTATCGACGCTCGGGAAGATATTCAACACCTTACGCTTGCCCGCCAGGCTGCTGAGGCTGACGTCGGCCAGGCCGGCGCCGACCAGGGTGAAAGCTGGCGCCTGCTGACCGGCTTGCGGCAACTGGCCAGCGACTTCGACCGGGGAACCTTTAAGGGTGACTTGTGCCATGTGCTTAGATCCTTTCTACGGAATTGAATGCGGTGAACAAGTAAGGGCGCAGACTCGCCATTTGGCAAGCCCGCGCCGCCGGCCATACTACCTGACCTGTGGGTCAGACTGCATGACGCGTCCGTAGGGCACATCGTTTTTCGCGAAATGATTGCGGGTCAGCTTGACCACGACAGGGCTGAGCAACAACAGCGACACCAGGTTGGGAATGGCCATCAAGCCGTTCAGGGTATCGGCCACCAGCCAGGCGAAATCGAGATGGGCAACGGCGCCGAACGGCACGGCCAGCACCCAAAGAATGCGGAACGGCAGAATCGCCTTGGTGCCGACCATGAATTCCCAGCACTTTTCGCCGAAGTAGCTCCAGCCGAGGATGGTGGTGAACGCGAAGACCACCAGGGCGATGGTCAGCACATAGCCGCCCACGCCTGGCATCGCTGCTTCGAACGCCGCCGCCGACAATGCCGCACCGCTAACGCCGCTGGTCCAGACGCCGGAGGTGATGATCGCCAAACCGGTCAGGCTGCAGATGACGATGGTGTCGATAAAGGTACCGAGCATGCCGATCATCCCCGACCGCACCGAGCTATTGGTGGTGCCCGCCGCTTGCGCGATACCGGCAGTGCCCAGGCCCGCCTCGTTGGAGAAAATCCCACGGGCGACACCGAAGCGGATCGCCGCCATCACCGCCGCACCGGCGAAACCGCCTGTCGCGGCGATCGGGGTGAAGGCATAGGTGAAGATCATTTCGAAGGCCGCGGGAATCTGCGCCGCGTTCACCGCCAGCACGACGATGGCGGCGACTATGTAGGCCACGCACATGAACGGCACCAGGGTCGCGGCGACCTTGCCGATACGCTTGATGCCGCCGAGAATGACCAGGCCGACGAAGACCATGGTGACCAGACCGGTCACCCACAGCGGTACGTTGAAGGTGGTCTCGAGTGCCGCGGCCATGCTGTTGACCTGCACCATGTTGCCGATACCGAAACCGGCCAGACCGCCGAAAATCGCGAAGGCGGTGCCGAGCCACAGCCACTTCTTACCCAGACCGTTCTTGATTGCATACATCGGCCCGCCGACATGCTCGCCGTTGTCGTCCTTCTCGCGGTAATGCACCGCCAGCACCACTTCGCAGTACTTGGTGGCCATGCCCACCAATGCGGTGCACCACATCCAGAACAGCGCGCCGGGGCCGCCGAGGAAAATCGCCGTGGCCACACCGGCGATATTGCCGGTACCCACGGTGGCCGCCAGGCAGGTCATCAGCGCCTGAAACGGGCTGATCTCGCCGCTTTCGGCATCGTCTTTCTTGCGTCCCTGCCACATCAAACTGAAGCCGGCGCCTATTTTGGCAAGCGGCATGAACTTCAAACGCAACATCAAGAACAAGCCGGTGCCGAGGATCAGCACCAACATGGGCGGGCCCCAGACGAGGCCATTGAGACTGTTCACCAAGGTATTGAGGGTTTCCATGTGCCTTCCTTATTTTTGTAATGACGCGAGGTTAGATACCCATCGCTTGCTCCGACTGCCGGGTAGGCGAACTGCGTAACCTGCACATCGGTATGCACGGATCACGGCAGTGAGTCGGGCAAAACCCGAGCGCCGCATAAGGACTGCTCGGGTACTTAGGGGACGTCAGTATATGAAGAGTTTCACAGGGGAATTGTTCGTTTAAACCGAACCAACCAGGTGGATTACTTAAAAAAAGCGCTTAAAACCAATTGAGATTTAGTGCTTATTACAAAAATGCAGCATATTTGCCATGTAAGTGCACATTAGTGCGGGTTTCGTCAGAAATCGCGGCGATAGAACAGGTCCAGAGAACTGGCCAAGCCGCTGGCGGCCTCGAGATAGAGTCGTTTGGTCAGCTCATAACGCAGCGCGATGGTGCTCGCCGGCTCGAATACCCCGACCCCGTAACGCAAACTCAGCCGCTCGGATAGCTCGCCGCTGGCCACCACGCTGGTGGTCACGCCGCTGCCTTCGGTGTCCAGCTGGAAATTTTCGATGCCCAAGGCGCCGGCTACCGTACTGGTCAGGGGTTTGCTGCCGGCCAGCCCCATGGCCAAGGCCGCTTGCGCCAGTAGATTGCTGTCGCCGGCGCTTTGCCCTAGGGGGCGACCGAGCACCAGGTAGGACAAGGCTTGCTCCTGGCTCATCGCCGGTTCGGAAAACACCTCGGTTTTCGGTTGCTCGGCGTTGCCGGTCAAGCGCAAACCCACGGTCACATCGTCGACCTTACGGATCGCTTCGATATCGAGGAACGGCTGATCGACCGGACCGGCGAACAGCAAACGCGCCCGACGGAAGGTCAAGCGCTGGCCATAGGCGCGAAAACGCCCGTTATTCAGACGCAACTCGCCGCGGGCGTCGAGGTTGTCGCCGATATGAATGCGCCCGGCCAGGTCGGCGCTCAGGCCAAAACCGCTGAACATCAAACGATCCTCGCCGACGATGACCTCGATATCCATGGCGATCGCCAAGGGTTGCCGCCCGACTTCCTCTTGCCCGACGATTTGCGCGTCCGGGGAGACCTTAACGGTCGACGGCGGCAACTCGCGAATCACGATACTGCCGCGCGGGATCGCCACTTGGCCGCTTATCGCCAGCTTCTGCTCGGCAAGCGTCACGCGCAGATCCGGCGCAACTTCGATATCGGCATAGGGCTCTATGTTGACCGGCAAGCGACTGCCCCTGACGCGCAACTCGCCACGCAGCGCATCGCCCCAGGCCAACCCTCCCTCGAGCCGGCCCTGGCCGCTTTCGCCGCTGCGCCAACTGCCGTCGAGCTGCAGGCTTTCGCCGGCGATCCGCGCTTCGAG
>NZ_CAMPHN010000390.1 GCF_946885885.1 uncultured Pseudomonas sp.
CGGGCATCCTTATTGTTGCGCCGCGCACCGAGGCGCTGCAGCCAATGCGCGATATCGTCGCCCTGGGGTAGATAGGCAGTCAGCAATTCGCGCACTTCAACCTCGCTCCAGACGCTGGCGCGGCGCAGCAAGGGCTCCAGGTCCTTGATCCGCTCGCGCTCGCCGAACAGCAGCGGGCGAATCTTTTCCAGATCGATCAAGCGCGCCTGAAACGCCCCGCCGCTCTCTTTGAGGCCGTCTTCCTTGAGAAAGATATGCTTGGGATAAAAACATCCGTGTAACTGACCGGCCGCATGCAGGCGCTTAGCCAACTCGGCACAGGCACGCAGAATAGCCGCGCGCTCGCTTTGTGGTCGCGACTGCCAGCTGGGCAGGAGGCTATCCAGGTCGCGCCAACCATCCAAGGCGCGGGTCAGCAGGATCGCCCGGCGCTCGCCCGCCACTCGCCGCTCGGCGAAAAACGCGGCCTCCAGCGCGGGAATAGCCAGTGCCTGAAAACGCTGGATATTGCGGAACTCGCGGGTGAACGTCGGTTCGCCGAAGGGGCGCAACAGGCTGCGAGCCAAATGATTGCTCTGCCGCTTGAGGTAAAAAGCCGCCTCGCCCAGATCCAGGCGATACACGCTGCTCCAGCCGCCACGCTCGGTATTGGGCTCATCCACCGCTTCCAGCTGCAGCGCCCAGAGCGCGTCGAAGCTGGCCAGGCCATGTTGCTCGAGTAATGCGCGATCCTGCGCGGCAATGAAGTCCGTCATTCCCTACCCTCAAAAAAATCGACGATTTGCCTGATCTGCGCCTTGTCGCCACCCTGCAAGCTCGCGCACCCGCGGTATTGCAGATAAAAGCGCAAGCGCTGGCTGCGCGACAGCTTGTACTTGGCGATCTTGTCGAGACAGGCCAGATCCTTGGTCATGCGATAGCGCAACAACGGCCCCCACCAGAATGCGCCGGTAGGGCAATCGATAAAGAACAGCTCGGCCTGATCGTTGACCAGCAAGTTGCGCCACTTCAAATCGTTATGGGTGAAGTGATGGTCATGCATAACGCGCGTGGCGCGGGCCAACTGGCGACTGACGCCATCCACCCAGCACGAATCGCGCAAGCGCGGATCGTCACGTTTGGCCAGCAGCGCCAGATCTTCGGTACCGGCCAATTCGCGGGTGATCAGCGCGCCGCGAACGAACCGTCCACACTGGCGCTCCAGCCCATAGGCAACCACGGCGGCGGTCGGCACACCCCACTTGGCGAAATGCTTCAGGTTCTGCCATTCGGCCTTGACCCTTGGCCGCCCCAGATAACGCCGCAACCCCTTACCGGCGCCCCAGTAACGTTTGACGTAGTAACGCACGCCATCACGTTCGAGACGGATCACCTCGGACAGCGGATCTTTGGTCAGGCGCTCGCCTTGCAGGGCGAATACCGCCTCCAGGCTGCCGAAATCGGCGGACAGTGCCTGGTGCTCGTCATCGAGCATCCAGCCGGCCATCAGAGCCTGTCGCCCTGGGACAGCCCATCGGCGGTATAGACGCCAAGCGCTTCGACAATCCGCCCGACCTGCACGAAAGGCCGCCAGATGTAACCGCCATTCAACCATTTGAAACGCACTTGCGGTGCCAGGACCATTCCCCTGGAGCTGAAACCCGGGCGCCAAACGAAACGCTCGTGGCGGCGTGCAATGGTGAACGTGCGCAACCCCATCATTGAGCCCAGGTGACCTCCACCAGAGTCGTTGCTGATCACCGCAACGGCAGCGGCCATATGGACCATTAACTTGCCGATATCGGCGAAGCTGAATACCGGAAAGCCAACGAAGCGGGCCTTCAATTCCTCTTCCTCGGATGGCAGGCCGATAAACTCAACCTGCCAACCTAGCTTCTGCAGGCGACGGGCCAAGCGCAAGAAACCACCCATGGAGTAATTCTTTTTGCTACGCGGCGAGGTCGGAAAAATCAGTACCCGATTGCCCGGTTCACGGCGCAGACTGGGGCAAACCATGCTCAAGGAATCGGCCACGGGGATGCCATACACCGTCTCGACATACCGATCGATCCATTCGCGCATTGACAACCCTGCCCGCGAATGCAGACAGAACGGCATGCTAGCGGCTTTGAAGCAATGCTCGCCGACTATCACATCGCGCCCATGCAAAGGAATGTTATTAGGCAGTTTTTTCGCCGTGACATAGGCAATATTCTGGCGCTCCAGGCAGCGCTCGCGCTCGATGGAGTCTTTGGGCAAATAATTGAAATAGGCAATCACCAGGTCGCATTCACCGGCCAATTGCCACAGATCCACCTGCCCAACCGGCTCGATCAGCAGCCAGCTAAAAAATTCCCGGGCCGGAAACAGCGGATTGGAGAAAAAGCGCACCTGCGCACCGGCTCGGTGGAACTGCCAGGCCAGATGCAGATAGAGGGTCACATCGCCTAATGCTTTGGGTGGCATCACTGCGACCGTCAAACCTTGGAACTTCATCACAATCCCCTTTCAACCAATTCGATACGACAGGCTCTCCTCCCATCGCCAGTTACAACGCCCCGCCATAACGCTGCTTGCGCGCATAGAGTTTGTCCGCCTTGCGCCTCAGCCAGGCGAGCGAGGATGCCTCGTCGCGCAGGATCTGACGTAGCGATTGCCGGCCTTTCAATTCGGCAAAGTAATCGCGCAGAAAACGCAGCGTGTCGCGCCGGGTCAGGCCGATATCGAGTATCGAGTAATACAGCGCCGCCAGGTCTTTGTTGCGCCAGCGCAACGGCACTGCAACGCGGCTCTGGGCGCGGTGCAGATCGATCAGCGACAAACGAAAGCTTTCGGCAGTCACGGGCTTATCGGTATGCAGGAGAAAATGGCAGATATAGCAGTCGCGGTGGTTGACCCCGGCGCGATGCATGCGTCCGGTCATGCGCGCCACCTCAGCAATCAGGGCGTGCTTGAGCGCGACTGGCGGCGGCGTACGCGGCCAGTCCATGCAGAAATCTTCCAGGCTGATGGTCGGCGCCAGTTCCTCGGTGACGATAAAGGAATGCTGCGCCGCCGGGTTGCTGCCGCGTTCGCCATAGGCCACCGCGGTCATGGTCGGCACACCGACCTCGTGCAGGCGGCGAATCGCCTGCCATTCCTGGCGCGCACCCAATACCGGCAGTTTGCCGGTCAGCAGGTTCTTGACGATTTCGCCCCAGCCGATGCCGCGGTGGATTTTGACGAAATAGCCGCGCCCGGCGACTTCGGTGCGCAGGGTACGGCGGCCTTCCAG
>NZ_CAMPHN010000391.1 GCF_946885885.1 uncultured Pseudomonas sp.
AGGCCTTGGGCAGCGGCTTTCCCACACAGTTGCTGCGTGGTTATGGCGCAGGGCCGATGCTATGATCGGCGGTCTGCGGCAAGGGAGTACATTCTTCCGCCGCTTGGCAAAACGTGCGAACGCTGTGCACCACCCTGCGCAGCAAGTGTCACACGAGATGCGTGTCTGGCCGCCCGTGATCGGCCTTGCGCCCACCGCACCCGACCTGATCCGACCTGAGGAGATTCACCATGGCTTTCGAATTACCGCCGCTGCCGTATGAAAAAAACGCCCTTGAGCCGCACATTTCCGCCGAGACCCTGGAATACCACCACGACAAGCACCACAACACCTACGTGGTCAACCTGAACAACCTGGTCCCGGGCACCGAGTTCGAAGGCAAAACCCTGGAAGAGATCGTCAAGACCTCCTCCGGCGGCATTTTCAACAACGCCGCACAAGTCTGGAACCACACCTTCTATTGGAACTGCCTGAGCCCGAACGGCGGTGGCCAGCCGACTGGCGCCCTGGCCGACGCGATCAATGCGGCCTTCGGTTCCTTCGACAAGTTCAAGGAAGAATTCAGCAAAACCTCGATCGGCACCTTCGGTTCCGGCTGGGGCTGGCTGGTGAAGAAGGCCGACGGCTCCCTGGCACTGGCCAGCACCATCGGCGCCGGCTGCCCGCTGACCAGCGGCGACACCCCGCTGCTGACCTGCGACGTCTGGGAACACGCTTACTACATCGACTACCGCAACCTGCGCCCGAAATACGTCGAGGCGTTCTGGAACCTGGTCAACTGGGACTTCGTGGCGAAAAACTACGCCGCCTGAGCCTTCTAGGTTGCAGCACAAAAACCCGGCCGCCGTGCCGGGTTTTTGCATGGCGCCCCATCGCTTTCAACACCAACGACGCCAGCAGCGATGCGTCTGCGATGGCTCGTCCATCGGTCAAACGAACCCGGTATCGCCCCTTCGTCACCCTGCGGACAAAAAATGCCGAACGGTGCTCATGTCTCGAACAATTCATGCCGACACCCTGCCTGTCAGCTTACTCTGCGCAATGCTCCGTATTGCCCCGGGCAACGCTTGGTCGCATAGTTCCAAGGCAACCTCGAGTGAGGGGTGCCTTCGCGACGCTTCACGCTAATGGCCCTTTGACGGCAACCATAAGATTGCCAATACTCTGAACGGAACGACGCCTCCGGCAACGTACAAGGAATCGCCACTTGAAGCTGGATCTGAAAAACAGCCTGTCTCTGAAGTTGCTGCGCGTGGTGTTGCTTTCGGCACTGGTCGTGGGTGTGGTACTGAGCTGCGCGCAGATCGTCTTCGATGTGTACAAGACCCGCCAGGCCGTAGCCAACGATGCCCAGCGCATCCTCGGTATGTTTCGCGATCCCTCGACCCAGGCGGTGTACAGCCTGGACCGAGAAATGGGCATGCAAGTGATCGAAGGCCTGTTCCAGCACGAATCGGTGCGCGTCGCCGCTATCGGCCACCCGAACGAGCCGATGCTCGCGGAGAAATCCCGCGAACCGGTGCACATGGCCACGCGCTGGCTGACCGACCCGATCCTCGGCAAAGAACAGAACTTCACCACCGAGCTGGTCGGCCGCGGCCCTTACAGCGAATACTACGGCGACCTCAGCATCACCCTCGACACCGCCCAGTACGGCGCCAGCTTCGTCACCAATTCGGTGGTCATCTTCATCTCCGGCGTGCTGCGCGCCCTGGCCATGGGCCTGGTGCTGTACCTGGTGTATCACTGGTTGCTGACCAAGCCGCTGTCGAAAATCATCGAGCACCTGAGCAATATCAACCCGGACCGGCCCAGCGAACACAAGCTACCGATGCTCAGAGGCAACGAGAAGAACGAGCTGGGGCTATGGATCAACACCGCCAACCAGCTGCTCGCCTCCATCGAACGCAACACCCATTTGCGCCGCGAGGCGGAAAAAAGCCTGATGCGCATGGCCCAGTACGACTTCCTCACCGGCCTGCCGAACCGCCAGCAATTGCAGCAACAGCTCGATCAGATCCTGCAGGACGCCAGCCGCCTGCAACGCCGGGTGGCGGTGCTCTGCGTCGGCCTGGACGATTTCAAGGGGATCAACGAACAATTCAGCTACCAGACCGGCGATCAGTTGTTGCTGGCACTGTCCGACCGCCTGCGTAGCCACAGCGGCCGCCTCGGTGCGCTGGCCCGCCTGGGCGGCGATCAATTCGCCCTGATCCAGGCCAATATCGAGCAGCCCTACGAGGCCGCAGAACTCGCGCAAAGCGTTCTCGACGACCTCGAGACGCCATTTTTGCTCGATCAGCAGGAAGTCTATCTACGCGCCACCATCGGCATCACCCTGTTCCCGGAAGACGGCGATAGCACGGAAAAACTGCTGCAAAAATCCGAACAGACCATGACCCTGGCGAAAAGCCGCTCGCGCAACCGCTACCAGTTCTATATCGCCAGCGTCGACAGCGAAATGCGCCGGCGCCGCGAGCTCGAGAAAGACCTGCGCGAAGCCCTGGCGCTCAACCAACTGCACTTGGTCTATCAACCGCAAGTGGATTACCAGGACCACCGCGTGGTCGGCGTCGAAGCGCTGCTGCGCTGGCAGCATCCGCAACACGGATTCGTGCCGCCGGACCTGTTCATCCCCCTGGCCGAACAGAACGGCACCATCATTCCCATCGGCGAGTGGATTCTCGACCAGGCCTGCCGGCAACTGCGCGAATGGCTCGATCAGGGCTTCAGCGACCTGCGCATGGCGATCAACCTGTCGACCGTGCAGCTGCACCACGCCGAGCTGCCACGGGTGGTCAACAACCTGATGCAGGTCTACCGTCTGCCGCCGCGCAGCCTGGAGCTGGAGGTCACCGAAACCGGCCTGATGGAAGACATCACCACCGCCGCCCAGCACCTGCTCAGCCTGCGCCGCTCCGGCGCCTTGATCGCGATCGACGACTTCGGTACCGGCTATTCCTCGCTGAGCTACCTGAAGAGCCTGCCGCTGGACAAGATCAAGATCGACAAGAGCTTCGTCCAGGACCTGCTGGAAGACGAAGACGACGCCACCATCGTGCGCGCCATCATCCAACTGGGTAAGAGCCTGGGCATGCAGGTGATCGCCGAAGGGGTGGAAACCGCCGAGCAGGAGGCCTATATCATCGCCCAGGGCTGCAACGAGGGGCAGGGCTACTTCTACAGCAAACCGCTACCGGCGCGCGAACTGGCGATGTACCTCAAGCAGGCGCGCCGCCT
>NZ_CAMPHN010000392.1 GCF_946885885.1 uncultured Pseudomonas sp.
CGCTGCTGAGCAAAACGAAGCCCAGTCCTTTGAACAATTGCAGATGTTCGAACTGGTCGAGGGGTAAATCGAGGGCAACGAGCAATCGATCGCTGAGCAACACCCACAATCCAGCCACCAGCATATAGCTCAAAGTCAGACGCATAGCGCCTTGGCGAATGCTCATGAAGCGTCCTGGCTCCTTGTCGTGTTGTCCGGGTGTCCGTCGGATAGTGCTAGCGGAGGCGCGATAGGCTTTAGTATAGATGCCGCTGCGTTCGATACAGGGATATACGAAAGGCTATCTAGGAGCCTGTCGGACTTAACGCTGTTCTACTGCGGAAAAGCCCTTCTTCATAGGTTATAGGGGCCATTTTTGCCGCTCTTTCTCGTTAAATAGCTCGCTATTCGCCTCGAAAGACCAGCAAAACTGACTCAAACCGGGCTTTCCCTCGCTACGAACGGTCAAGGCCGACAGGCTCCTAGCCTTCCGGTTGGTTGGAGGAAATAGTGCCGAGCAGTCCGCGTCATTCTTAGCAAGAGGCAAACAGCACCATGTGGTACAACGGATTTCTAGATTTATCGATCTGGCAGTTGGTGGCAACGATCCTGGTAATGACGCATGTAACCATCGTCAGCGTGACCGTGTATCTGCACCGCTATTCTGCCCATCGTGCCCTGGAATTGCATCCAGCGCTCAAGCATTTCTTCCGCTTCTGGCTATGGTTGACCACCGGGCAGAACACCCGCGAGTGGACGGCCATCCACCGCAAGCATCACGCCAAATGCGAAACCGTGGACGATCCGCATAGCCCGGTGATCAAGGGCCTGGGCACCGTTCTGCGCACCGGCGCGGAACTCTACGCCGAAGAGGCGAAAAACCCGGAAACCCTGCGCATCTACGGCAAGAACTGCCCGGAGGACTGGATCGAGCGCAACCTCTATTCGCGTTTCACCTTCGCCGGCATCGCCCTGATGGCGGTGATCGACCTGGCGCTGTTCGGCGTGATCGGCATCACCGTCTGGGCGATCCAGATGATGTGGATTCCGGTCTGGGCCGCCGGGGTGATCAACGGTCTCGGCCATGCCGTCGGTTACCGCAACTTCGAGTGCCGCGACGCGGCCACCAATCTGCTGCCCTGGGGCATCCTGATCGGCGGCGAGGAGCTGCACAACAATCACCACACTTATCCCAATTCAGCCAAATTGTCGGTGCGTAAATGGGAGTTCGACATGGGTTGGTTCTGGATCAAGCTGTTCAGCTTCTGCGGTCTGGCCAAGGTGCAGCGCGTGGCGCCGATCGCCCACCGCGTCGCCGGCAAGCGCAGCCTGGATATGGATACCGCGATGGCGATTCTCAACAACCGTTTCCAGATCATGGCGCAATACCGCAAGCTGGTGATCGCACCGCTGGTCAAGCAGGAGTTGGCGAAAGTCGATATTTCGATGCGCCACCAGTTCCACCGCGCCAAACGCCTGCTGGCCCGCGAGCCGAGCCTGTTGCAGGACAACCAGCAACAGCGCATCGATGCCATGCTGGCGCAGAGTCAGGCGCTCAAGGTGATCTACGAGAAGCGTCTGGCGTTGCAGCAGATCTGGGTGAAGACCAGCGCCAACGGCCACGACATGCTCGAAGCGATCAAGCAATGGGTGCATGAGGCCGAAGTCAGCGGTATCCAATCGCTGCGTGACTTCGCCGAGCAGTTGAAAACCTACTCGCTGCGCCCCGCGGCCATGGCCTGATCGCCGCGACTCGTCGCACATGAAAAAGCCGCGCCCGATTCGCAAGGAACAGGGCGCGGCTTTTTTATGGAGCAAACGTCAGACGCTGAGAATCCAGTCGTAATCGACCATCAAGGGTGCATGCTGCGAGAAGCGCGGTTGCCGTGGCATGCGCGCACTGCGCACGCTACGACGCATGCCGGGCGTCAGCAACTGATAATCGAAGCGATAACCCAGGTTGAGCAACTCGGCCTGTTCGCTGTCCGGCCACCAACTGAACTGCTCGCCTTCGCGGCTGACCTCGCGCAGGGCATCGACGTAACCCATGGTGCCGATCACTTCGTCCAGCCACGCCCGTTCGGGTGCGAGGAAACCGGGCGACTGCTGGCAGTCGCGCCAATTCTTCACATCCTGTTTCTGGTGCGCCACGTAGAGCGAGCCGCAATAGATGTATTCGCGACGCTTGCGCCGCTGTTTGTCCAAATAGTGGGTGAAGTCGTCCATGAATTTGAATTTCTGATTCAAACTCTCGTCACCGCTCTGCCCGGATGGCAACAGCAGCGTGGCAATACTCACCTTGTCGAAATCGGCCTGCAGGTAGCGCCCATAGCGATCGGCCGTTTCAAAGCCGAGTCCACTGATTACCGCCTTGGGTTGCAGCCGCGAATAGAGGGCCACGCCACCTTGGCTTGGCACTTCAGCATCACAGGCATAGAGGAAATAGCCATCCAATTGGAGGGCTTGGTCGTCCAAATCAAAGGCGGAGGCGCGGGTGTCTTGCAGGCAAATCACGTCGGCATTCTGTGCTTGCAGCCAACTGAGCAAACCACGCTCGACTGCAGCCTGAATGCCATTCACGTTCACACTGATGATCCGCATAAATGGCCCCCAAAAACACGTGCGTGTATGATACCCGAGCTGGTCTACATTAGCGAAATTGCTAGGCTCTGTGGGCTCAGATTGTCGACCGCGACGCGTTCAGGGTGAGTGAAAAGCATACAGGGGCGTGAAGTTCGGCGTGCAGACGAGCCTGGTTATGCGCTTCGCGGCCCGTATCTCCGCTCAACAGAGCCTACCTACCATGCTGCCCGGGGCTTTCCATGCAAGCGTATCAACGCGAATTCATCCGTTTTGCCATCGAACGCGGCGTCCTGCGTTTCGGCGAGTTCACTCTCAAATCGGGGCGTACCAGCCCGTATTTCTTCAACGCGGGCTTGTTCGACAGCGGTTTGGCACTGGCCCGACTCGGGCGCTTCTATGCCGCGGCGGTGGTCGACAGCGGTATCGACTTCGACGTGTTGTTCGGCCCGGCCTATAAAGGTATTCCGCTGGCGGCAACCACCGCCGTGGCGCTGGCCGAACATCATCAACGCGATATGCCCTGGTGTTTCAACCGCAAGGAAGCCAAGGATCATGGCGAAGGCGGCACCCTGGTCGGCGCGCCACTGGCCGGACGGGTGTTGATCGTCGACGACGTGATCACCGCGGGTACGGCGATCCGCGAAGTCATGCAGATCATCCAGGCGCAAGGCGC
>NZ_CAMPHN010000393.1 GCF_946885885.1 uncultured Pseudomonas sp.
GGTGGCGCAGGCCAGCGCCGGCGGCTGGCTGGTGGTGTAGATATAGGGCCGGGCGAATTGCACCAGGGTTTCGATCAGCTCCTCGCTGCCGGCGACGAAGGCGCCAGCGGTGCCGAACGCCTTACCGAGGGTGCCGACCAACACCTGCACCTCGTCCACGCCCAGGCCGAGATGCTCGACGATGCCGCCACCGGTGGCGCCGAGCGGACCGAAGCCATGGGCGTCGTCGACCATCACCCAGGCGCCGGCCTTGCGCGCTTCGGCGCACAGCGCCGGCAAGTCGGCCAGATCGCCGTCCATGCTGAACACGCCGTCGCTCACCACCAGGGTATCGCCGTCTGCCTTGGCCAGGCGGTTGCCCAGACTGGCCGCGTCGTTGTGCAGATAACGCGAGAAGCGCGCCCCGGAAAGCAGGCCGGCATCCAATAGCGAGGCATGGTTGAGGCGGTCTTCCAGCACCGTATCGCCCTGGCCGACCAGCGCGGTGACCGCGCCCAGGTTGGCCATATAGCCGGTGGAGAACAGCAGCGCCCGAGGCCGTCCAGTGAATTCGGCCAGGGCCTCTTCCAATTCGTGATGCGGGGTGCTGTGGCCGATCACCAGATGGGAGGCGCCGCCGCCGACGCCCCATTTCTCTGCGCCGGCGCGCCAGGCCTCGATCACCTGAGGGTGATTGGCCAGGCCGAGGTAATCGTTGGAACAGAAGGCCAGCAGTTCGCGGCCGTCGACCTTGACCCGCGGCCCTTGCGGCGATTCGAGCAAAGGGCGCTGGCGATAGAGGTTGGCGGTACGGCGCTCGGCGAGGCGTGAGGCGAGATCGAAGGGCATCAAAAGCTCCAAGCTTCAAGCCGCAAGCTTCAAGCAGCCTGCGCACTCGGCTTGCGGCTTGAGGCTTGCAGCTTGTGGCTGCCGTCAGACGGCGGCGTTGTAGAACAGCTTGGAGTCGCGCTGTTCGACCAGCGCCTGTTCGATGGCCGCCTGATGCACTTCGTCGGCATGCTCTTCGCGCTCTTCCGGCTTGATGCCGAGACGGGCGAACAGTTGCATGTCCTTGTTGGCTTGTGGGTTGGCGGTGGTCAGCAGTTTTTCGCCGTAGAAAATCGAGTTGGCGCCGGCGAGGAAGGCCAGGGCCTGCATCTGCTCGTTCATCTGTTCGCGGCCGGCGGACAGGCGCACGTGCGACTGCGGCATCATGATCCGCGCCACGGCGAGCATGCGGATAAAGTCGAACGGGTCGACGTCCTGCTCGTCGGCCAGCGGCGTGCCCTTGACCTTAACCAGCATATTGATCGGCACCGACTCCGGGTGCTCCGGCAGGTTGGCCAGTTGGATCAGCAGGCCGGCGCGATCGTCCAGCGACTCGCCCATGCCGAGAATCCCGCCGGAACAGATCTTCATTCCCGCATCGCGCACGTAGGCCAGGGTTTCCAGGCGCTCGCCATAGGTACGGGTGGTGATGATGTTGCCGTAGAACTCCGGCGAGGTGTCGAGGTTGTGGTTGTAGTAATCCAGACCGGCAGCGGCCAGGGCGGCGGTCTGTTCCTTGTCCAGCTTGCCCAGGGTCATGCAGGTTTCCAGGCCCATGGCCTTGACCCCTTCGACCATTTTCAGCACGTAGGGCATGTCCTTGGCGGACGGATGCTTCCAAGCCGCGCCCATGCAGAAACGGGTCGAACCGATGGCCTTGGCCTCGGCGGCGGCATCCAGCACTTTCTGCACTTCCAGCAGTTTTTCCTTGTCCAGACCGGTGTTGTAGTGGCCGGACTGCGGGCAATACTTGCAGTCTTCCGGGCAGGCGCCGGTCTTGATCGATAACAGGGTCGAGACCTGCACGCGGTTGGCGTCGAAATGCGCGCGGTGCACGGTTTGCGCCTGGAACAGCAGGTCGTTGAAGGGTTGTTCGAAGAGCGCCTTGACCTCGGCGAGGGTCCAGTCGTGACGTTGGTTGGCGGTGCTGGTGGCGCCCATCGGTTTTTCCTTCTGTTCTCGTTCATGGAACCCGGCATACGCGCGTGCGGGTTTTTTCAGCGGCCTGCTACAGTGGCGCAGGCATGACATGGATGTTCGGCATATTTATGGAAGGCTTATGCGCTGTCAACCTGAAAACCCACACCCGGTTTACAACTGGTTAAAAAACAAACAAACCTGCCTATTGTGCGACGAGCCCGCCGACGCCACAGCAGCCATTTGCACCAACTGCGAGGCCGAGCTGCCGTGGCTTGGCGGCCATTGCCAGCGCTGCGCCTTGCCCCTGCCCGACAACGGGCTGACCTGCGGCAGTTGCCTGCGCACCCCGCCCGGTTTCGAGCGGGTCGAAGCGCCTTGGCGCTATGCCTTTCCCGTCGACAGCCTGATCACCCGCTTCAAGCATCAAGCCAAGTGGCCAATGGGACGTCTGCTCGGCGAACTTTTGTCACAGCATTTGCTGCACGCCTTCGATGAGGGGCTGCCGCGCCCCGACCTGTTGCTGCCCGTGCCCTTGGCCGTCCGCCGCCAGCGTCAGCGTGGCTTCAACCAGGCGGCGATGCTCGCGCAGTGGCTAAGCGCGTCCCTGCAACTGCCCTGGCAGGACGCCTGGCTGCAGCGGGTGATCGACACCCCCGCGCAACAACAACTGGATGCCGCCACGCGCAAACGCAACCTGCGCCGCGCCTTCGCGCTCGCCCCGCAGAGCCGGGTCGCGGGCCTGCACCTGGCGCTGGTCGACGACGTGCTGACTACCGGCGCCACCGCCGAGAGCCTGGCGCGCCTGCTGCGCAAAGCCGGCGCGGCGCGGGTCGATGTGTATTGCCTGGCGCGCACCCCCAAGCCGGGGGATTAACACGCCTGGATGCCGAAGCTGTATGACCAGGCCCGTTGTAGCCCAGATGCAATCCGGGAGCGATTTGTACGGCTATCCATTTCCCCGGATTGCATCCGGGCTACAAAAACTCAACCGCATCCTATGGAATTACCCGAACACCGCCCGACCATAGAGAAGCGCTACACTCTGCGGCCAATTGTCCCGGAGGCGCCCATGTCCCATCCATTCGCCGCACTCACGCCCGATCTGGTGCTGGATGCCGTGGAAAGCCTCGGCTACCTCAGCGATGCCCGCGTGTTGGCGCTCAATAGCTACGAGAACCGCGTTTACCAGGTCGGCATCGAAGACGAGACGCCGTTGATCGCCAAGTTCTATCGCCCGCAGCGCTGGAGCGACGCGGCGATCCGCGAAGA
>NZ_CAMPHN010000394.1 GCF_946885885.1 uncultured Pseudomonas sp.
CTGTTCCTGGCCGCCGACGACCTCGCCGCCGGCCGCTTGGTCAAACCCTTCGCGCAGCAGTTGGCCAACGACTTCAGCTACTGGCTGGTTTACCCCAAAGCAGCGGCGAGCAAGCCGCGGGTAGCGGCGTTCCGCGCCTGGTTGCTGGCGGAAGCCGAGCAGTGCGCCCAAGCGGCGACGGGCGCATAAGCGGCTCAGGCATGCCCCTCTCAGACATGGCCGCGCCTCAGCCTTGGCTGCGCCGGGCGGGCTTATTGCACAGGTTTATTGCAGAAGTAGATACCGCCGATCACCAACAGGCCGCCCAGCAGCATCGGCGGGCTCAAGCGCTCGCCCAGCAGCAACAAACCGAGCACGACCGCCGACAGCGGGTTGAGCGCGATGAATACGCCGGCGCGGGTCGCACCGATTTTCTGGATGCCGTCGTAATACCAGATGTATGCCAAAGCCGAGCCGATCACCCCGAGGTACAGCAGGCTCAACAGCTGGTCCTGCCGGATCTCGCCGATGGCCGCCCGGCTGATATCGCCATGCAGCAGTGCGGCGCAGCACAGCATCAGGGTGCCGGCGATAACCGAATAAGCGACGGTGTGCAGCGCGCCGATTTCCCTCACGAGCCGCTTCGAGCAGACGCTGTAGAGCACCCAGCTCAGCACGCAGCCGAGGATCAGCGCATCGCCGATCCACGCCCGGGCCATGGGTTGCAGGGCCGCGGCATCCTTACTGAGGATCACAGTCGCGGCGCCGGCGACGCAAGCGGCTATGCCCATGACATTGCTGGCGCCGAGCCGCTCTTTGCCAATGGCAAAAGCCGCCAGTGCGATCAGAGCCGGGTTGAGCGCCACGATCAACGAGGCGCGGGAGGCGTTTATATGCTGCAGGCCGTAAAAGAAGAAAATGTTGTAGGCGAAAATGCCGAAGAAGCCCAATGCGACGACCGTGAATAGCTGCCGGGCGGTCAAGCCGATAACGAGCTGCCTGCGCATCGCCAACACCGCCATCAGCGTGGCACTCGCCAATACGAAACGCAGGCAGGCGGACAACAGCGGGGCGATATCGGCCACGATGTATCTGCCGGCGACGAAGGTGCCGCCCCAGATGCACGAGACCATCACCAACTTCGCGTACACGGAATACCCCGTGGCACCGGGCGCTATAACCGCTGTGTTGTGCATATTTATCCATCCGCTTATGAGCCGAACACCTTGCCCATACGCTAATGCTCATGCTTACTCATGGAAAAATTAGCGATTACTCATGAAAGATCAGCTATGAGCGAGCATCCATGACCTTCACCCAGTTGGAAATCTTCGTCCTGGTGGCCGAGCTACGCGGCTTCACCTCGGCGGCCATGCGCCTGTCCATCAGTCAATCGGCGGTATCCCACGCGATCAAAGCCCTCGAACAGGAAATGGGTGTCGAACTGATTCAGCGGCATCAAGCGGCCATCGAACTGACCGATATCGGCGCCCGATTGCTGCTGCGCGCGCGGGAAATCCTCGGCCTGGGCGAAACCATGCGCCAGGAAGCCGCCGATGCGCGGGGCATGAAGCGGGGCACATTGCGCATAGGTTCTTTTGGCCCCAGCTCTTCGCTGCGGCTGCTGCCGAAGATTCTCGACGAGTACCGCAAGGCATATCCCGATATCGAAATTCGCATCGATGAAGGCGCCGACCTGGAAGTGATCCAGTGGATTCAGGATCGGCGGGTGGATATCGGCTTTGTCGTGCTGCCCGAGGAGCGCTTCGATACCCTCCCCATCGCCGAGGATCAACTGGTCGCGCTACTGCCCTCCAGCCACCCGCTCGCCGAGCAGCCGAACGTCCGGCTCGAGGCCTTGTGCGATGCGCCGTTCATCCTGACCCAGGCGGGCTCGGCGGCGCTGGTCGAGCGGATTTTCGCGGCGGCCAAGCTGGTGCCGAAAATCCGCTACCGCAGTGCGCAATTGCTCAGCACCCTGGGGCTGGTCGAACGCGGCGCTGGCGTGACGATTCTCGCCGAGCTGGCGCTGCCCGCAATCGATAGCGCTCGGCCGGCCGCGTATGTGACGCGCCCGCTCGACCCGCCGGTGCCGCGCCACATCGGCCTCGCCGTACACAATCAGCGACAGGCGTCGCCCGCCACCCAGGCTTTCATCGAGATCGCGACCCGCTTGCGCCGCCAGGGTCTGCTGAGTGGCGCGGAGCGCGTCAAGTAGGCGCCGTGGCCGTCATCACATGAATGGTCTCGCCACGCAGGCGCACGTCGATCGCCTGCCCCACCGCCAAGCCATAGCGCTGCGCCACATGGCGCGGCACGTTCATGTACAGGCGGTCCGCGCCGGCCGATAAGCTCACGCGGAACTGCTCGCCGAGCGGCAACAGGCGCTCGATACGCACCGCGACGCGGTTATCCAGCGCGGTGCCCGGCCGTTCGTTGAGCGGCATCAGCAGCACCCCCGAGGTCGGCATGGCCCAGTCGACCGCTTGCCCCACGGCCAGTTGCGGCTGGGCGCGGACTTTCAGCATCTGCCCGCCCCAGGCCAACAGGCTGTGATCGGCGGCGTGGCCGACGAGGCGCCCGGCGAACAGGTTGCGCATGCCCAGCAAGCGCGCAACTTCGGCGCTGGCCGGGGCCTGCAACAGGCGATCGGTGCTGTCGGCTTGCAGCGTGCGCCCGGCGGACAAAATGCACATACGGTCGGCCAACAGCGTCGCTTCGTCCAGGTCGTGGGTCACCAGCAGCACCGGCATACGCAGCTCTTCGCGCAACTCGGTCAACTCACCGTAGAGCGCCTCGCGGGTGCCGCGGTCGACCGCGGAGAACGGCTCGTCGAGCAGCAATACCTTGGGTTCGCGGGCCAGGGCGCGGGCCACGGCGACGCGTTGCTGCTGGCCGCCGGACAAACGATGGGGCAAACGTTCGCCCAGGCCATGCAAATGCACCCGCTCCAGCCAGGCCTGCGCCCGTTCCAGACGCTCGGCCTCGGGGTAATCGCGCAGCGCCTCGGCGACGTTGTGCAGGGCGCTGAGGTGGGGGAACAGGGCGAAATGCTGAAACACCATGCCAATGCGCCGATGCATGGTCGGTTTGTCGATACCGCGCGCGCTGTCGAACCAGGTTTCGCCGCCGCAGCGGATGCTGCCGGCATGCGGCCGATACAGGCCGGCGATGCTGCGCAGCAGGGTCGACTTGCCGCTGCCGGATGGCCCGACCAACGCCAACACCTCG
>NZ_CAMPHN010000395.1 GCF_946885885.1 uncultured Pseudomonas sp.
GCGCTAAAACAGGCTCCGGCGCGGTCGCGATGAAACGGCAACAGACCCTAGGCTTTGTACGGACAATCGGGAGATGCAATGAGCGATACCAACGAAGTCGGCCCTGTGGATGTGTTCCCCTACTTGCAAACGCTCTATGAGCGCGGCGGCTCGGACCTGTTCTTCAGCGTCGGAGCGCCGGTGCATATGAAGCTGGAGGGCATCAGCCAGGCGCTGCAAGAGCCCGTGCTCAAACCTGGCGAAGTGCAGCAGCTGGCGTATCAGCTGATGAACCAGAAACAGATCATGGAGTTCGAACGCGATCTGGAGATGAATCTGGCAGTCAGTGTGCAAAACGCCGGGCGCTTCCGTGTAAACGTCTATTACCAACGCGGCGAAGCGAGCATGGTGATTCGCCTGATCAAGAGCAGCATTCCCGATTTCACCAGCCTCGGCCTGCCCAAATTGCTGGAAAAACTCAGCATGCAGGACCGCGGCCTGATCCTGGTGGTGGGAGCGGCGGGTTCGGGCAAGTCCACCACCCTCGCGGCGATGCTGGATTTCCGCAACCGCCACAAGGGCGGGCATATCGTTTGTATCGAAGACCCTATCGAGTTTCTCCATAGCCACCAGCAGTCGATCATCGATCAGCGCGAGGTGGGCCTGGATACCCACAGTTTTGCCAATGCCCTGCGCAACGTCCTGCGCGAGGCACCGGATGTGATCATGCTCGGCGAGATCCGTGATGCGCCCACCATGCAACACGCCCTGCACTATGCGGAAACCGGCCACCTGTGCCTGGCGACCCTGCACGCTACCAGCAGCAGCCATGCCATCGAGCGCATCGTGCGTTTTTTCCCCGACGAGGCGCGCAAACAGGTACTCGCCGACCTGGCACAGAACCTGTTGGCGGTGATCGGCCAACGCCTGGTACCCGGTATTCAGCAAAAGCGCGTGGCGGCTATCGAGCTGATGCTCGGCACCCCCTATATTCGCGACCTGATTCAGCGCGACCAGCTCGGCGACCTCCGCGAAGCCACGGCACGGGCCCTGGAGCAGGGCCTGCAAACCTTCGACCAGCACCTCTACCGCCTGTTGGAGAGCGGCCGGATCAACCTGACCGAGGCGCTGAAGTTCGCCGACTCACGTACCGACCTCAGCCTCAAGGTCAAGCTGGAGCGAGGCTTTGGCGCCGACGACAGCGAACAAAAAGTGATGCGCGATTTTTGAAACCCAGCGGGCCTGGCGGTCGTCACATTGGCAGCCTGGCCAGAAGCAGCTATAGCTGAATACAGGGCCGCCAAACTGCGTGACACGCATCCAATAACCATCGGCCCGCCGCCAGGGAGGCTGCCATCATGCTGACCCTGCTTAATCTGCTATCCGCCATCGCCATGCTGATCTGGGGCACGCATATCGTGCGCACCGGTATTCTGCGGGTATACGGCTCGCACCTGCGCAAGGTGCTCAGCCATAACGTCAGCAAGCGCCCGCTGGCCTTCGTCGCCGGCATCGGCGTCACCGCCCTGGTGCAGAGCAGCAACGCCACCGCCCTGCTGGTCACCTCCTTCGTCGCCCAGGGCCTGATGGCGCTGACCCCGGCGCTGGCGATCATGCTCGGCGCCGATGTCGGCACGGCCCTGATGGCGCGGGTACTGACCCTGGATCTGAGCTGGCTGTCGCCGCTGCTGATCTTCCTCGGGGTGATCTTCTTCCTCTCGCGCAAGCAGACCCGCGCCGGCCAACTCGGTCGCGTGGCCGTTGGCCTGGGCTTGATGCTGCTGGCGCTGGAACTGATAGTCGCGGCCGCCACACCGATGACCCAGGCGCAAGGCATCAAGGTGCTGTTCGCCTCGCTGACCGGCGACCTGCTGCTGGATGCCCTGGTCGGTGCGCTGTTCGCGCTGATTTCCTATTCCAGCCTGGCCGCCGTGCTGCTCACCGCCACCCTCACCGGCGCCGGGCTGATCAGCCTGCCGGTAGCCATCGGTCTGGTGATAGGCGCGAACATCGGCAGCGGCGTGCTGGCCTTTCTCAACAGCAGCCTGCAAAGCCCGGCGGGGCGGCGCGTGGCCTTGGGCAGCCTGCTGTACAAAGTCATCGGCTTGCTGCTGGTGATGCCGCTGCTCGACCCGCTGGTGCACTGGCTGGACAGCCTGAATTGGAACCCCGCCGAACTGGTGATCGCCTTCCACCTGCTCTACAACAGCCTGCGCTGCCTGCTGATGCTGCCCACGGTCGGGCCCATGGCGCGCTTCTGCAATTGGCTGCTGCCAGACCGCGCCGAGGAGAACGGCGTCGCCCGCCCCCGCCATCTCGACCCCACGGCACTGGCCACGCCGAGCCTGGCGTTGGCCAATGCAGTGCGCGAAACCCTGCGTATCGGCGACCTGATCGAGACCATGCTGAATCATCTGCTGGAAGTGCTGCGCGACCACCAACCGGCGTTGAGCAAAGAATTGCGCCGCCTGGACGACGACGTCGACGCCCTCTACAGCGCGGTCAAACTCTACCTCGCGCAGGTGCAGCGCGACGCTCTCAGCGAGCACGACAACCGGCGCTGGGCGGAAATCATCGAACTGGCGGTCAACCTGGAACAGGCCGGCGACATCATCGAACGCATGCTCGGCAAAGTGCAGGACCAGAAAACCGCCCAGCGTCACTCGTTCTCCGACACCGGCCTGGAAGAACTGGCCAGCCTGCACAGCCAATTGATGGCCAACCTGCGCCTGGGGCTCTCGGTATTCCTCTCCGGCGACAAGGAAAGCGCCCGCCAACTGCTCCGCGAAAAACGCCGCTTCCGCGCCCAGGAACGCCGCCTGGCCCACGCCCACGTCGGCCGCCTGCACCACCAAGTGGTGGAAAGCATCGAAACCAGCTCGCTGCACCTGGAACTGATCGGCGATATGAAACGCCTTAACTCGCTGTTTTGCAGCAGCGCCTATGTGGTGCTGGAGGCAGGGGAAAGCGGGGCGCTGCATGCGCAGGAGTTGGGCGCGGAATAGTTGCGCAAGCCTTGCGCTTGCGCAGAATTCGTAGCGGATAAACGCCAGCGCAATCCGGCTTGCTGCGCCTGGATTACACTGGAGCGGCTAGTGTCGTGACTACCATCATGCGCCGATTCAATACCAGGGCTGGGTGGGAGGGGCTTTAGCCGCGATGCTTTCAGCGCCTTTAAGGTCAATCG
>NZ_CAMPHN010000396.1 GCF_946885885.1 uncultured Pseudomonas sp.
TCAAATAATCACCAGTTCACCTTGCTTGTGCCGGGGGGCTTCTCTAGAATGGCGCCCCTTGCCGCGACGGCGGGCGCTTTCGTGCCCCTCCGATTCGGCAAGACACACAAGTGATATTCACTCCTTGCCTGACCGCATTTGGCGGCAGGCTACAACCCGTAAGGAGCATTTATGCGTCATTACGAAATCATCTTTCTGGTTCACCCGGACCAGAGCGAGCAAGTCGGCGGCATGGTCGAGCGTTACACCAAGCTGATCGAAGAAGACGGCGGCAAAATCCATCGTCTGGAAGATTGGGGTCGTCGTCAGTTGGCTTACGCCATCAACAACATCCACAAAGCTCACTACGTGATGCTCAACGTCGAGTGCACCGGCAAAGCCCTGGCTGAGCTGGAAGACAACTTCCGTTACAACGATGCCGTGATCCGTAACCTGGTCATCCGTCGCGACGAGGCTGTTACCGAGCAGTCCGAAATGCTTAAAGCGGAAGAAAACCGCAGCGAGCGTCGCGAGCGTCGCGATCGTCCTGAGAACGCTGACTCCGCCGATGGCGATGACAGCGACAACAGCGATGACAGCGATAACGCTGACGAGTAATCCACGGATCTATTGAGGAGCCAATCCCATGGCACGTTTCTTCCGTCGTCGTAAATTCTGCCGTTTCACCGCTGAAGACGTGAAAGAGATCGATTTCAAAGATCTCAACACCCTGAAAGCCTACATCTCGGAAACCGGCAAGATCGTTCCTAGCCGTATCACCGGTACCAAGGCTCGTTATCAGCGTCAGCTGGCTACCGCTATCAAGCGCGCCCGCTTCCTGGCCCTGCTGCCCTACACCGACAGCCACGGCCGCTGAGACCGGAAGGTCGACAAGAAGTAAGGGATAAATCGCATGCGCGCCATCGCTGAGTTCATTATGCGCGGTCGTATGCAGGCCACTCTGGTAGTGGTCGTTTCCGCGGCGTTGCCGCTGTTGTTCTGGTTGAGTGCCGCCGCTGGGAGCCTGGTGCTTCTGCGGCGCGGTTTGAGCGATGCCTTGGGCATCCTCGCCTGGGCTCTGCTGCCGGCCATTGGCTGGTGGTATTTCGGCGAACCGCGCACCTTGTTGGTGTTGCTCGGTGCGCTGGGGTTGGCGTTGTTGTTACGCGCCACTTCGTCCTGGGACCGTGTGCTGCTGTGCAGCGTGGCATTGGGCCTGGTGTATGGGCTGGTTTTGGGTGCGGTGTTTCGCGAACCCATCGAGGCGATGGCGGCTGAGCTGCAGAAGCTTATGCCGCAAGTGCTCGAAGGGGTTCACCAACAGATGTCGGTGGACGAGCGAGCGCGCCTGGATAGCCTGATTGCACCGGTGCTGACCGGTTTGATAGCGGCATTGTTGCAGGTGGTCAGCCTGCTGAGCCTGATGCTCGGGCGTTATTGGCAGGGGCTGTTGTACAACCCGGGTGGTTTCGGGCGTGAGTTTCACGCCTTGCGACTGCCCACCCCGCTGGCGATGTTGCTGCTGGGTGGCATGCTCTTGGGGCCCAATCTGGGTCCGCAAATGGCCATGCTGACCCCGTTATGCAGCGTACCGCTGGTGTTTTCCGGCATCGCCCTGTTGCATGGGTTGGTGGCGCAAGGGCGGCTCGCCAAGTTCTGGCTGGTCGGGATGTACATCACGCTGCTGCTGTTTATGCAGCTGACTTATCCGTTACTGGTGGTTTTGGCCATCGTCGACAGTCTGTTTGATTTTCGTGGTCGCTTCGAGCGCAAGTCCGGCTCGGATTCCACGAACGGTGAAGGTTAAAAGTTAAGAGGTTATTACCAAATGGAACTGATCCTGCTGGAAAAAATCGCCAACCTGGGCAACCTGGGCGATAAAGTGAACGTTAAGGCCGGTTACGGCCGTAACTTCCTGCTGCCGCAAGGCAAAGCCACCGCTGCTACCGCTGCTAACGTTGCCGCGTTCGAAGCGCGTCGCGCCGAGCTGGAAAAGCTAGCCGCCGAGAAGAAAGCATCCGCTGAAGCCCGTGCCGCTCAGTTGGCTGAGCTGGAAGTCACCATCACCGCTACCGCGGGCGATGAAGGCAAACTGTTCGGCTCCATCGGCACTCACGACATCGCCGACGCCCTGACCGCCTCCGGCGTTGAAGTGGCCAAAGCTGAAGTGCGTCTGCCGAACGGCACCATTCGTCAGGTTGGCGAATACGACGTGGCCGTGCACCTGCACAGCGACGTTGAAGCAACCGTCAAGGTTGTCGTAGTGGCAGCCTAACAGGCCCGCGACTAAGTGTGCTTGCACTCAGGTGCCGGCCCGCTAACAATCAGGCACGACATTGCGCAAGCGATGTCGTGCCTTTTGTTTTGTGAACACAGAATTCTGCCCAGAGCCTTATGAACGACATCAGCATTCCCGAACAGTACGACCTGCAAACCTCCGCCCTGAAGGTGCCGCCGCACTCGATCGAGGCCGAGCAAGCCGTGCTCGGGGGGCTGATGCTCGACAACAATGCCTGGGAGCGGGTGCTCGATCAGGTTTCCGACGGCGACTTCTACCGCCACGACCATCGTCTGATCTTCCGCGCCGTGCACAAGCTGGCCGAGCGCAACCATCCCTTTGACGTGGTGACCCTGTCCGAGCAACTGGACAAGGAAGGTCAGCTGTCGCAAGTCGGCGGTCTGGCTTATCTCGGCGAACTGGCGAAGAACACCCCGTCGGTGGCCAACATCAAGGCCTATGCGCAGATCATCCGCGAGCGTGCCACCCTGCGTAAGCTGATCGGCATCAGCAACGAGATCGCCGACAGCGCCTATGCCCCTGAAGGCCGTACCGGCGAGGAGATTCTCGACGAAGCCGAGCGGTTGATCTTCCAGATCGCCGAGGCGCGGCCGAAGACCGGTGGCCCGGTGGGGATCAACGACATCCTGGTCAAAGCCATCGACCGCATCGACGAGCTGTTCAACAACGGCGATGCGATCACCGGCCTGTCCACCGGTTTTACCGATCTGGATAACCTGACCAGCGGCCTGCAGCCGGCCGACATGATCATCGTCGCCGGCCGTCCGTCCATGGGTAAGACCACCTTCGCCATGAACCTGGTGGAAAACGCCTTGATGCGCAGCGACAAGTCGATTCTGGTGTACTCCCTGGAGATGCCCTCGGAATCCATCGTCATTCGTATG
>NZ_CAMPHN010000397.1 GCF_946885885.1 uncultured Pseudomonas sp.
CGGTAGTCGCCGATCAGTTCGATGCCCTCGGCGGGTTTGCCGTCGACCAGCACGCGCAACGGCAGCGGTTTGCCCACACCGACTTCGAACGGGTCGGCTTCCGGCACTATGACCATCTTCAGCTGATCGAGCGCCGGCAGCTTGGCGCCTTCGCTGTAGATCGCCAGGCTGTACTTGAAGGTGTGCAAGGACTTGGTCGACGTAGGCACCTTGCTGCGGCCCTGGTTGATCCACTGCTTGTCCGGGGTCAGCGACCAGGGGCCGTTATCCAGCGCCACGGCGACCACGGCCGGTGGGTTCAGTGGCTCCAGGCGGGCATGGTCGTCCAGGCGCTTGACCGTGACCGGGATTATCTTACCGCTGCTGTCGTAAGCCCAGGCGCCGCTGATCTTCTCCGCCTTGAAGGCATTGTCCTCGGCGCCATGGCCATAGATGGTTTCGATATTGCCGCGACGTTGTTCGGTCCACAGGCCGTGGGCATCTACCTGGCCGATAAACAGGGTGGCGGCGAGTAGGGGGAAGAGTTTTTTCATGAGAGGCTCCTTGGTTTTACAGATCAAGTGACAGGCTGAGGTTGAGGTTGCGCGGATCTCCCGGCATGACCCACACGCTGTTGAACGAGCGTTCGTAGTACTTGCGGTTGAAGGCGTTGTTGAGGTTCAGGCCCACGCGCAGGTTCTTGCTGGCCTGGTAGTGGGCGAGCAGGTCGACGGTGGTGTAGGCCGGCAGTTCGAAGTTGCTACCGGATTGGCCGGAGCGATCGCCGACATAGTTGATGGCGGCGCCGATGTCCGAGCCCCGCAGCCAGCCATTCTGAAACTCGTACACGCCCAGAAGGCTGCCGCTATGCTGCGGTACGCCGAGCAAGCGGCTGCCTTTAGGCAAGGTATTGTCCTTGGTCACCTCGGCGTCGATATAGGCATAGGCGCCGATCACCCGTAGCGCATCGCTGAGTTGACCGCTGAACTGCATGTCGAGGCCCTGGCTGCGGGCCTGACCTGCGGCGATGCTGTCGCCGGGGTTGTTTGGATCCGCAGTCAGCACGTTTTCCTTGTCGATCTGGAACAGCGCTACTGTGGCGCCGAGGCGACTGTCGAACAGGTCAAGCTTGAGCCCTGTCTCGTAGCCGATGCCTTTCTCCGGTTTGAATACCGTGCCCTGAGCACTGATGCCGTTGGGTTTGAACGAGGTAGATGCGTTGGCGAAAACCCCCACTTGCGGGGTCAGCTGATACAGCAGGCCGGCGCGCGGGGTTGCGACTTCCTTGTGTTGCTCATTGCTTACCCCAGTGCTGCGGTTCAGCGCGGTTTGTTCGAAGCGCTCCAGGCGCACGCCAAGCAGACCGTTCAGGCGCTCGCTGAAGGTGATCTGATCTTGCAGGTTGAGGGAGTAGCTCTCGACATGCTCGAAGAAATCATTGGGGTTGACGATGGCGGGCTTGGGCTGGCCGTACACCGGGTTATAAATGTCCTGTCCGTAGCCGAGCGAGGTGACGCTTTGCGGGTATTTCTGGCTGTTGCGGTAGTTCTCATACTCCAGACCGATGAGTGGCTGGTGTCGCCAACTGCCAACGCTGAAGTCGCCGTGCAGTTCCGCCTGGGTGATGCTGTTGTTCCATTCGAAGTTGCGTTGACGGTAGAAGCGGCTGACTTCGCTGCCGATCAGGCGTGATGGCTCGGAGCTGTCGCCTTGCAGGGTGCCTTGGGCATAGTGGTTGGCAAGCCGCAGCTTCCAGGTATCGCTCAGCAGGTGTTCGAGGCTGAGTTGAAGCATCTGGTTGTTGTTGTGGATTTCCCCGTCGTTGGGCTCCCCGAGAAAGGTGGAGCGCTGCACCGAGCCGAGTTGATTGTCGAAGGCCGGAATGCCTCGGTCGAACACCGATTCGGTGCGGGAGAACTCGCTTTCGAGCAACACGCGGGTATCCGGGCTGATCTGCCAGCTGAACGACGGGCTGATGATCTGCCGCTCGCTGCCGACGTGATCGCGAAAGCTCTGGTTGTCCTCTAGCGCCAGGTTAACCCGGGACAGGAGCGAACCATCCTCGTTAAGCGGGGTGTTTACATCGAGGCTGGTGCGGTAGCGATCCCAGCTGCCGGCGCTGGCGGCGAACCGGGTAAAGGCCTCAGTCTGAGGCTTCTTGGTGACGATATTGATCATGCCGCCGGGGTCGCCTCGGCCATAGAGGCTGGCAGCCGGGCCCTTGAGTACCTCGATACGTTCTATGCCGGAAGCGTCGGGGGCGCTGTAACTGCCGCGGTTGACGGCGAAGCCGTTCTTGTACAACTCGCCTGTGGTGAAGCCGCGTACGCTGTATCCGTAGAGGGTCAGACCGCCGAAATTGTTCTGCCTGGACACGCCGCCGGCGAAGTCCAGGGCGCGATCGATACGGGTTGTGTTGAGATCCTCCAGCACTTGGGCAGGCACCACGCTGATCGCCTGGGGGATCTCACTGAGCGGAGTGTCGGTTTTCGTCGCACTGCTGGAGCGTGTAGCGCGGTAGCCCTGTACGGGGCCGTCGGCAGCTTCTGCCGGCGCAGTGATGACGCTGTCGCGGAGTTGGACTGGGGTATCGGCCAGCGCACCTGGGGCGAGCAGGCTGGCGGCTAAAGCAAGGGCTGGGCGCAAGGCGGGGGTTCCTCTCTCGGTTATTGAATGTAATAACATAACATTAATAAATGAGAAGAGTTACCATTCATTCGGTCTGATGGCGATTTTAGCTGCCGCTGGCCGGCGGCCGCACGCCAATTTCTGCTGTCAGCTCTATCCGCTTGCCGTTGCGCATGATTTCGATGCGGATCTTCTCGCCCGGTTTGGCTTGTGCCACCTGGTTCATCGAGCGGCGACCGTCGCCGGCGGGTTGGCCGTCGATATTGAGGATCAGGTCGCCCGGTTGCAGGCCGGCTTTCTGCGCCGGGCCGTTGCGGTAGATGCCGGCGACGACGATCCCGGGGCGACCTTCCAGGCCGAAGGATTCCGCCAGCTCGGGGGTCAGCGGTTGCACCTCGATGCCCAGCCAGCCGCGGATCACCTGGCCGTTTTCGATGATCGCGCGCATGACTTCCAGCGCCAGTTTCACCGGGATGGCGAAACCGATGCCCTGCGAGCCGCCGGAGCGGGAGAAGATCGCCGTGTTGATGCCGACCAGATCGCCATGGGCATCGA
>NZ_CAMPHN010000398.1 GCF_946885885.1 uncultured Pseudomonas sp.
GGCTCGAAGCCTGAAACTACCGCCATGAAAGACGCCAGCGCCAGCTACCTCTCGCACCATTTCCTGATCGCCATGCCGCACATGGCCGATCCGCATTTCGCGCAGACAGTCACTTACCTGATCGAACACAACGCGCAAGGCGCCATGGGCCTGGTGATCAACCGTCCCAACGGCCTCAACCTGGCCGACGTACTCGAACAGTTGCGCCCCGACGAGCCACCTCCGGCTGCCTGCCAGAAGCTGCAGATATTTTCCGGCGGCCCAGTGCAAACCGACCGCGGCTTCGTCCTCCACCCCGCCGGCCCGCAATTCCTCGCAACGCTGGAGCTGGGCGAACTGGGTCTGTCGACCTCGCAGGATGCGCTCTTCGCCATCGCCGACGGCACCGGACCGGAGAAATACCTGATCACCCTCGGCTATGCCGGCTGGGAGGCGGGTCAACTGGAAGCCGAATTGGCCGATAACGCCTGGCTGACCTGCCCGGCGGATCAACGCATCCTCTTCGAGCTGCCGTTCGAACAACGCCTAGAGGCCGCCGCCGCGCGCCTGGGCGTGAATCTCAGCCTGCTCACCTCGCAAGCCGGACACGCCTGATGGCGCAAACCGACAAACCACTTCGGCTACTCCTGGGCTTCGACTACGGCAGCAAGCAGATCGGCGTCGCCGTCGGCCAGGCGATCACCGGCCAGGCCCGCGAACTGTGCATCCTCAAAGCGCAGAATGGCGTACCGGACTGGCAAAAGGTCGATGAATTGATCCGCGAATGGCAACCCGATGCGCTGGTCGTCGGCCTGCCTCTGAACATGGACGGCACACCGAGCGAGATGAGCGAGCGGGCGGCGAAATTCGCCCGCCGCCTGAACGGCCGCTTCAACCTGCCGGTGCATACCCACGACGAACGCCTGACCACTTACGAAGCCAAAGGCCAGCGACTGCAACAGGGCCAGAACAGTGGCTATCGCGAACGCCCAGTCGACGCCCTGGCCGCCGCACTACTGCTGGAAGGCTGGCTCGGCGAGCACTGTCCGACTTGACCGATGCGTGAGCGCACGCCTGCTCACTAAGGAGCTTCCGATGACCCTACCCAACCCCGCCGAACTACTGCCGCAAATGGCCGCGGCGCTGATCGGCCACCTCAACCAACGGCAAATCGGCGAACCGCGTTTTATCGGCATCCGCACCGGCGGCGTCTGGGTCGCCCAGGCCTTGCTGGAAGCGCTGGGCAACTCGAGTCCGCTGGGCATTCTGGACGTCTCCTTCTACCGCGACGACTTCACCCAGAACGGCCTGCATCCGCAAGTCCAGCCTTCGGAGCTGCCGTTCGAGATCGAAGGCCAGCACCTGGTACTGATCGACGACGTACTGATGAGCGGGCGCACCGTTCGCGCCGCCCTCAACGAGCTGTTCGACTACGGCCGCCCGGCGAGCGTGACCCTGGTCAGCCTGCTCGACCTCAACGCCCGCGAGCTGCCGATTCGCCCGGATGTGGTTGGCGCGACCTTGTCGCTGGCCAGCGATCAGCGGGTAAAATTGTCCGGCCCCACGCCGCTGACCCTCGAACTCCAGACGCTGGCCAACTGAGAATGAACATGATGGATGGCAAACGCCCTCTGCAACTCAACGACCAAGGCCAACTGCGCCACTTTCTCACCCTCGACGGCCTGCCCCGCGAGCTGTTGACGGAAATCCTCGACACCGCCGACTCCTTCCTCGAGGTCGGAGCCCGCGCGGTGAAGAAGGTCCCGCTGCTGCGCGGCAAGACCGTGTGCAACGTGTTTTTCGAAAACTCCACGCGCACCCGCACGACCTTCGAACTGGCCGCCCAGCGCCTGTCCGCCGACGTCATCAGCCTCAACGTGTCGACCTCCTCGACCAGCAAGGGCGAGACCCTGTTCGACACCCTGCGCAACCTGGAAGCCATGGCCGCCGATATCTTTGTCGTGCGCCATGCCGATTCGGGTGCGGCGCACTTCATCGCCGAACACGTGTGCCCGAACCTGGCGATCATCAACGGCGGCGACGGCCGGCATGCCCACCCGACCCAGGGCATGCTCGACATGCTGACGATCAGACGGCATAAAGGCGGCTTCGAGCAGCTTTCGGTAGCCATCGTCGGAGATATCCTGCATTCGCGGGTTGCCCGTTCGAACATGCTGGCGCTGAAAGCCTTGGGCTGCCCGGATATCCGCGTGATCGCCCCCAAGACCCTGCTGCCGGTGGGCATCGAACAGTATGGGGTGACCGTGTACAACGACCTGACGACCGGCCTCAAGGGCGTCGACGTGGTGATCATGCTGCGCCTGCAACGCGAGCGCATGCAGGGCGGCCTGCTGCCCAGCGAGGGCGAGTTCTATCGCCTGTTCGGCCTGACCGAACAACGCCTCGCGCTGGCCAAGCCCGACGCTCTGGTCATGCACCCGGGGCCGATCAACCGCGGCGTAGAGATCGAATCGGCGGTGGCCGACGGTCCGCAGTCGGTGATTCTCAATCAGGTCACCTACGGCATCGCCATCCGCATGGCCGTGCTGTCGATGACAATGAGCGGGCAGAACGCCCAGCGCCAACTCAACCAAGAGAACGCCGAGGAGCAGAACTGATGCGCACCCTTATCCTCGGCGCCCGGGTAATGGACCCGAGCAGCGGCCTCGACCGAATCGCCGACCTCGCTATCGAAGGCGGAAAAATCGTCGCCATCGGCCAGGCACCGGCCGATTTCGTCGCCGAGAAAACCCTCGAGGCCCACGGCCTGATCGCCGCACCCGGCCTGGTTGACCTGTCCGTCGCTCTGCGCGAGCCCGGCTACAGCCGCAAAGGCAGCATCGCCAGCGAAACCCTGGCCGCGGCCGCGGGTGGTGTCACCACGCTGTGCTGCCCGCCCCACACCAAGCCGATACTGGACACCTCGGCGGTGGCCGAGCTGATTCTCGACCGCGCCCGCGAAGCCGGGCATACCAAGGTGTTTCCGATCGGCGCCCTGAGCAAGGGACTGGAAGGCGAACAACTCGCCGAGCTCGTTGCGCTGCGCGACGCCGGCTGCGTGGCCTTCGGCAACGGCCTCGACACCTTCCGCAATAACCGCACGCTACGCCGCGCCCTGGAATACGCCGCCACCTTCGACTTGACGGTGATTTTCCATTCCCAGGATTTCGACCT
>NZ_CAMPHN010000399.1 GCF_946885885.1 uncultured Pseudomonas sp.
ATGGCCTGCACCACGTCGAGCAGCGGGTTGTTCTCGAAACCGTCCTCGGCGACGTTGGCGATGTACATCACCGGTTTGCTGGTCAGCAGGTGGAAGCCACGAACCAGTTGCTTCTCGTCGTCGCCCAGGGTCTTGAGCAGGGTGCGTGCTGGTTTGCCTTCGGTGAAGTGCGGGATCAGCTTCTCCAGCAGGGCTTTTTGCGCGACCGCGTCCTTGTCGCCGCCTTTGGCGTTGCGGGTGACTTTCTGCAGTTGCTTCTCGCAGCTGTCGAGGTCGGCGAAGATCAGTTCGAGGTCGATGATCTCGATATCGCGCTTGGGGTCGACGCTGTTGGCCACATGGATCACGTTGTCGTCCTGGAAGCAGCGCACCACATGGGCGATGGCATCGGTTTCGCGGATATTGGCGAGGAATTTGTTGCCCAGGCCTTCACCCTTGGAGGCGCCTTCGACCAGGCCGGCGATGTCGACGAACTCCATGGTGGTCGGCAATACCCGCTCGGGTTTGACGATCTCGGCCAGGGCCTGCAAGCGCGGGTCGGGCATCGGCACGATGCCGCTGTTCGGCTCGATGGTGCAGAAGGGGAAGTTCTCCGCGGCGATACCGGACTTGGTGAGGGCGTTGAACAGGGTGGACTTACCGACGTTGGGCAGGCCGACGATGCCGCAGTTGAATCCCATGGTGTGTCCCTCGCGCGAAATGGCGGTAAAGAGTTAAGAGGAGGCTTTCTGGCTGTGCAGCTTGTGCATCGCTTTGCTCCAATCCCCTGCGAGGATTTCCGGCAATACGCCGAGGGCGAAGTCGATGCTGGTATCCAGCAGTTCCTGCTCGCCACGTGGGGCGCGGCCGAGGACGAAGTTGGAAACCATGCTGCTGTGCCCGGGATGGCCGATGCCAAGCCGCAGGCGGTAAAAACTGTTCTGATTGCCGAGCTGGGCGATGATGTCGCGCAGCCCGTTATGCCCGCCGTGCCCGCCACCCTGTTTGAGTTTGGCGACGCCTGGCGGCATATCGAGTTCGTCGTGGGCCACCAGAATGGCTTCTGGCGGGATGCGGAAGAAATTCGCCAATGCCGCGACGGATTGGCCGCTGCGGTTCATAAAAGTGGTGGGGATCAGCAGGCGAACATCGCGGCCCTGATGGTTGAATTTGCCAACCAGACCAAAATACTTTTTGTCGAGACTCAGATTGATACGCTGGCTGTCGGCCAGTCGTTCAACGAAAAGGGCCCCTGCATTATGCCGGGTCTGGTCGTATTCGGGGCCGGGGTTACCCAGGCCAACGATCAGTTGTACGGCGGTCATGTCAGGAGCCCTTTTGTGGAAATAGCTCGGCAGAATCGTATGCCGAGCTGGTTTCCGATGCTGCGAGATTTACTCGGCAGCGCCTTCGTCTTTAGCAACGCGGGAGGCGTGGATATTGGCCACTGCCAGGTCGTTACCGTGAGCCAGTGCAACCAGCTCGACGCCTTTCGGCAGTTTCAGGTCGGCCAGGTGAACGATCTGACCAACTTCAACGGCGGCCATGTCGACTTCGATGAATTCCGGCAGGTCTTTCGGCAGGCAGGAAACTTCGACTTCGACCAGGGTGTGGGACACTTCGCCGCCTTGCTGCTTCACGCCAACCGAAGTTTCCTGGTTGATGAAGTGCAGGGGAACGTGAGCGCTCAGCTTCTGGCCGGCGACGACGCGCACGAAGTCGGCGTGCAGGACATAGCCTTTGGCCGGGTGGCGCTGCAGCGCCTTGATCAGAACGCTTTCGTTGCTACCGGCTACGTTCAGGGTCAGAACGTGGCTGAAAGCCGCTTCGTTTTCCAGCAGCTTGGCGAAATCTTTGGCCAGCAGGCTGATCGATTGCGGGGCTTTCTCGCCACCGTAGATCACGGCGGGAACCATGGCGACGTTACGACGCAGGCGGCGGCTCGCACCTTTCCCCAGGTCGGAACGCACTTCGGCATTCAGGGCAAATTCAACAGTCATTTCACTTCTCCAAAATAACCAAACCGTCCTTCACGCTTGCGACCAGCGACCGGACGGTTGGGTAATAGGCCCGGCTATAAAGAGCCGGGCAGTTGCGTTCAGTACGTTGTTCGCTTAACGGAACATCGCGCTGATCGATTCTTCGTTGCTGATGCGGCGCACCGCTTCGGCGACTACCGGGGCGATATCCAGTTGACGAATACGCGGACAGGATTGCGCGGCGGCGGACAGCGGGATGGTGTTGGTCACCACCAGCTCGTCGAGCATGGAATTTTCGATGTTTTCGATCGCGCGACCCGACAGCACCGGGTGGGTGCAGTAGGCGAAGACCTTGGCGGCGCCGTGTTCTTTCAGCGCTTTGGCCGCATGGCACAGGGTGCCGGCGGTATCCACCATGTCGTCGACCAGGATGCAGGTACGGCCTTCCACGTCGCCGATGATATGCATCACTTCGGACTGGTTGGCTTTCTCGCGACGCTTGTCGATGATCGCCAGGTCCACGCCCAGGGACTTGGCCACGGCACGCGCACGCACCACGCCGCCGATGTCCGGGGAGACGATCATCAAATTGTCGAAACGTTGGTCTTCGATATCGTCCACCAAAACGGGGGAGCCGTAGATGTTATCTACCGGGATATCGAAGAAGCCTTGAATCTGATCCGCGTGCAGGTCGACGGTGAGAACCCGGTCGATGCCCACTACGGTCAGCATGTCGGCCACCACTTTGGCGCTGATTGCCACGCGGGCGGAACGCGGGCGGCGATCCTGGCGGGCATAGCCGAAGTAGGGGATAACAGCGGTGATTCGAGTCGCTGAGGAGCGGCGGAAGGCGTCGGCCATCACCACCAGTTCCATCAGGTTGTCGTTGGTTGGCGCACACGTCGGCTGAATCAGGAAGACGTCTTTACCGCGGACGTTTTCGTTGATTTCAATCATGATTTCGCCGTCGGAGAACTTACCGACAGAGGCATCGCCGAGGGGGATGTGCAGCTGACGTACGATACGTCGCGCCAGATCGGGGTTAGCGTTCCCCGTAAAGACCATCATCTTGGACACGCGCAGTACCTGCCGGCTGAGGGTATACCTGGATGAGTATAGAAAATGGCAGGGGCGGCTGGATTCGAACCAACGCATGGCAGGATCAAAACCTGCTGCC
>NZ_CAMPHN010000400.1 GCF_946885885.1 uncultured Pseudomonas sp.
CGTATCCGTTCCAATAGCAAGGAGGCATCCAGGTGTTCCGGCAATGGCAACTGCACGAGAATCCCATCGATGCTGGGGTCGTCGTTCAGCTTATCGATCAGCGCCATCAAATCGGCCTGACTGGTGCTTGCCGGGAGATCGTAAGCCTGAGACACGAAGCCGACTTCTTCACAGTCTTTGCGTTTGTGCGAGACATAGACCTGAGAGGCGGGATCGCTACCGACCAGGATCACGGCGAGACCTGGGGCGCGTTTACCTAGCTCACGTCGCTCGGCGACACGTTTGGCGATCTGCTGGCGGAGGCTGGCGGCGATCGCTTTGCCGTCGATAAGTTGTGCGGTCATTGCGCTTGGTTAACCATTGGAGATGATTGAAAAAGGACGCGCATTCTCGCATGGAGAACCCCTCGGGCAAAGGCACGTGCCGGGCTTTTCGCGTAACTCCTTTATATAACTGAATTTTTTTAGCTTTCCCTGTTGACGGCTTATCGGCGCCTCTATAACATTCGCCCCGCTTGTCGAGCACAGCCAGTCGCTGGGTAAGACGGCAAACGCAGAGCTTGCAAGAGTTCTGCCGGAGCCGAAAGCTTTGAGTCTGCTTGCAGATGGATAGGCGCCCGTAGCTCAGCTGGATAGAGCATCCGCCTTCTAAGCGGATGGTCGCAGGTTCGAGTCCTGCCGGGCGTGCCACTTGGCAGCTTAGGCACAAGCAAAATGCAACAAAGCAATATGGTGGGCGTAGCTCAGTTGGTAGAGCACAGGATTGTGGCTCCTGGTGTCGTGGGTTCGATTCCCATCGTCCACCCCATATTCCAAAACGCCAGGCTAATAGCCTGGCGTTTTTGTTTGAAAGCTTGATTCGCGGACGTGGTGGAATTGGTAGACACACTGGATTTAGGTTCCAGCGCCGCAAGGCGTGAGAGTTCGAGTCTCTCCGTCCGCACCATGTAAGTAACTGTTCTAATGAGGCTTTTCTGAGGTTGCGGCGGAAATGGCCGTTTTTCTGGGAATGCTTGGAGCAGGGAATAAAAAGGCAGCTCCGAAAGGACTGCCTTTTGTCATTTCTGGGGTCGCGGCTCGGCGCTTTGGTGCATGCTTTGCGCTCCTTATTATCTGCGGTGTTGGCTCAGGCGGTTTTTCGGCTCTGGCCAAGGACAATCATTTTCGCTATCTACGGGCTGTGCGGCCTGCGCTTGGCCTGCTTTTGAGTGGTAGTGCAATAGATGCATCGATTGATGAAATCACCCCAGGGTGACTTCTGCAAATTGAGTCTCTAGAATGCATGCCCTTGATCGGGGTCGGAAACGGCCGGCCTATGTCTGTGCAACGAGGAATATCCATGCAAGTTTCTGTTGAAAACACTTCTGCTCTCGAGCGCCGTATGACCGTAGGCGTCTCCGTCGAGCGCATCGAGACTGAAGTCAACAAGCGTCTGCAGCAGACTGCCCGTCGCGCTAAGGTTCCTGGCTTCCGTCCTGGCAAGGTGCCGATGAGCGTCATCCGTCAGCGTTACGAAGACGCCGCTCGTCAGGAAGCGCTCGGCGATTTGATCCAGGCTACTTTCTACGAGGCCGTTGTCGAGCAGAAGCTCAATCCTGCCGGTTCGCCGGCTGTCGAGCCGAAGACTTTCGAGAAAGGTAAGGATCTGGAATACGTGGCCACTTTCGAAGTGTTCCCCGAGTTCCAGGTTACCGGTTTGGAGTCCATCGCTATCGAGCGTCTGCAAGCCGAAGTGGCTGACAGCGACCTGGACAACATGCTGGAAATCCTGCGCAAGCAGAACACCCGCTTCGAAGCCGTCGAGCGCGCCGCCGCAAACGGCGACCAACTGAACATCGATTTTGTCGGCAAGATAGACGGCGAAGCCTTCGCCGGCGGTTCCGCCAAAGGCACTCAGCTGGTACTCGGTTCCGGCCGCATGATTCCTGGCTTCGAAGATGCCCTGGTCGGCGCCATGCCAGGTGAAGAGCGTGTAATCAATCCGACCTTCCCCGAGGATTATCAGAACCTGGATCTGGCTGGTAAAACCGCCGAATTCACTGTCACCGTCAACAGCATCAACGCACCTCAGTTGCCGGAGCTGAATGACGAATTCTTCGCCCTGTTCGGCGTCAAAGAAGGCGGTCTGGAAGGCTTCCGCGCTGAAGTTCGCAAGAATATGGAGCGCGAGCTGCGTCAAGCGATCAAGTCCAAGGTGAAGAGCCAGGTGATGGACGGCCTGCTGGCCGCCAACCCGATCGAAGTGCCCAAGGCGCTGGTCGGCAACGAAGTCAACCGCCTGCGCGTTCAGGCCGTTCAGCAATTCGGCGGCAACATCAAGCCCGACCAGTTGCCGGCCGAGCTGTTCGAAGAGCAAGCCAAGCGCCGTGTGGTGTTGGGTTTGATCGTTGCCGAAGTGGTCAAGCAGTTCGAGCTCAAGCCTGACGATGCCCGCGTACGCGAGATGATTCAGGAAATGGCTTCGGCCTACCAAGAGCCTGAGCAGGTCGTGGCCTGGTACTACAAAAACGACCAGCAAATGAACGAGGTACGTTCGGTTGTGCTAGAAGAGCAAGTTGTAGATACTGTTTTGCAGAAGGCCAACGTGACCGATAAAACGGTCTCTTACGAAGAAGCTGTCAAGCCGGTGGAAGCTCCACAAGCCGCCTGATTCTTTACCTCGTTCGAGCACACCATAAGCCAGCCTCCGCGCTGGCTTATGCGTATTTGAGAAACGACTATTTAGGGAGCGAGTGCAAGAATGTCGCGCAATCCTTTTACCCAGCAAATGCCTGAAATCCAAGCCGCTGGCGGCCTGGTGCCCATGGTTATCGAACAGTCGGCTCGCGGTGAGCGCGCCTACGACATTTATTCGCGTCTACTCAAGGAACGAGTGATTTTCCTGATTGGCCCCGTAGAAGACTACATGGCCAATCTGATTGCCGCTCAGCTGCTGTTCCTCGAAGCGGAAAACCCGGATAAGGATATTCACCTGTACATCAACTCCCCGGGCGGTTCGGTGACTGCGGGCATGTCGATTTACGACACCATGCAGTTCATCAAGCCCGACGTCTCGACCATCTGTATCGGTCAGGCCTGCAGCATGGGTGCGTTGCTTCTGGCTGGCGGCGCCGCCGGCAAGCGTTA
>NZ_CAMPHN010000401.1 GCF_946885885.1 uncultured Pseudomonas sp.
CCGGCCAACAGCCGCTGGTGCTCGACCTTTAAACAATCACTCCCGGAGCCTTTATGAGCCAGTCACAAGCCCGCCCACCGCTACCACCCTTCAGCCATGAAACCGCCGTGCAGAAAGTCCGCATGGCCGAAGACGGCTGGAACAGCCGCGATCCCGAACGCGTCGCCCTGGCCTATAGCGAGGACAGTCGCTGGCGTAACCGCAACGAGTTCCCGGTCGGCCGCGAGCAGATCCGCGCCTTTCTCGCCGGCAAATGGCAGCGCGAACAGCAATACCGCCTGATCAAGGAACTCTGGGCCTTCAGCGACAACCGCATCGCCGTGCGCTTCGCCTACGAATGGCACGACGCCAACGGCCAGTGGTGGCGCTCCTACGGCAACGAAAACTGGGAGTTCGATGAGCTGGGGCTGATGCGCGTGCGCCATGCCAGCATCAACGACCTGGCGATCAGTGAGGAGCAGCGGCTGTTCCACTGGCCCCAGGGAAGGCGCCCGGATACGCACCCGGGGCTCAGCGAGCTGGGCCTGTAAGCGCGCTGGAGAACCCGCCGGCGTTTTCACGGGCGTCGGCATTGCCTCGGGTTTCACGGTTTAATAGGCGCAAAATCCCAGGACCCGACCCCATGCCGCTCACCCCAGACGACCTCGCCAGAATCAGTACCCTGACCCTGGCCCACTACCAGAGCTGCGCCGAAGAATTCCGCGAAGGCACTCGCGATCACGATGTCAGCCAGAATATCGCCGCGTTGCTGCGGCATATCGAGGCGCCAGCGCCACTGCGGATTCTCGATTTCGGCTGCGGCCCGGGACGCGACCTGCGCACGTTCAAGGCCCTGGGCCATGGCCCCGTCGGCCTCGACGGCTGCCCGAGCTTCGTCGAGATGGCCCGCGCCGACAGTGGCTGCGAGGTCTGGCTGCAGGACTTTCTCGCCCTCGATCTGCCGCCCGAGTGCTTCGACGGCATCTTCGCCAACGCCGTGCTTTTTCATATTCCCAGCGAGGCATTGCCACGGGTATTGCGTCAGCTGCACGCCACCTTGAAGCCCGGCGGCGTGCTGTTCAGCTCCAACCCGCGCGGCGACAACCAGGAAGGCTGGAACGGCGACCGCTACGGCGCCTACTACGACCTGGCCAATTGGCGCGCCCTGCTGACGGGCGCCGGTTTTGTCGAGTTGGAGCATTACTACCGCCCCGCCAGCCTGCCCCGCGAACAGCAGCCTTGGCTGGCGAGCGTGTGGCGCAAAGGCTGAGCGGCGGAGCGCAGGCCATCGGGCAGAAACAGATTTCCTGGGCGCTGACCAGCCCCGAGCTGTGACGTATGTCCTGTGACGTATGCCTAATAAATCACTCTTAAGAGTAATCTCGTTAGCACGGCAGTGCAGTAACCTAGGGCACATGCTTGTGCACCTGCCAACAGCCCTCCGCACGGCTCAAAAAAACAATAAGGAGCACCCGGGAATGCGTTCCAAGCCTTTGATTTACAAGCTTTTAATTTGGACTATCGGCCTACTGGGGAGCATTGCGCCGATCGCCTTCGCCGAAGCCGTCAGCCCACAGGAAGCCCTTCAGGTATACGCCAGCCGGGTTACCGGCAGCCTGATGTTGTTACGTGGCGAGGGTTTCCAAAAGAAACACCAGAACGCTCTCGAAACCGACCTACAGACATTGGCCGCCGCCATGCAGAGCTTGCCGCAAAGCAGCGACGCGCTACGCAATGCCCATCTGGAGCTGGTGGTGCAAATTCGCCGGGGCGTGTCTTTCGGACCGAAAGAAGAAGACATGCCGTGGCGCTACCCGGAAGAGCTGAGCAAAGCCTTGCTCGCCGTGTTGCTGGAGGCGCGCAAGTTGGCGCCGGCGGACGACAGCGAATTGGCCGCGCAAATCGAGTTCCTCGCCGTGCAGTACCTGAGCCGCTCCTACTTCGGTAACTTCGAGATCGCCCGCGAACTGCCCGACACCTACCTGGGCCAGGACGAGCGTAAACTGATCCCGAAAATCGACAGCGAATTGGCAAGCCTGAACGCCAAGGCGAACCCCGCCCTCAGCTCGCTGCTGACCCGCTGGGGATACCTGAAGTCCGCCCTGAGCGACCTCAACAGCCAGAGCAATGCTCTGCAAAGCGCCTCCGGTCGCCCCTTCGCCCCCATCACCGTGCACCGCCACAGCCGTTCGTTCACCGAGGAATGGATGACCTTGTAAGGGGCGCCCGTACTGCGGGCGCAGGTCGGTTTTACGCGGTGCGTCCGTTGTGGCGCACGCCGCTAGGCCCGGCACGTTCGACGATTTGCCGCTCGACTTCCTTGCGCATGCCGAGCAGAAACGCCGCTTCGGCGGCGACGAACAGCGGCCCTACCGCCAGGCCCATCAGATCGTCGACGAAGGCCGGTTTGCGCCCTTCGTAGTAGTGGCCGACGAATTGGATGATCCAGCCGACCACGAACAAGCCGGTGCCGCTGGCCAACCACAACGCCGTCGTTTGCATCGCCAACAGTGCTCCGGCCCACAGGCTGAGCGCCAGCAGCAGACTCATCAATAGACCGAAACGCAGGTCCAGACGCAGGTAGAAGCCTGCCGCCGCCATGGCCGTCAGGGTCGCCGGCGACAACCACAGGCCGAACGCTTCGACCGCGGGGCGCGACAGCAGCACCGCCACCGCCACCACGATCAACGGGATGCCGATGAAATGGCTGAGAATATTCCGCGTATCGCGGTGATAGGCGGCGTATTGCGCCAGGTGATCGACTAGGGTTTTCATGATGCTGATCCTCGAGCAGGGCATAGTGCGAGCATCGCCGCAACGCCCCGCCCGCCTCTGTCAGCTAGCCGACAATGCGGACCGACCATGCAGAAAAACCACCTGAACGATGCCGCTGCCCATCGAGCCCGCCTCAGCGAAGGCCACTGGTTCGCCAACCTGCCCGAGGCCCTGCAATGCGCCTTGCTGGAGGCCGCGCAGGTGCTGCGCCTGGACGCCGGCCAAGTGCTGTTCCGCCGCGGCGACAAGCCCAGCGGCCTGTACGCGGTGATCGAGGGCAGCATGCGTGTCGGCGCGATCGGCCCCAGCGGCAAGGAGGCTTTGCTGTTGCTGGTCGAAGCGCCTTACTGGTTCGGCGAGAT
>NZ_CAMPHN010000402.1 GCF_946885885.1 uncultured Pseudomonas sp.
TGGCGGTGTGGATTCTCGAAGGGTTCATGTCGGGGGTGCCGAAGGAAATCGACGAAACCGCCTATATCGACGGTTACAGCTTTCCGAAATTCTTCGCGAAGATCTTCATTCCGCTGATCGGCTCGGGGATCGGCGTCACCGCCTTCTTCTGCTTCATGTTCTCCTGGGTCGAGCTGCTGCTGGCGCGCACCCTGACCTCGGTCAACGCCAAACCCATCGCCGCGGTGATGACCCGTACGGTTTCGGCGTCCGGTATCGATTGGGGGGTATTGGCGGCCGCCGGTGTGCTGACCATCCTGCCGGGGATGCTGGTGATCTGGTTCGTCCGCAACCACGTGGCCAAGGGCTTCGCCCTGGGCCGGGTTTAAGGAGCAAAGATTATGGATTGGATGGCTTGGACTCTACCCACCGCGTTGTTCTTCGGCAGCATCGCGACGATTTTGGCGGGTATGACCGTATGGGAACTGCGTTCCCCCTGCGTCGAACGCAAAGGCTTCTTGCCGATCAGCACTACCCGTGGTGATCGGCTGTTTATCGGTCTGCTGGGAAGCGCCTACCTGCATCTGCTGGTGGTGGGCACGACCGATTGGAGTGTCTGGATAGCCTCTGTGCTGTCCTTGCTATGGCTGTTTGCAGTGATGCGTTGGGGCTGAACCGGGTGCCTATGGCCGTAACCGCCTTCGCGATCGCGGCCATCCCGTTTCGCCTCGCCCAAAACCCTGAGATGGAGGTCTCTATGCTCGACAATAACAACAAAACTCGACATAGCATGGCGTTGGCCGCCTTGCTGACGTTGTCTGGATTAAGCGGCGCAGCTTGGGCGGATGCTTATGAAGAGGCGGCAAAAAAATGGATCGCCGATGAGTTCGCGCCTTCGACCCTGACCGCAGAGCAACAACTCGCAGAGCTGAAGTGGTTCATCAAGGCGGCGGAGCCGTTCCGCGGCATGGAAATCAGCGTGGCCTCGGAAACCATCGCCACTCACGAATACGAGTCCAAGGTGCTGGCCAAGGCCTTCAGCGAAATCACCGGAATCAAGCTCAAGCACGACCTGATGCAAGAAGGCGACGTGGTCGAGAAGCTGCAAACCCAGATGCAGTCGGACAAGAACATCTATGACGGCTATATCAACGATTCCGACCTGATCGGTACCCACTTCCGTTACGGCAAAGCCGTGTCGCTCACCGACATGATGGCCGGCGACGGTAAGGACTACACCTCGCCGACCCTCGATCTCGAGGACTTCATCGGCCTGAAATTCACCACCGGACCGGACGGCAAGCTGTACCAATTGCCCGATCAGCAGTTCGCCAACCTTTATTGGTTCCGCGCCGACTGGTTCGAGCGTCCGGAGCTCAAGGCCAGGTTCAAGGAAATCTACGGCTATGAGCTGGGCGTGCCGGTCAACTGGTCGGCCTATGAGGACATCGCCGAGTTCTTCTCGGAGAAGGTCAAGGAGATCGACGGTCAGCGCATCTATGGCCACATGGACTACGGCAAGAAAGACCCGTCCTTGGGCTGGCGCTTCACCGACGCCTGGTTCTCCATGGCCGGTGGCGGCGACAAGGGTTTGCCCAACGGCTTGCCGGTCGATGAATGGGGCATTCGCGTCGAGGGTTGCCGGCCGGTTGGTTCCAGCGTCGCCCGCGGTGGCGACACCAACGGCCCGGCGGCAGTTTATGCGACCACCAAATATGTCGACTGGATGCGTCAGTACGCGCCGCCGGAAGCCCAGGGCATGACCTTCTCCGAAGCCGGGCCGGTGCCGGCGCAAGGCGGCATCGCCCAGCAAATCTTCTGGTATACCGCCTTTACCGCGGACATGACCAAGCCCGGCCTGCCGGTGGTGAACGAAGATGGCACGCCGAAATGGCGTATGGCGCCTTCGCCGAAAGGCCCGTACTGGGAAGAGGGCATGAAGCTGGGTTATCAGGACGCCGGCTCCTGGACCTTCCTCAAGTCCACGCCTGACAAGCAGCGCCTGGCCGCTTGGCTGTATGCGCAGTTCGTCACCTCGAAAACCGTGTCGCTGAAGAAGACCCTGGTCGGCCTGACGCCGATCCGCGAGTCGGATATCAACTCCCAGGCGATGACCGACGCGGCTCCGAAACTGGGCGGTCTGGTCGAGTTCTATCGCAGTCCGGCACGGGTACAGTGGACACCGACCGGTACCAACGTGCCGGACTATCCGCGTCTGGCGCAGCTGTGGTGGCAGTTCATCGCCGAGGCGGCCAGTGGCGATAAAACCCCGCAAGAAGCGCTCGATGGGTTGGCCAATGCGCAGGACACCATGCTCGGTCGCCTCGAGCGCTCCAATGTCCTGGGTGAATGCGGGCCGAAGCTGAACGAGGCGAAAGACCCGCAGTACTGGCTGGACCAACCGGGCGCACCGAAGCCGAAACTGGCCAACGAAAAACCCAAGGGCGAAACCATCAGCTACGACGAGTTGCTGAAGTCCTGGGAGCAGGCCGCTGACTGACGGCTAACCCGTACAAAAAACGGCACCCTCGGGTGCCGTTTTTTATGTAGTGTGAAATGCCTCAGTCGTGCAGGTGTTCCGCCGCGTGCAGGGTGTTCTCCAGCAGGCAGGCGCGGGTCATGGGGCCGACGCCTCCCGGTACTGGGGTGATCCAACTGGCGCGGGGCAGGGCAGTGTCGTAGACCACGTCGCCGATCAGCTTGCCGTCGGCCTGACGATTGATGCCGACGTCGATCACGATCGCGCCTGGCTTGATCCATTCGCCCTGGACCAGTCCGGGCTTGCCTGCCGCCACGACCACGATATCGGCCTGGCTCACGTGCATGGCCAGGTCCTTGGTGAAACGGTGGGTCACGGTGACGGTGCAGCCCGCCAACAGAAGCTCCATCGCCATCGGCCGGCCGACGATATTAGAGGCGCCGACCACGACGGCGTGCAGGCCATACAGATCGGTGCCTGTGCTTTGCAGCAGGGTCATGATGCCTTTCGGCGTGCACGGGCGCAGCAGCGGCATGCGCTGAGCGAGGCGGCCTATGTTGTAGGGATGGAAGCCGTCGACGTCTTTATCCGGGCGTATCCGTTCCAATAGCAAGGAGGCATCCAGGTGTTCCGGCAATGGCAACTGCA
>NZ_CAMPHN010000403.1 GCF_946885885.1 uncultured Pseudomonas sp.
CTCGGCGGGGATATAGGCCTTGGTGAAGACGATATCGTAGGCCGGTGCGAGCATGGGTGTCAGGCCATCGGGGTAGAGAATGCTCCAGTTCTTCAAATGAGCGTCGCCGTTGCCCAGCAGGATATTGACCAGCAAGCGTATGGCCATCTGCACCACGTCACGCTGGCCGCTGTAGGTGTTCTGGTAGATCAGCCGAGCGATCTGCTCGTAACTGGCCTTGTGGTATTTGTCTGCTGCATAGGCGAACAGCACCTGAGCGAAGTCTTCGGCATGTACACGGGCAGTGTCGGTTCTGTCGAACCGGCGAATCCCGTAGGCATAGCCTTCGTCGGGTAGCTTGATCTCCGGCAGGCGTTCGAGCTTGTCGAGCTCCACCAGGCGGATCTCCGGTATATCCACGCCCGCCAGCGCCGCCAGTTGCATGCTGGTGTATTCGTTCAGCGGCACATGGGCATGCACTGTGGAGGGTGTCTTGATGATCCAGTCGCCAGGCGCGTTGGCATCGCCCAGCAGGTAACGACCGTCGCGGTTGCGCATGGAAAACTTCATCTGCACCCCGGCCAGGGAAAAATGCGCCACCCGATCCACGGCATCCACCGCTACCCGATCGAGTCGGCCGCGGTCGCCAAAGGCCGTATCCGGAATATCCTCAGCCTTGACCGGCTCGGCGATCAGAGCGCCGGGCAGGTCAGCGCCGAGGTGGACGAGCAGGGGGAATTCGTTGTTCTCGTGGATTTTCAGGCGTTGGGCGAGCAGCTGGCGCAGGGCTCCCTCGGGCAGCAGATTGCTCAGCAGTGGATGCAATTGCATATTGGTCGCCACCGGAAACACCTTGCTCGCGCGGGCGGCGAATGTGCTCGGGTTTGCCAGCGATAAGGTCAACGCGGGGCGCTTGGCATCGGCGATGAACTCCGGCGCCAGGGACAATACCGTGCGGTTGTGCGCATAGCCGGCGACATAGCCGACCAGTCGCCCGTGCAGCGTCAACTTGAGGGCCGAGACTTGTTCGCCGGCCATCACTCGTCCCCCGGTTCTTGCCAGGGGTCTTCGATGGTTTCCTTCACGCCGTCGAACAGCAGCATGGCGGACGACGAGCCGCCCGGGGGGTAGACGAACCGAGCCTCGAGCGCCCCAGTGGCACCAACTGCCAACAACTGTTCGACATGGCTTGCCAGCTCTTTGGGAACCAACATCAGGGTCGCATCCAGCCCCTCGGCGATCTTATCCAGGGTGGCCAGGCTGGGATTGCCTTCCTTCTCGATCTTGCCGTACTGCTGCCGATTCAGGCCCACCCGCAGCGGCATGTCCTTGCCTTTCAGGCCGAGCTGCAAACGCCGCCGTTTGATCTGTTCGAGCAAGGTGGTGCGCATGGGCTACCTCCGACAGGGATGGGCATTGCAGTATATAAGATTCAATAACCATAAAATGAGCCATAAAAGACTCATCTGCTAAAAATGAGTTATATATGCTTCATATATAGTAAATGAAGCATTCAAGGCTCATAAATAATCATTAGTAGCTTATATGCTTCATCTCCTAGCGGTGAAGCATATGCGTGTTGGCGAAAACCTTGGAAAGCTGGACGCGCGGAGCGCACTTCCCGACGGGTGTCAGTGCGTTCCGCGGTAAGTGAGGGTTGTTGCATGAGGCCAGATGCTGGATATGCCAGCCTCATCGCTGCATCAGCGCGTGGAGTAGTTTTCCATCAGGTGCTGGTCCTTCAAGCGCACGTAGTTGGCGGCGCTGTAGCTGAAGAAGCTGCGTTCCTTTTCGGTCAGTTCGCGGGCTTTTTTCGCTGGGCTGCCGAGGTACAGGTAGCCGCTTTCCAGGTGGCTGCCCGGGGGCACCAGGCTGCCGGCGCCGAGCATGACTTCATCGTCGATCACCACGCCGTCCATGACGATGCTGCCCATGCCGACCAGCACCCGGTTGCCGATGCTGCAGCCGTGCAGGGTGACGTTATGGGCGATGGTCACGTCGTCGCCGATATTCAGCGGGTAGCCGTGCGGATGGAACGGCCCGGCGTGGGTGATGTGCAGCACGCTGCCGTCCTGAATGCTGGTGCGCTCGCCGACGCGGATGCTGTGCATGTCGCCACGGATCACCACCAGGGGCCAGACCGAGCTGTCCGCGCCGATCTCCACGTCGCCCAGGACAACCGCCGATGCGTCGACAAAGACCCGCGCGCCGAGCTGCGGGGTGAATTGCTGATAAGTACGTATCGCCACGATAGAAACCTCTTAAGCTGCGCCTGGGCTTGATTGTAATTAAGATGGCACCCATGTTCGGACCATGCCCGTGTTTTTTATAGCGGATGTGCGTCGATGCGAGCCAGCCCGAGGACCTTTGACGGTAAACGGGCTCGCAGCTGTAAACCCCTTTCGTCTTTCAGGTGACCTCTAGTGACTGCCGATAATCCCTTGCTGCAAGCGTTCGACCTGCCGCCGTATTCCGCCATTCGTCCCGCGCATGTCGAGCCCGCCGTCGACGCGATTCTCGCCGATAACCGTGCGGCGATCGCCGAGTTGCTCCAGCGACAGTCTGGCACACCGAGCTGGGACGGGCTGGTGCTGGCGCTCGACGAGCTGAATGCCCGCCTCGGCCGCGCCTGGAGCCCGGTCAGCCACCTCAACGCGGTGTGCAATAACGCCGAGCTGCGCGCCGCCTATGAAGCCTGCCTGCCCAAACTGTCGGAGTACGCCACCGAGCTGGGACAGAACCGCGTGCTGTTCGAGGCCTACCAGGCCTTGGCCGCCAGCCGGGAGGCCGCGGGTTTCGAGGTGGCGCAGCAGACCATTCTCGAACACGCCCTGCGCGACTTCCGTCTGTCCGGCATCGACCTGCCGGCCTCCGAGCAACAGCGCTACGGCGCAGTGCAGATGAAGCTGTCGGAGCTGGGCAGCAAGTTCTCCAACCAATTGCTCGACGCCACCCAGGCCTGGACCAAACAGGTGACCGATGAAGCGGCGCTGGCCGGTCTGACCGAATCGGCCAAGGCGCAGATGAAGCAAGCGGCCGAGGCCAAGGGCCTGGACGGCTGGCTGATCACCCTGGAATTCCCCAGCTACTTCGCGGTGATGACCTACGCCGACGACCGCGC
>NZ_CAMPHN010000404.1 GCF_946885885.1 uncultured Pseudomonas sp.
TGGGGCATCAGCCGCCAACGCTATTGGGGCTGCCCGATCCCGATCATCCACTGCGACGCCTGCGGCGACGTGCCGGTGCCGGAAGACCAGCTGCCGGTGGTACTGCCCGAAGACGTGGTGCCGGACGGCGCCGGTTCGCCATTGGCGCGCATGCCCGAATTCTACGAATGCAGTTGCCCGAAATGCGGCGCGCCGGCCAAGCGCGAAACCGACACCATGGATACCTTCGTCGAGTCGTCCTGGTACTTCGCCCGTTACGCCTCGCCGCACTACACCGGCGGCATGGTCGACCCACAGGCGGCCAACCACTGGTTGCCGGTCGATCAATATATCGGCGGTATCGAGCACGCGATCCTGCACCTGCTGTATGCGCGCTTCTTCCATAAGTTGATGCGCGACGAGGGCCTGCTGTCCTCCGACGAGCCGTTCAAGAACCTGCTGACCCAGGGCATGGTGGTCGCCGATACCTACTACCGTGTGCTGGAAAACGGCGGCAAGGATTGGTTCAACCCGGCGGACGTGGAAATCGAGCGCGACGGCAAAGGCAAGGTGCTCGCCGCCAAACTGAAGAGCGACGGTCTGCCGGTCGAGATCGGCGGCACCGAGAAGATGTCCAAGTCGAAGAATAACGGCGTCGATCCGCAAGCGATGATCGATGCCTACGGCGCCGACACCTGCCGCCTGTTCATGATGTTCGCCTCGCCGCCGGACATGAGCCTGGAATGGTCCGACTCCGGCGTCGAGGGCGGCAACCGCTTCCTCCGTCGCGTCTGGCGCCTGGCCCAGGGCCATGTCAGCCAGGGCTTGCCGGGCGCGCTGGACACCAGTGCGCTGAGCGATGCGCAGAAAGACGTACGTCGCTCCATTCACCTGGCGATCAAACAGGCCAGCGTCGATATCGGCCAGCACCACAAGTTCAACACCGCCATCGCCCAGGTGATGACCCTGATGAACGTGCTGGAAAAAGCTGCGCAAACCAGCGAACAGGACCGCGCCCTGCTGCACGAAGGCCTGGAAACCGTGGCCCTGCTGCTCGCGCCCATCACCCCGCATATCAGCCATCAGTTGTGGCACGAGCTGGGCCATGACGATGCGATCATCGACGCACAGTGGCCGCAGGTGGACGAGTCGGCCCTGGTACAGGACAGCCTGAGCCTGGTGATTCAGGTCAACGGCAAGCTGCGCGGGCATATCGAAGTGGCCGCCAGCGCAAGCCGCGAAGAAGTGGAAGCAGCCGCCCGGGCCAACGAGGGCGTGTTGCGCTTTACCGAAGGCCTGAGCATCCGCAAGGTGATTGTGGTGCCGGGCAAGCTGGTCAATATCGTCGCCAACTGATTAACCTCGGCGCGCCCGCATAATGGCGCGCCGCACGATTTGCCAAGGGGATACAAAGATGATCAAACGGAATCTGTTGGTAATTGGCCTGGCCGCCCTGCTCGGCGCCTGCGGTTTTCAGCTGCGCGGCACCGGCGACACCCAATTCGCCCTCAAGGAACTCGACGTCAGCGCCCGCAATGCCCACGGCGAAACCGTCAAGAGTGTCCGCGAAGCCCTGCAGAACAGCGGCGTCCGCGTGTATAAGGGCGCCCCTTATAGCCTGGTGCTGAGCAACGAACAGGAAGAGCGCAACGCGGCCACCTACACCAGTTCGGCACGCACCGCCGAATACGAGCTGACCCTGAAACTCGACTACGAGATTCGCGGCAGCAAGGATCTGCTGCTCATGAGCGACACCCTGGAAGCCCAGCGCTTCTATACCCAGGACGGCAACAACCTGATCGGCGGCGATCAGGAAGCCGCGCAGATCCGTGTGGAGATGCGCCGCGAGCTGATCCAGCAGTTGGCTCAGCGCCTGCAAGGCGTCACGCCGGAGCGCCTCGATCAACTGCAGCAAACCGCCGAAGCCAAGGCCAAAGCCGAGGCCGAAGCCCTCGAAGCCGCTCGCCGGCAACAAGAGGCGCTGCCCCAGCAGTCGCCCATCCAACTGCCGATCCCCACGCCTTAAGCCTGGCCGGGCCGCGCAAGCGGCCCCGCATAGCCCAGATGAAACGCTGCTATCCATGAAACTCAACGGGGCGCAACTCGGCAAACAGCTCCAGGGCACTCTGGCGCCGGTCTATGTGGTCAGCGGCGACGAACCGTTGTTGTGCCAGGAGGCCTGCGACGCGATTCGCGCCGCCACCCGCCAACAGGGCTTCAGCGAACGCCAGGTGTTCAACGCCGACGCCAGCTTCGACTGGGGCAATCTGCTGCAAGCGGGCGCCAGCCTCTCGCTGTTCGCCGACAAACGCCTGCTGGAACTGCGCCTGCCGACCGGCAAGCCCGGCGACAAAGGCACCGCCGCGCTGCTCGAATACCTTGGCCGCCCGCCGGAAGACACGGTGCTGCTAATCAGCGTGCCGAAACTCGATGGCAGCGCACAGAAGACCAAATGGGCCAAAGCGCTGATCGACGGCCCCCACAGCCAGTTCGTGCAGATCTGGCCGGTCGACGCGCACCAATTACCGCAATGGATCCGCCAGCGCATGGCACAGGCCGGTCTGACCGCCAGCCAGGAAGCCGTGGACATGATCGCCGTGCGGGTCGAGGGCAACTTGCTGGCAGCCGCGCAGGAAATCGAAAAACTCAAATTGCTCGCCGAGGACGGCCAGGTCGATGCCGGCACCGTGCAGGCGGCGGTCGCCGACAGCGCGCGCTTCGACGTATTCGGTTTGATCGATGCGGCGCTCAACGGCGAGGCCGCCCACGCCCAGCGCATGCTCGAAGGGCTGCGCGGCGAAGGGGTGGAACCGCCGGTGATTCTCTGGGCCCTGGCCCGGGAAACCCGCCTGTTGGCCACCATCGCCCAGCAATACGCCCAGGGCATGCCCCTGGAGAAAGCCTTCAGCGCCGCCCGCCCACCGGTATGGGACAAGCGTCGGCCGCTGGTCAGTAAAGCCTTGCAGCGCCACTCCGCGAAACGCTGGGCGCAATTGCTGCTGGATGCGCAACGCATCGACGCGCAGATCAAGGGCCAAGCCCCCGGCGACCCCTGGAGCGCCCTGAGCCTGCTGACCCTGAGCATCTGCGGCCAACGCCTGGGCCTGGCCAGCGA
>NZ_CAMPHN010000405.1 GCF_946885885.1 uncultured Pseudomonas sp.
CGCGGGTCATGTGCAGCCTCGTGGCTTGAGGGTATACGGTCGTGTGCAAACGCGCCGCCTAAGCAGGCCACTGAAAAACTACTGCGCTCGTCTATGCTGCGTTGAAATCAACCTCGGAATGCTCATGTACAGCTCGTACACTGCGCTTCCTCGGCTGATTTCGCCTTGCCTAGACTTCGCTCGCTACGTTTTTCAACGGCCTGCGCGGCCAAGATCAGGTCAGAGGCGCCAGCGCCAACGGGCCAAAGCCTTGAGGATATTCATACCGGTTCTTGCGGACCAGCGCGTGCAGATAACCACCACGGAGCTCTCTTAATCAGGCGGGAGTAAAGTTTCGCCACACTAGCGCAGGCCAACCAGTGAATCAACCCGCCGCGCCCGACAAATCGGGCGGCGCGCCGGTCAGGATCCGGCGACCGCCAACTGCTCGGCAGTCGGCAACAACTCGCGCAGGTTGTCGAGCACCCGCGCCGGTTGCTCCTCGGCAATCGGGCGGCCATGGTTGTAGCCATAACTCACCGCGACGCAAAGCACGCCAGCGGCCTGGGCGGCCAACACATCGTTACGCGAATCGCCGATGAACAATGCCTCGCCCGCCTCCACGCGCGCCAGTTGCAGAACATGCAGGAGCGCCGCGGGATCGGGCTTTTGCTGGGGCAGGGTATCGCCACCGATAATCCAGCGGAAATAGCCGCCCAGGCCTTTCTCATCCAACAGCGGCGCCACGAAACGCTCCGGCTTGTTGGTGACGACTGCCAGTTCGACGCCCTGCCCGCGCAACCAGTCCAGGACTTCTCGCACACCCGGGTACACAGTGGTCAGGGCATGGTTTTCGGCATAGGCCTGCATAAACAGCTCGAGTGCCTGCTCGGCGTCAGCATCGTCAATCCGCTCGTGCTGCAAACCGCCGGCCAGGGCGCGGCGCACCAACACTCGCGCGCCATTGCCGACCCAGTCGCGCACCCGTTCGACGCCCGCGGCAGGCTGGCCGAGCAGTACCAGGGTTTTATCGACGGCCGCGGCCAAGTCCGGTACCGAATCGACCAGGGTGCCGTCCAGGTCGAACATCACCAGACGCGGCAAGCGCCCCTGGAACAGCGCGACGAGGCTGATCACCCACGCACCGCGGCCAATTCCGCACGCATGGCGTCGATCACGGCCTTGTAGTCGGGCTGATTGAAGATCGCCGAGCCGGCAACGAAGGTATCGGCACCAGCGGCAGCGATCTCGCGGATATTCTGCACATTGACCCCGCCATCGATTTCCAGACGGATTTCGCGGCCACTGGCATCGATCAACGCGCGGGCCTCCTTGAGCTTCTCCAGGGTATGGGGAATGAACTTCTGCCCGCCGAAACCTGGGTTGACGCTCATCAGCAGGATCATGTCGACCTTGTCCAGCACATGCTTGAGCACGTCCAGCGGGGTCGCCGGGTTGAACACCAGGCCGGCCTTGCAGCCACCGTCGCGAATCAGTTGCAGCGAACGGTCGATATGCTCGCTGGCCTCGGGGTGAAAGGTGATGTAGCTGGCACCGGCTTCGATGAAGTCGCCGATGATCCGGTCCACCGGCTTGACCATCAGGTGCGCATCGATCGGCGCGGTAATGCCGTATTTGCGCAGCGCCGCGCAGACCATCGGGCCGATGGTCAGGTTCGGCACGTAGTGGTTATCCATCACGTCGAAGTGGACTATGTCGGCGCCGGCGGCGAGCACCTTATCCACTTCCTCGCCCAGACGGGCGAAGTCGGCGGAGAGGATCGACGGGGCGATGGCGAAGGGTTGCATGGCGTACCTCGGGGGCATGTTCACGATGGCACGCATTGTACCCGAGGGCGGGTAGAGCTGTGGGAGCGGTCTCGACTACAGGGGTGGCCGACACCGGGACATTGCGGGCGAAACCGCCCCCACAGGTTCTGGGCTCCCACAGACGGCGCGGGAGTGCGGCGTTAGGCGTCTAGGGACGTGCGTGCCACGCCTCGAAGCGCTGGTCGAGACGCGCGCCGTGCTCGCTCCAGAAGTCCACGTCCATGGCCAGCGCGGCGCGCAGATTGGCCGGTGCCGTTGGCAGGCGCGCCACGCGCTCGGGCGTCAGAGCCGCCAGCGCCTGGGGGTTGACCGGGCCATACGGGATCGACTCGGCGAACGCGCGCTGCGGCCCCGGCTGGCTGACGAACTGGATGAAGCGGCGCGCTTCGGAGCTATTGAAACTGCCCTTGGGGATCGCCCAGTAATCGAAATCATAGATGCTGCCGGCCCACACCAGGTCCAGGCCGTCGCCCTGATCCTGACTCGCGCCGATGCGACCGCTGTAGGCGGCGCTCATGACTAGGCCGCCGTCGCGCAGGCCGCGCACCGGCTCTTCGCCGGCTTGCCACCAGCGGATATGCGGCTTGATCTGCTCCAGCTTGCGGAACGCTCGCTCCACGCCGGCCTCCGTGGCCAGCGTGGCGTAAACCCGCTCCGCCGGCACGCCATCGGCCAGCAGGGCGAACTCCAGGTTGTACTTGGCCCCCAGGCGCAGCCCCCTGGTCCCCGGAAAACGCTCCAGGTCCCAGAAGTCCGCCCAGCTACGAGGGGATTCGCGCAGATGGGCCGGGTTATAGGCCAACACCATGGACCAGACGAAGCTGCCCACGCCGCAGGGGCGCAGGGCGCCGGGCGTCAGTGCCTCGAGCGCCAGGGATTCGTCGAGGGGCTGGAACACCCCCGTCTCGCAACCGCGCGCCAGCTCCGGCGCCTCTACCTCGACCACATCCCAGGTGACATGCTGCATGGCCTGCATGCGCCGCAGCTTGGCGAAGTCGCCATTGTAGGAACCGTTGATCACCGCCACGCCGCTGGCCTGGCGGTAGGGGGTATAGAAGGCTTGGCGCTGGGCGTCGCGGACCGAGCCCCCGAACGAGATCACGGTGAGCTGGGCGGCGACGCCCGGTAAGGCGATGAACAGGCACAACAGGGCAAGACTCCAGCGCGACATGACCACCTCCGCAATGCGACGACGGCAACCCCGGGCTGCCGTCAGTTTTCCAGGCTTACGCCAGCTCGTCGAAGCACTCGGCGAGGATCGCCAGGCCCTTGTCCAGCAGGGC
>NZ_CAMPHN010000406.1 GCF_946885885.1 uncultured Pseudomonas sp.
CCCCTGAGCGTACGCATGTACGTGATGGGGGCCGGCCTGGCAGGCAACAACGCGCGCGCCGCTCAGATACGCGCGCTTACTGACAAGCTTCGCAGTCTGGCTCGTCGATGGCACAGGCCTTGGGCACGGGTGCCGGGCCGGCCGGGGCGGCGCTGAGGCTGTCGCCGCCACCGCTGGATACGGCGTTGAGCTTGCCGGTGTTGACGGTGGATTTCTCGGTGCTGGTCGCGGCCAGGGCACGGAGGTAGTAGGTGGTTTTCAGGCCACGGAACCAGGCCATGCGGTAGGTCACGTCGAGCTTCTTGCCCGAGGCGCCGGCGATGTAGAGGTTCAGCGACTGGGCCTGGTCGATCCACTTCTGGCGGCGGCTGGCGGCGTCGACGATCCACTTGGTTTCCACTTCGAAGGCGGTGGCGTAGAGGTCTTTGAGCTCCTGCGGGATGCGCTCGATCTGCTGTACCGAACCGTCGTAGTACTTGAGGTCGTTGATCATCACCGAGTCCCACAGGCCGCGGGCTTTGAGGTCGCGTACCAGGTAGGGGTTGATCACGGTGAATTCGCCGGAGAGGTTCGATTTCACATAGAGGTTCTGGTAGGTCGGTTCGATCGACTGCGACACGCCGGTGATGTTGGCGATGGTCGCGGTCGGCGCGATGGCCATGATGTTCGAGTTACGGATGCCTTTCTGCACGCGAGCGCGCAGCGGGGCCCAGTCCAGGGACTCGGTCAGGTCGACGTCGATGTACTTCTGGCCACGGGCTTCGATGAGGATCTGCTGGGAATCGAGCGGCAGGATGCCCTTGCTCCACAGCGAGCCTTCGAAGGTGGAATAGGAACCGCGCTCGTCGGCCAGGTCGCAGGAAGCCTGGATCGCGTAGTAGCTGACCGCTTCCATCGACTTGTCGGCGAATTCGACGGCGGCGTCGGAGCCGTAAGGGATGTGCTGCAGGTACAGCGCGTCCTGGAAGCCCATGATGCCGAGGCCCACCGGGCGGTGCTTGAAGTTGGAGTTCTTCGCCTGGGGCACCGAGTAGTAGTTGATGTCGATGACGTTATCGAGCATGCGCACCGCGGTGTTGATGGTCTTCTGCAGCTTGGCGGTGTCCAGCTTGCCGTCGACGATGTGGTTCGGCAGGTTGACCGAGCCGAGGTTGCACACGGCGATTTCGTCGGCGTTGGTGTTCAGGGTGATCTCGGTGCACAGGTTCGAGCTGTGTACGACGCCCACGTGTTGCTGCGGGCTGCGCAGGTTGCACGGGTCCTTGAAGGTCAGCCATGGGTGGCCGGTTTCGAACAGCATGGAGAGCATCTTGCGCCACAGGTCTTTGGCTTGGATGGTCTTGAACAGCTTGATCTTGCCGTATTCGCACAGGGCTTCGTAGTACTCGTAGCGCTCTTCGAAGGCCTTGCCGGTGAGGTCGTGCAGGTCCGGTACTTCGCTCGGGCTGAACAGGGTCCACTTGCCGTCGTCGAACACGCGCTTCATGAACAGGTCGGGAATCCAGTTCGCGGTGTTCATGTCGTGGGTGCGGCGGCGGTCGTCGCCGGTGTTCTTACGCAGCTCGATGAACTCTTCGATGTCCATGTGCCAGGTTTCCAGGTAGGCACACACGGCGCCTTTGCGCTTGCCGCCCTGGTTGACCGCTACGGCGGTGTCGTTGACCACTTTGAGGAAGGGCACGACGCCCTGGCTCTTGCCGTTGGTGCCCTTGATGTAGGAGCCCAGCGCGCGCACCGGGGTCCAGTCGTTGCCCAGGCCGCCGGCGAATTTGCTCAGCATGGCGTTGTCGTGGATGGCGTTGTAGATGCCCGAGAGGTCGTCCGGCACTGTGGTCAGGTAGCAGGACGACAGCTGCGGACGCAGGGTACCGGCGTTGAACAGGGTCGGGGTCGAGGCCATGTAGTCGAAGGACGACAACAGGTTGTAGAACTCGATGGCGCGCTCTTCTTTCTGCGGCTCTTCGATCGCCAGGCCCATGGCCACGCGCATGAAGAAGATCTGCGGCAGTTCGAAGCGGATGCCGTCCTTGTGGATGAAGTAGCGGTCGTACAGGGTCTGCAGGCCGAGGTAGGTGAACTGCTGGTCGCGCTCGTGGTTGATCGCCTTGCCGAGTTTTTCCAGGTCGAAGCTTTTCAGCACCGGGTTGAGCAGTTCGAACTCGACGCCTTTTTCGATGTAGGCCGGCAGCGCCTTGGCGTACAGCTCGGCCATTTCGTGGTGGGTGGCGCTGCTGGCGACACCGAGGAAACCCAGGCCTTCGGCGCGGATGTTGTCCATCAGCAGGCGCGCGGTGACGTAGCTGTAGTTCGGCTCGCGCTCGACCAGGGTACGCGCGGTCATCACCAGGGCGGTGTTGACGTCCTTCTGGGCGACGCCGTCGTAGAGGTTTTTCAGGGTGTCTTTCTGGATCAGCTCGCCATCGACTTCGGCCAGGCCTTCACAGGCTTCGCTGATGATGGTGTTCAGGCGGCCCATGTCCAGCGGTGCGACGCTGCCGTCGGTGTGGGTGACGCGGATGCTCGGGTGCGGTTCGGCGATGCCGCCGGCGTTGGCGCTCTTGCGCTTGGTGGCCTGGGCTTCGCGGTAGATCACGTAGTCGCGGGCGACTTTCTGTTCGCCGGCGCGCATCAGGGCCAGTTCGACCTGGTCCTGGATTTCTTCGATATGGATGGTGCCGCCGGAGGGCATGCGGCGCTTGAAGGTGGCGGTGACCTGTTCGGTCAGGCGCTCGACGGTTTCATGGATGCGCGACGAAGCGGCGGCGGTGCCGCCTTCCACTGCGAGAAAAGCCTTGGTGATGGCGACGGTGATCTTGTCGTCGGTGTACGGCACCACGGTGCCGTTGCGCTTGATCACACGCAGCTGGCCCGGCGCGGTGGCGCTCAGGTCCGGGCTGGCATCGGCGGCCTGCGGCGCTTGGGCCTGCGGGTTCTCGCGAGTCGTGTCGGTATGCATGAAAGTCTCCGTATTGTTCATTTGTTTTAGACGCTATGCAGTTTTGATGCTGCGGCGTACCTGCCGTTCATTCCCTTCTACAACGCCAAACGCTCGGCGAGGCCGGGCGCATGGG
>NZ_CAMPHN010000407.1 GCF_946885885.1 uncultured Pseudomonas sp.
GCCAACAAGGGTAACGAAGTCGTACACAACACCATCACCGGCATGGATAACATCCGTGAGCAGATCCAGGACACCTCGAAGCGGATCAAACGCCTCGGTGAATCGTCCCAGGAGATCGGTGACATCGTTAGTCTGATCAACGACATTGCCGACCAGACCAACATCCTCGCACTGAACGCCGCGATCCAGGCCTCCATGGCCGGTGACGCGGGCCGCGGCTTCGCCGTGGTAGCGGACGAAGTACAACGCCTCGCGGAACGTTCCTCGGCGGCGACCAAACAGATCGAAGCGCTGGTTAAAACGATTCAGACCGACACCAACGAAGCGGTTATCTCGATGGAACAGACCACTTCCGAAGTGGTGCGCGGTGCCCGCCTGGCACAAGACGCCGGGGTGGCGCTGGAAGAGATCGAGAAGGTATCCAAGACCCTCGCGGCCTTGATTCAGAACATCTCCAACGCGGCACGCCAGCAGGCTTCTTCGGCGGGCCATATCTCCAACACCATGAACGTGATCCAGGAAATCACCTCGCAGACGTCGTCCGGTACCACGGCTACCGCCAAGAGCATTGGTAATCTGGCCAAGATGGCCAGCGAGATGCGTAAGTCGGTTTCCGACTTTACCTTGCCGGATGCCGGGGATAACGCCTGAGAGGCAACGCGCTGACCTGGATGGGTCGCCGCCCTATATAACCCATGGCCATGAGCGAGAGGGACGACATGCAGCCAGGCGTCTGGGCTCTGCAACCGGTGGCGGACATGTCCGCCGCGGAGTTCCGCAAATGGCAGACGTTGCTTGAAGAGCGCACCGGCGTGGTGGTCAACGAGCAGCGTCGGGCGTTTCTGCAAACCAACCTGACCGCGCGGATGCGCGAATTGGGCGTAACGGATTACACCAGCTATTACCAGCAGGTAACCGCTGGGCCGCGTGGCGCCGTGGAGTGGTCCACGCTGTTGGATCGATTGACCGTTCAGGAAACCCGTTTTTTTCGTCATCGCCCCTCATTCGAGGTGCTCGAGCATTACCTGCGCGAACGCTTGGCGCAGGGCTTGCAACGACCGTGGGAGATGTGGAGCGTCGGGTGTTCCAGTGGTGAAGAGCCCTATTCATTGGCGATCACCGCGGCAGAGGTACTGCGCGAAACCGAACAGCCCGCGCATTTTGGCGTAACGGGTACGGATATCAGCCTGAATGCCCTGAGCAAGGCGCGCGATGGCCAGTACTCGGCGCGTAGGTTGGATCAGATGGATGAAGACCTGAGTCGGCGTTATTTCCTGACTCAACCGGATGGACGCTTGAAAATCATACCGAGCCTGGCGGCGCGTGTTTGCTGCGCCAGGCTCAACGTCCTGGAGTTGGCCAAGGCGCCGATGTCCGGGATGGATGTTATTTTTTGTCAGAACTTGCTGATTTATTTTCGTCGCTGGCGGCGCCGCGAGATCCTCAACCGTCTGGCCGAGCGCCTGGCACCGGGTGGTCTGCTGGTGGTGGGAGTGGGCGAGGTGGTCGGTTGGCAGCATCCGGAGTTGATTCCGGTGGCCGATGAGCGAGTGCTGGCGTTTACCCGCAAGGGATAGGTTTATGAGTGGAGTGGCTATGGGTGATCGGCACGACTATGTCGCCCTGGAGTGGGTCAAAGGCGAAATCGCGGAAACCCTGAAGCAGGCGCGTCAGGCCCTGGAGGCGTTCGTCGAGAACCCCCAGGACTCGACACGCATGCGTTTCTGCCTGACCTACGTGCACCAGGTGCAAGGCACTCTGCAGATGGTCGAGTTCTTCGGTGCGGCATTGCTCGCCGAGGAAATGGAGCACCTGGTTCAGGCGCTGATCGACGGCCGCGTGACCAACCAGGGCGAAGCCCTGGAAGTGCTGATGCAGGCCATTCTGCAACTGCCGGTTTATCTCGATCGGATCCAGACCGCGCGGCGCGATCTGCCCATGGTGGTGTTGCCGCTGCTCAACGACTTGCGCGCGGCCCGCGGCGAAAAACTGCTCTCGGAAACCAGCCTGTTCGCCCCGGATATGTCGGCGCGGGTGCCGGCCCTGTCCAGCGAATCCATTGCCGCGCTGCGTACCAACGAACTGCCGCAGTTGCTGCGCAAGCTACGGCAAATGCTGCAAGTGGCGCTGGTCGGGGTGATCCGCAGCCAGGACCTGCCGACCAACCTGGGTTACATGGCCCGGGTGTTCGCACGCCTGGAAACGCTGTGCAAGGACGCCCCGCTCGCCGCCTTGTGGCAAATCGCTTCGGGCATGGTCGAAGGCCTGGCCAACGGCAGCGTGAGCAACGGCGCCAGTGTGCGGACCTTGCTGCGTCAAGTCGACAAGGAACTCAAGCGCCTGGTCGAGCAGGGCGCCGACGGCATCAACCAGCCCGCCCCCGACGAACTGAACAAGAACCTGCTGTTCTATGTTGCCAAGGCCTCCGCCCAGTCGCCGCGTCTGCAGGCACTGAAAGAACAGTACCGTCTCGCTGAGGCCCTGCCCGATAGTGAGGTGATCGACGAGGAGCGTGCGCGTCTGGCTGGACCCGACCGCGACGCCATGCGTTCGGTGGTCGGCGCCTTGTGCGAAGAACTGGTACGGGTCAAGGACAGCCTCGATCTATTCGTGCGCAGCGACCGCAAACAGCTCGGCGATCTGGAAGCGCTGATGGCGCCCCTGAAACAGATCGCCGACACCCTCGCCGTGCTCGGTTTCGGCCAGCCGCGTAAAGTCATCGCCGATCAGTTGGACGTCGTCCAGGGCTTGTCCCAGGGCAAGCAGGAGCCGAGCGATGCGGTGCTGATGGATGTCGCCGGCGCGCTGCTGTACGTCGAAGCGACCCTGGCCGGCATGGTCGGCCCCGCCGAAGACTCGGCGCGCGAAGAGAGCCATCTGCCGACCACCGACGTGGCGCAGATCCACCAGTTGGTGATCAAGGAAGCGCGCAACGGCCTGGAACAGTCGAAAGACGCGATCATCGAGTTCATCGCCTCGCAATGGAACCACGAGCACCTCGCGCGCGTGCCGGAGCTGCTGACCCAAGTGCGCGGCGGGCTGGCGATGATTCCGCTGACCCGCGCCGC
>NZ_CAMPHN010000408.1 GCF_946885885.1 uncultured Pseudomonas sp.
GCATAGAGCGCGGCGCCGGCATTGAGCACGATCATTTCCGCGGCTTTCTGCCCGTTTTCGGTTTTGCGCCGGCCCAGCGCGTCGCGAATCAGCGCCAACGACTCCAGCGGCGTATCGACCGTCAAACCGATCAAGCTCTGGCTTTTGATGCCGAAGTCTTCCGGCTGAATGCTGTACTCGCTGACGACCCCGTCCTTGAGCTCGGCCACAAAGGTCGGCGCGGCCAAGCTGATCTCATCCAAACCGTCCTGGGCATGCACCACCAGCACATGGGTACTGCCCAGGCGCTGTAGCACTTCGGCCAAGGGTCTGCACAACGCTTTGCTGAATACGCCGATGACCTGATGCTTGACCCCGGCCGGGTTGGTCATCGGCCCGAGCATATTGAACACGGTACGCAGGCCCAGTTCACGGCGCGGACCGATAGCGTGCTTCATCGCACCATGGTGCGCCGGGGCGAACATAAAACCGACGCCGACGTTTTCCACGCAGCGCGCCACCTGCTCGGGTGTCAGATCGAGATTCACCCCCGCCGCCTCGAGCAGGTCGGCGCTGCCGCTCTTGCCCGAGACCGCGCGGTTGCCATGCTTGGCCACCTTGCCGCCGGCCGCCGCCACCACGAAGGCCGCCGCGGTGGAGACGTTGAAAATATTCATGCCGTCGCCGCCGGTGCCGCAGGTGTCGACCAGACGCTCGGCGTCGATCCGCACCGGCGCCGCCAGTTCGCGCATGATTTGTGCGGCGCCGACGATTTCGTCGATGGTTTCGCTCTTCATGCGCAAGCCCATCAGGAAGGCGCCGATCTGGGCATCGGTGCACTGCCCGGTCATGATCTCGCGCATCACCGCGCGCATTTCCTCGGTGGACAGGTCGAGCTGGCCGACGATCCGGTTGAGGGCTTCCTTGATATTCATCGGCGCACGCCTCCGTGTTGTTTGAGGAAGTTGGCGAACAGCTCATGGCCCTGCTCGGTGAGAATCGACTCGGGGTGGAATTGCACGCCTTCGATATGCAGGCTCTTGTGCCGCAAGCCCATGATCTCGTCGACCGAGCCATCGGCATGCTGGGTCCAGGCGGTGATTTCCAGGCAGTCCGGCAGGGTTTCGCGCTTGACCACCAGGGAATGATAGCGGGTCACCGTCAACGGCATGTTCAACCCGGCGAATACGCCCTGATGTTCGTGGAACACCGGACTGGTCTTGCCGTGCATCACCTGGCGTGCGCGCACCACATCGCCGCCGAAAGCCTGGCCGATGCTCTGGTGGCCCAGACAAACGCCGAGAATCGGTAACTTGCCGGCGAAATGCTCGATCACCGCCAGCGACACGCCGGCTTCGGTCGGCGTGCAGGGGCCGGGCGAGACCACGATGCGCTCGGGCTGTAGGGCCTCGATCTCGGCGATGCTTAATTCGTCGTTGCGGATCACATGGACATCGGCACCCAGTTCGCCGAGGTACTGCACCACGTTGTAGGTGAAGGAGTCGTAATTGTCGATCATCAGCAGCATGGCGGGACTCCTCAGTTCTTGGTCTGGTCAGGAACGGTCTGTTCGGCCAGGGCGACGGCGCGGAACATGGCGCGGCGCTTGTTCAGCGTCTCTTCCCATTCCAGGGCGGGCACCGAGTCGGCAACGATACCGGCGCCGGCCTGCACGTGCAGTTCCCCGTCCTTGATCACCGCGGTGCGGATGGCGATGGCGGTGTCCATATTGCCGTTCCAGGCCAGATAACCCACCGCGCCGCCGTAGACGCCGCGCTTGATCGGTTCCAGTTCGTCGATGATCTCCATGGCACGGATCTTCGGCGCGCCGGATAGCGTGCCGGCCGGCAGGATCGCACGCAGGGCGTCCATCGCGCTCAGGCCTTGTTTGAGCTGCCCGGTGACGTTGGAGACGATATGCATGACGTTAGAGTAGCGCTCGATCACCATTTTCTCGGTGAGCTTGACACTGCCGGTGCTGGACACCCGGCCGACGTCGTTGCGCCCCAGGTCGATCAGCATCAGATGCTCGGCGAGCTCCTTGGCGTCGGATAGCAGATCCTCTTCCAAAGCCAGGTCGGCCTCCTCGCTCGCGCCGCGCGGGCGGGTGCCGGCAATCGGCCGTACGGTGACCAGGTTGTCCTCGACGCGCACCAGCACTTCCGGCGAGCTGCCGACCACATGGAAGTCGCCGAAGTTGAAGAAGTACATATAAGGCGTGGGATTGATGCAGCGCAGTGCCCGATACAGATCGATGGGCGCGGCACTGAACGGAATCGACATGCGTTGGGAAATCACCACCTGCATGCAGTCGCCGGCGAGGATGTACTCCTTGATCGCACTGACCGCCGCTTCGTAGTCGTCGCGGCTGAAGCTCGACTTGAAGGCCGGCTCGACGCCCGCCGGCGCGCTCAGGTCGACGCCCAATCGCGGGGTGATCGGCTGACGCAACTTGTGCAGGATCTCCTGCAGACGTGCCTGGCCCTGCTCGAAGCCACCCGCCTCGGACGGGTCGGCGAGCACGATGGCGTGCATCTTGCCGGCCAGGTTGTCGAACACCACCACCACGTCCGAGACCATCAGCAGGATATCCGGGGTGCCGAGCGGATCCGGGTTGACCCCGGCGGCGAGCTTCGGCTCGACGTAACGCACGCTGTCATAGCTGAAATAACCCACCAATCCACCGTTGAAACGTGGCAAACCGGGCAGGGTAGGTACCTTGTAGCGCTCTTTGAATTGCTCGACGAAGGCCAGCGGGTCCGCGCAGTCGTGGCTTTCCACCTCGACGCCGTCGACGCTGATCACCACCCGATGGCCGTACGCACGCAGCACGGTGCGCGCCGCCAAACCGATGATCGAATAACGCCCCCACTTCTCGCCGCCCTGTACGGACTCGAGCAAGTAGGTATTGGCCTCATCGGCCAGTTTCAAATAGATGGACAGTGGCGTGTCGAAATCCACCAGGGTTTCGCAGGCAACAGGAATGCGGTTATAGCCGGCAGCGGCTAAACGCAGGAATTCTTCGCGGGTCATGTGCAGCCTCGTGGCTTGAGGGTATACGGTCGTGTGCAAACGCGC
>NZ_CAMPHN010000409.1 GCF_946885885.1 uncultured Pseudomonas sp.
CCCTGCACCATGTCGGCGTTGGCGGCGATGGCCACCAGGGCCTCGTGTTCGCTTTCCACGCCTTCGATCACCACCAGGCTACCGGCCTCATGCAGCAGGCTGACCATGCCGGCGAGAATCCGCTCCACGCGCCGGGAACGGCCGGCATCCTGAATCAGGCGGCGGTCGATTTTGACGATATCGGGCTCCAGGTCCCAGATGCGGTCGAAATTCGAGTGCCCGGCGCCGAAGTCATCGATGGCGATCAGGCAGCCGAGCTTGCGGAAATGGGCGATGAAACGCTTCAACTGCGCCTGATCGCTGACCTCGCTTTCGATGATTTCGATCACCAGCCGGTGCGCGGCGATTCCGCTGGCTTGGAGCAGGTCCTGGGTGAAGCCGATGTCCGGCCGTTCGCTGACCAGGTACTGCGAGTTCAGGTTGAGAAACAACCAGGCCTGGCCGGTCGCCTGGCGGGCGAAATTGTGTACATGCAGGGTGCGGCACGTGCGGTCCAGCTCCAGGCATTCCTTGCTGTTGCTCGGAATCGCCAGCAACGCGGTGGGCGACTCCGCGCTGCCGTCGTCATGCTGCGCGCGGATCAACCCTTCATAGCCCACCGCCCGACCGTGGGCGATGCTGAAAATCGGCTGGAAGTGGCTGCTCAGCGTCAGGCCGCGATAGCGGGTATCGAGCATTTGTCCGGCCTGCGTGTCGGCAATGACCGGGCAAGCAGGGGCCATGGGCCCTGACGTCAGCGGCTCAATGCCATTTAGCATCTTGAATTCCTCTTGGTTGCAGCTGAGTCAAGGCCGTGTCCACCAAGGCCAGCAACTCGTCAATAGCACCGCTGGCGTGCTGAAAGTAAGCCTTGGCGGCGATAACCGGTTGCTCCTTACCGAGCAGCTCCTGTTCGATGCAGCGCAGAAAATCCTCAACCACCTGGGCGCGTTGCGGCAGGCGGAAGGTGTCGCTCTGCGGGTGCTCGGCGACGTGGCGTTGCAGGGTGGCGAAGGCGTTACCCGCCAGCAGTTGGATCTTCTGGTAGAGGAAACGCATGCGCACGCGCTGTTCGGCACTGCTGCGCCCGGCCGCGGCGATGCCGGTGCCCAGGGCGCGTGCCTGGCCGGACCATTCCGCCGCTTGAATCACCTCGCGCCAGATGCACGGCAGGTAAGCCAGGGCCGCCCGACCGCCGCTCAGGTCGATTTCATTGGCCACATCCTCCATCAGGAAGATGCTGTTGCGGATGATCAGATGGTGTTGCGCCAGGTTGTTCGCCGGGTCGCTGCCGCGCCCCTCGCGCATCCGCGACCAGTGATCGATCAAGCTGTTCCAGGCCTCGGTGTGGGTACTGTCGAGCGCCTGGGCGTCGCGGATATGCCGGTCCAGCGCCTGACGCGTGGCGGCAAGGTCCTGGCTCAGGCTGGCATCGCCGCAGAGCACGCCATTGCTCAGGCCGCGGTGGCGCTGAAAGCCGGCGATCAACGCGCGCAGCAAGGTCAACTGGCGGATATTCAATTGGATATGTTGCTGCTTCTGCCGCCGCGTGCGCCGGTGCAAGCCATAGAACAACAGGGTCAGTACGGCCGCGGCGGTTGCCACGGCAAGCAGGGTTAATCCGGACATGGCGCTTACCCCGTCAAATGAGCCAAATGGTGGGCGATGGTGCGGGCCTGATCGGCGGCCTTCAGGTTCTCGGCATTGCCCTGGCGGACTCGGTCGGCCAGCTCGGCGATTTCCGCCACGGCCTTACCCTGTTGCTCGGTACTGACCGCCACCTGATCGACCTGCTCGGTCAATTGCCGGGTGCGCTGCTGCACCTGATCGAGCAGGCTGCGCACCGCCTCGGAGCTGTCGGCACTGCGATGAGCCAGGGCGCTCAGATCGGATACCTGCACCGTTGCGTCCTTGATGTGCAATTGCACCGATTCGATATTGCGGCTGATCTCCGCCGCCGATTCCTGGCTGTGCAGCGCCAGCCGGCGCACCTCATCGGCCACCACGGCGAAGCCTCGGCCGCTCTCGCCGGCGCGGGCCGCTTCGATGGCGGCATTCAGCGCCAGCAGGTTGGTCTGGGTGGCGATGCCACGGATGGTGCCGGACATCTCATTGATGGTGTGCGAGTTGTCGTTCAGCTGCAGAATCAGTTCGTTGGTGGCGATGGCTTGCTGCGCCATTTCGGACACCTGGCGCACCAAACTGGTGAGCTGATCGATGCCGTCGGCCAACTGCTCGCTGGCCAGCACGCTGGTCTGCCGCGACTCATCGGCCAACGCCGCGACCTGCACGATGCTCACATTCAACTGCTCGACGGCTGCCGCCGCGGTACTCGCCGCATCGCTTTGTCCATGGGCGTTGCTGGTCACCAATACCGCGCTTTGCTCCAGCTCATGGGAGGAGTGGGAGATTTCATCCAGACGCTGCTGCAACAGCTGCTGCTGGCGCTGCTCGCGGCTCAACCACTGCTGCAGACTCCTACCGATCGGTTGCAGCAATAGCCACTCGGCAGAACCGACAGGCTCCTTCCCGGCGGGCGGCGCGGCGCCTTCGCAATAGTTCTGCAGCCGGCCGAGTTCCTGCGACAACAACCACAGACTGGCAATCGCCAAGTACGCCAACATCGCCCAGAGTGGCTCCGCGGGCAGCGCCGGAAAACCCCACGCCAGCGCAAACCCCGCCAACGCCACCGCGAACAACAGACGCAGCATGCCGCCGATCCCCAACGCGCCCAGCAGCAAAAATGCAGGGTAGGTAAGCCACTTCATAATCCGACTCTCCAACCGGTCACCCAAAAAAAACGCCTGAACCCGCTGCGTGCACCCACCGCAGCGTTTCAGGCGCCGTTGCCTTGCAGGAGCGAAGCCTGCGGATGTGATCTGTCAGTGGTAACTACTAGGCAAGAGTGGTGCCAGAGGAGAGCTGTCGCGCAGCAGATGCTGTAGGAGCCAGCTTGCTGGCGATCTTTGTAACTCAAAGGCATCGCCAGCAAGCTGGCTCCTACATGGCCTCTATTTGATAAGAGGCTGCCAGAGGGCAAAGAGTAGGCTGTGGGAATGTGCTCCGGCCTTAGC
>NZ_CAMPHN010000410.1 GCF_946885885.1 uncultured Pseudomonas sp.
GCCAGGGCAATCCCCAGCGGCTGCCGGCCTCGAGCCTGAAGCACGCCGAGCACTTCGAACTGTTGCCCCAGCCGCGCCGTTTGCTGGCCAAGACCACCGGCGTGCATCCGGACTTTCGCGAACATGGCCTGTTCAGCGCCATGGGCTGCGAGCTGGCCCTGCGCGCCGAAGCCCATTACCAACAGATCGTCGGCGCCATGATGCGCGAGGACAACAACTCCCGGCCGCTCGCCCTGCGCCATGGCGGCAGCGACATGCACTATTACGGCCTGTACCGGGGCACAGCATGAGCAACGACAATTTCTGCAACGCCATAGTCGCCGCCGCTCGCCGCCACCCCCAACGCCTGGCTCTGCGCGTGCCCCGCGTGCAGGACGGCTATCGCAGCGCCGACCAGCTGAGTTACGCCGAGCTGCTGGCCCGCGCCGCCCAGCTGCAGCGAGGTCTGCTGCAAGCCGGGATGCGCCGCGGCGAGCGGGTGCTGCTGATCGCTCAGCCGAACCTGAATCTCTATGCGGCGATCCTCGCCCTGCTGGGGCTGGCCATGGTGCCGGTGTTGCTCGACCGCGGCATGAGCCGAGCACGGCTGCTCGCCTCGGTCCGTATGAGTAAGGCCCAGGCCCTGCTCGGCGAACGCCAGCTGATCAAGCGCTGGTGGTGGTTGCCCAGCCTCTGGCGCCTCGATCGCCTGAGTCTGGACGGCGCCTGCCTGGGCGTACGCGCCCTGCCCTGCGATTGTCAGCCGACGGCTCAGGGCTTTCGCTGCGAACCGGTGGATGCCGACAGCCACGGTCTGATCAGCTTCACCTCCGGCAGCACCGGCCTGCCCAAGGGCGCCGACCGCACCCATGCCAGCCTTATCGCCCAGCACCTGGCCATCCGCGAATATTGGCCGGACCAGGACGATGACATCGACCTGCCGTGTTTGCCGGTGTTGGTGCTGCACAACCTGTGCTGCGGCATCAGCACCGTGTTGCCGGCCACCGATCTGGCCGCGCCCGGTCAGGTGCAACCGGCGACGGTGCTGCGGCAGATCCAACTGGAAGGCATCACCCGTCTGGTCTGCGCCCCGGCCTACCTGCAGCGCCTGGTGAGCCATGCCCGCGAACGCGGCCTGCATTATCCCGGCGTGCGCTCGCTGGTCGTCGGCGGCTCGACCCTGACCGAACCCCTGCTGCGCGATTGCCTGGCGGTGTTTCCCAACGCCAAAGCGCTGGTGGTCTACGGCTCGACCGAGGCCGAGCCGATCGCCGAGGTCGAGATGGCCGAACTGCTGCGCGATTGGCACCTGCAACCGGGGCATCTGGTCGGCCGGCCGGCACCCATGGCCGAGGTATGCATCGTCGACCCAAGGCAGCCCCTCGACGACGAAGCCTCGGTACAACGCGCCAAACTTGCGGCCGGGCAACTCGGCGAAATCCTGGTGGCCGGCGCCCATGTGCTCAAAGCCTACGTCGACAACCCCGAAGCGACCGCCGCCAACAAGATCCCCCGTGGCGACGGCCTGGTCTGGCACCGTACCGGCGATGTCGGCGCCTTCGACGACCAGGGCCGGCTCTGGCTCAGCGGCCGGCTCAAGGACGCCGTGGCCGCGGACGGCCAGCTGCACTATGCCTTCCCCCTGGAAAAAGCCCTCGACGCCCTGCCCGGCGTACGCCGTAGCGCCCTGATCAGCCGCGACGAGCAGCACCCGGACGACCTGGTGCTGGTCATCGAAGGCCAACCACCCGCCGGGTTGAACACGCTGTTGGCGCGCTTCGGCTTTACCCGGGCACACCTGGCTCAGATCGAACGCATACCGGTGGATGGCCGGCACAACAGCAAGATCGACCGCCCGGCCCTGCGCGAAGCCTTACGTAAGGGTCGTCTGCCCCTCAAGGAACTCACGCCATGAAACCTATCGATCCGCCATCGCGCTACATCATCCGTCTGAACCCCGCGGACATGCTGACCCTGACCGGCCTGCTGACCTCGGCCCTGGCCATCCTCAGCGCCCTGCATGGCCTGTACGCGCTGGCCAGCGCCTGGCTGTTTTTGGCCATGCTCGGCGACGCCCTGGACGGCATCGTCGCCCGGCGGCTGAAGATCGAGCGTCCGTTCGGCCGTTACCTCGATGGCTTTATGGACATGCTGATCTACTTGGTGGCGCCGGCCTTGATCCTTTATCTGCAGGGCTTCGACGGCGCCTGGGGGCTGTTTCTGCTGCTGTTGATCGGCTGCGGCTGCACCCGCCTGGCGGTATTCAACGACATCGGTAATATCCGCGAAGGCAATGAGTTGGCCTATCTGGGCATGCCGGTGTTCTGGAGCCTGTTCGGGCTCGGCGCCTACCAACTGCTGGTGCTCTGGCTGCCGCCGCTGTGGCTGCACGCCCTGCTCGCCATGGCCATAGTCGCGTTCGGCAATGCCATGTTGCTGCGCCGGCCCTTCTTCAAATTCAAGCGCCTCGGCTCCATCCTCACCCTGACCCTCGGCGGCTTCGTACTGCTGGCAGCGCTGCAATGGTTGCTGGAGAGCGGCGTTGCGTAACGCCCTGTTGATCGCCCTGTATCTGCAAGTGCCGATAGTCATCGGCGGCGTGCTGCATATGCTGGCGGTGACCCGCAACCTGCTACCGGCCCTGCGTGTGCCCATCCATACCGGCCTGTTCGGTGCCAATAAAACCTGGCGCGGCCTACTGCTGATGCCGCTGCTCACCGCCTTAGGCGCACTGTTGCTGTGGCCGAGCGAACGCTGGCTGGGCGAACAGGCGGTCTTCAGCCAACCGCTCTGGTGGGTCGGCCTGATCGCCGGCCTCGCCTATGTGCTCGCCGAACTGCCCAACTCCTGGCTCAAACGCCGCCTCGGCATAGCCCCCGGCGCCACCCCCTCGCTTTGGGTGCTGCTGGGCGACCAACTCGACTCCGGCATAGGCGTGGCCCTGGCCTACTGGCTCGTACTGGACCAGCCGGCCATGGTCTGCCTGCTCTACACCCTGACCTTCCCCCTGACCGCCCTGCTGGTCAAACGCCTGCTGTATCGGGGGCGGCTCAAGCAGTCGGCGGTGTAG
>NZ_CAMPHN010000411.1 GCF_946885885.1 uncultured Pseudomonas sp.
GGGCATTTCGCCAAGGACATTGCCGCCAACAAGTTGCGCATCATCGCCTGCAAGAGTTACCAGAAGTACCCCAATCTGTGCAGCGGCAAGGTCATGGCCGGCGGTATCGCCTTGATTGCTGCCGACGACGAGGCCGCGCGCCAAGGCCGTGAGCATCTGGCCCGGGTGGAGCGGGACCTGAACTGGATCGATAACCGCGAAATGCAGTTGATGACCCATATGCTGAACGGGCGCCCCCATGAGTTCGAGTTGCTGGAGCGGGCCACCGCCAACGGCAATTTCGTGGCGCAGCAGTTCTTTCATGGTCGGCAGGGTCATACCAGGCTCGATCTGGAATCCAGACAATTACCCTTCGCGGCCATCCGGGTCTCAACGGAGGCTGGGCAGTTCGCTCTGCATCTGGCCGATGGAGAGCGGATTCTCCGGCCTGACTACCAAGGACATCTCTGCACCCACTTATTGCGCCCGCGCGACAGCTTTGGCTTTGCCACGACAACTCTGGCGATCATCCCCGACGGCGAGGGACGCAGCTACCTGCGCTTTGCCTTTGGCCAGGAAAGCCGTGCCGAACTGACCGAACGTTTCTATATGCCCAGCCGCATGCTACGGGCCGATGCCAAATGGAGCTGCGCGCAGGCTTCTACCCACATCCAGCAACTGCTCGATGAGGGGCTGCGCGATGCCGGGATTTCCGCTCATCCCCCTTTGTCCATGGCGCAGAAGCTGAACGCCATCGGCTATGCCGAGCTGCAACCCTTGGATGACAGTACGCGTCTACGGGCCGATGAGCCGGCTGCACTGCATCGGCAGCCCAGGCCCGGCAGCAGGATGACCCTGAACCGCATCGCCTCGGTGATGACTCACCTGGGATCCTTGATTACCGGTTTGACCGAGCCCGCCAAATGGCAGCGCGGCCCCGATCGCGATCTGTTGGACGGCACGCTGGGGCCGTTGATTCAGTCGGGCATGCCCGGCGTTTCCCGTACCGGCAGGGCGGCGATATTGGAGCTACAAGCCTTCCTGTGCCAAGGGGATATGCAGAGCGCGGATGTGGGGCAGCAGGTGCGTGGCCTGCAAACCCTGGCTGAGCGTTGCCAGCGTATGCCCGGTGCGCTGCGCAACGGCGATTATCTGCTGTCGATTCCGGATAAGACCTTTGCCGCCGCTCCCCGTGCCGTGCAGGAACAGGCTATCGACGCGTTGTTTACCACACAGGACAGCCAGACCCGTCTGCTGTTGATCGAGTCCATGCTGGATGATTCCCAGCTCAGCAAAGCCAGCGCCTGTCTCGATCGTTTCGAGCAGTTGCTGGACCGCCGTGCGCCGCTGGTAGCCGAAAGTCTGCATTCGGCCAGACAGGGACTGCAGTCGGATCGCCCGGAAGCCATGAATACCCGACAGTACGCCGATCTGCGTGAGCAATTGTTGAAGCAGCGACTGACGCTGGCAGAACGACAAAGCAATGTCGATAGCGCCAGCAGTTGAAGCGGTCGCGGGTCGCCGCTAGCCTTCCCCGGTTCCTCCTACATCCGTGCAGTCGTCCTCCGAGGGCGAAGGCAGCGCAGCGTAGCGCGCCCGACGATAGCCCGAACCGTTTATTGGGCATGGACAAAAAAGACAAAAAAAATCCCGACGGGCCGAAGCCCGCCGGGTCGATTGCCTGGCGTTGCGGATCAGCTGCCGGCTTTGCTCAGTCCCTCCATGATGACGTTGCTGCCGGCCAGCAGGGCGTCGCCGGCCATGGCGGTGCCGCTGGTGCGGGAGGTGTCGCCCAGCATGACGTCCTTGACGATGTTTTTGGCATCCAGGAACTTGTTCATGCTGTCGCCGGTCATGCCGTCGTCGTCCGGGTTGCTCAGGGCTTCGGCCCAGGACTTGTCGTCGCCCTTCACCGAACCGCCATCCTTCTGGTATTCCGGCTTGCCGAAAATCTCCGGATGCTGGTCCATGAACTTACCGATTTCCCTGGCCGTGCCACGGTCTTCTTCATTCACGAAATGACGGTTGTCGCCATCCTTGTGGGTGCCGATTTCGTTCAGGGAGTTCATACCGATGTGGTTGCCCATCCCCAGACCGAAGCCCATGCCGGTTTGCGCCATGCCGCCCATGCCGCCGCCGAGGAGGGCGCCGCCGAGCCCAGCCATGCCACCCGCGAACGGGTTCATGCCGCCGAACGGGTTCATGCCGCCCATGCCACCCATGCCACCGAACGGGCTACCGCCGCCCATACCGCCCATACCGCCGAACGGGCTGCCGCCACCCATGCCGCCTATGCCGCCGAACGGGTTGCCGCCACCCATGCCGCCGAGCGGGTTCATGCCGCCCATGCCGCCCATCATGCCACCCAGCATACCCATGCCGAGGTTCATGATCGCGTTGTTCAGGGATTGGTCGAGCATGCTGGTGAGGGCATCGGTCAGGCCCTGCTTGAAGGCGTCGAACTCCTGCTTGTTCACCGTATCGTTCTCGGACAACTCATCTTTCCAGTTGCCGGCTTGGCCATGCGGGGTGCCGTAGGCGCCGCTGGCGGAATCCATGAACTCGGCGAGCATCTGCAGCAGGGGGTTCTCGGAGGTCTTGCCGCTTTTGTCCCAGTCGTTGATCTTCGAGATGCCGTTCTTGTCCGGCTCGCCGAACAGGCCTTTCATCAGGGTATCGGTCAAGGCGCCGATCGGATTCTGGCCTCCGCCCAGCAGATCGCTGGCCAGCCCGAGGGCTTGCCCCTGAGGAGTAAGGTTCATGGTGATGTTGATGGTCGTGGACGCTGCGTTGCCAAGGATACTTCCCAGGGACATATGCTTTTCCTCTTCGGAGTCATTGAGTGTGAGCGCATCACCTGAACAACCGGGATGACTCGGATGCAATCAGCCGATTACTGGCTTGAGAATGTCTTGACATTCTCAAGGTGAGTGAGGATTGCGGGAATTGGGTTCCAGACGGCGTGAAAATAAACGGCATGGAAAATCGGGGGAGAATCCGCGGGCGGGATGCCGGCCGGGTGGCGGGCGCAGAACGTATCGATCAAACATCCGCTCCTGACCGTCCGTGG
>NZ_CAMPHN010000412.1 GCF_946885885.1 uncultured Pseudomonas sp.
AGCCCGAGGGCTTCGCGCGGCTGAACAAGTTCCACACCGGCTACCGGGTCGGCCGCCTCGACAGCGATTGGCGCTTCGAGGGCGGGCCCTTTATCGAACTGGATAACGGCCACGATTTCTACGCCGCGCAAACCTTGCTGGCCGCCGACGGCCGACGCCTGCTCTGGGCCTGGCTGGATATGTGGGACAGCCCGATGCCGAGCCAGGCCCAGCACTGGTGCGGCATGCTCGGCTTGCCGCGAGAATTGCAACTGCACGACGGCCGCCTGCACAGCTACCCCGCGCGCGAACTGGCGGCGCTACGGCAACAGCCATTGTTGGCGGACGGCGCACTCTGCTGGGAGGGTTCAGGCCTCCAACCGCTTCCCGCCTTGAGCGGCGATACGCTGGAAATCGAGCTGCAACTGGATATGGCCGACTGCCGCGACGGCCGTCTGGGCATCGCCTTGCGTTGCAGCGCCGATGGCCAGGAGCGCACCCTGCTCTATTACGACGCCCAACTGCAGCGCCTGGTACTCGACCGCAGCCACTCGGGCGCTGGCGTCAGCGGCCAACGCAGCGTGGCGCTAACATCCAGTCAGGAGCCGTTGGTGTTGCGGATATTCCTCGACCGTTCTTCCATCGAGGTATTCGCCGCGGACGGCAGCTTCAGCCTCAGCAGCCGCATCTATCCGCAAGCGGACAGCCTCGGCCTGGCGCTGTTCGGCAGCGGCGGCGGGCGGATGGCGGTGCGCCAGGCTTGGCGTCTGTCCAGCGGTTGGGTCTGATAGGCGGCAGCAATGGGTAGGGTGCGCCGTGCGCACCAGGGTTTGCCGGGAATGCCGGTGCGCATAGCGCATCCTACGAACTGAACCAATATGCGGTGCATGAGGCGCAACAATACGTAGGGTGGGTCGGGCCGCGCAGGTTAGGCGCGAACCGGGATCAGGCAAACAACATCAATGCCCAACGCGCCGTAACCCACCATGGCGGTCTACCGACAAACCGCAATGGTGGGGGGCATAGATGACCGGCCTCGCCACAGCATCGCGGCAGGCGGCGGCGCTGTGGCATGATTCACGACTCATCCTGCCTGGTTGCATCGCATGACTTCAGTGAAAGACGTTGCACGGCTGGCCGGCGTGTCCCTGATGACGGTTTCGCGAGCGCTCAACAATCCGGAGAAGCTCAGCCCCGAGACCTATCAACGGGTACGCAGCGCCATCGACGAGCTGCAATTCGTGCCCAATATGTCGGCGCGCAAGATTCGTGGCGACAACTTGCAGAGCAGAACCATTGGCGTGTTCGCCCTGGACACCGCGACCACGCCGTTCGCCGTCGAGCTGCTGCTGTCCATCGAGCAGACCGCGCAACAGGCCGGCTGGAACGTGTTCGTGCTCAACCTGCTGAGCGACCCGCCGAGCGAGCAGAGCATCGACCTGATGCTCTCGCACCGCCCCGACGGCCTGATCTTCACCGCCATGGGCCTGCGCCGGGTGAGCATTCCCGAGCGGCTGAAAAACAAGCCGCTGATCCTCGCCAACTGCCTGGACGAGGACAGCAACCTGGTCAGCTACATACCGGATGACGAGGCGGGCCAGTACCGCGCCGTGCGCCACGCCCTGAGTCAGGGTTATCGCCGCCCGCTGTGCATCAACCTGCCGAGCCAGAGCCTGGCCTGGGAGCTGCGCCAGCAGGGCATGCAGCGCGCCTTCGCCGAGTTCGGCCTGGCACCCGACGATGTGCTGCAATACGACCTCTCGGCCCATGATGCCTACAGCGAGACGCCGGCCATCCTCGACCGGCACATCGTCGATGGCCGGGCGCAATTCGACATCCTGATCTGCGGCAACGACCGCATCGCCTTCTGCGCCTACCAGGTGCTGTTGGCCCGTGGCCTGAAGATTCCCGGCGATGTCGCGGTACTCGGCTACGACAATATGATCGGCATCGCCGAGTTGTTCCTGCCGCCGCTGACCACCGTACAACTGCCCTACTACGAAATCGGCCAGCGCGCCGCGCGGCACCTGATCGACAGCCTCGAAGCAAGCGGGCCGCAACGGGTGGATTGCCCCCTGGTGACCCGCGCATCGCTGTAACAGACAGAGAAGGCCGGGCCCGTAGGGTGCGCCGTGCGCACCCCACTGAATCTGCACCGACGCCGGTGCGCGCGGCGCACCCTACGAAATGAGCTTCGTAGGGTGGGTTAGCCGCCTGTTGCGTTTGTCGGTCGACTCGCTGCACCTGGTGCGGCGTAACCCACCATAGGCGCAACTCCATCCATCGCCTGGTGGGTTACGCGGCGCACGACCTTCATCTGTGCCTGGAGGATCGGCACTCCGCGCCGCTAACCTGCGCGGCCCGACCCACTCTACGGGAGCAGCGCTCGGCACCTCTTGCCCAAACGGCCGCCTGTTAATGGATACCTGACCATTGCGCAGCCGCTCAGCTCTGCGGGTAGCGCGCCCGTGGCGTAGCCATTGGCAACGGGCCTTCGCCGATCAGGCGGAATTCGCCTTTTTCCGTGTCGTAGGCTTTGATATTGCTGGTTTCGATGTCGTAGACCCAGCCATGGATAAACAGCTGGCCGCTGGCCAGGCGCGAGGCCACCGAGGGGTGGGTGCGCAGATGATCGAGCTGCGCGACCACGTTCTCTTCGGTGAGAACACCCAGGGTGGTGTGATCGGCGCAGCCGCAGTTATCCGCCACCACGCTCTTGGCTACCTCGGCATGGCGCAACCAGGCCTTGACCGTGGGCATGCGCTCAAGCCCGGAAGGGTCGAGCACCGCCTTCATCGCGCCGCAATCGGAATGCCCGCAGATGATGATGTGATGCACGCCAAGGGCCAGCACCGCGTATTCGATGGCGGTGGAAACGCCGCCCATCATCTGCCCATAGGGCGGCACCACATTGCCGACATTGCGGCTAACGAACAGGTCGCCCGGGGAGCTCTGGGTGATCAGCTCGGGGACCACGCGCGAATCGGCGCAAGTGATAAACATCGCCCGCGGCGTCTGCTCGTGGGCAAGCTTCTTGAACAATTCCTGCTGCTCCGGGAACACCTCATG
>NZ_CAMPHN010000413.1 GCF_946885885.1 uncultured Pseudomonas sp.
CCCCATATTTCTCTCTTACTGGAAGTAGGTTCTTCCGCTAAGGAATTATTGATGCGTGCTTTTCTGTTTTTGTTTCTGTTGTTCCCGCTCATCGAGCTGGCGTTGTTGATCCAGGTCGGTAGCGCGATCGGCGTGCTACCGACGTTGCTGCTGGTTATCGCGACGGCGGTTCTGGGCAGCATTCTGCTGCGGGTGGCCGGTGTCGCCACCGCTTGGCGCGCGCGTGAGAAGCTGGCGCGTGGCGAGTTGCCCGAGCAGGAAATGCTCGAAGGGTTACTGATCGCCGTTGGCGGCGGCTTGCTGCTGTTGCCGGGCTTTATCAGCGACATCTTCGGCGCGTTCTGCCTGATCCCCTTCACCCGCCGCCTGCTGGTCGACAAGGTGCGGCTGCGCGCCGCCGAGCAGGCCATGCGCCAGCGGGCGTTCTACGATGACCAGGCGACACGCTCGGGACAAGCCCGGCCGGGTGCGTCCCAGCCTAATGCGGCCCAACCGAATGTCCTTGAGGGCGAATACGAGCGCCGGGATTGACGTGAAAGCCGCGTAGCGATGCCCTTCTTATTCGACGCTTTTAGCCGTTCCGAATCGTAAAAAAAAATCCGCGGCCGCCCTTGAAATACCCTGGTACGCCCTTATGTAGCGGTCACCGCAAGGTTTTCTGCCGGTGTCGGCAGATCAGACTTCCGCGTTGCACCCGGTGCAACGCAACCGGCCCCGCCGGACTTTGCTAACCCGCCGGTGAAAGCACCGGCCGATGTAAAACAACTATTTGGGAGAGATCGACAAATGAAGCTTCGTCCTCTGCATGACCGCGTCGTGATTCGTCGCAGCGAAGAAGAGACCAAAACCGCGGGCGGTATCGTGCTGCCGGGTTCCGCTGCCGAGAAGCCTAACCAGGGCGAAATCGTCGCTGTTGGCACTGGTCGCGTGCTGGACAACGGCGAAGTGCGCGCGCTGGCCGTCAAGGTCGGCGACAAAGTGGTGTTTGGTCCTTACTCCGGCAGCAACACCGTCAAAGTCGACGGCGAAGACCTGCTGGTAATGGGCGAGAGCGAAATCCTGGCCGTTATCGAAGCCTGATCCAGCCTCCGCTACAGCGCATCGCATTCCACCAAAACGAATTTGAGGAATATCCATCATGGCTGCTAAAGAAGTTAAGTTCGGCGACTCCGCCCGCAAGAAAATGCTCACCGGCGTAAACGTCCTAGCTGACGCGGTTAAAGCGACCCTCGGCCCGAAAGGCCGCAACGTGATCATCGAGAAGAGCTTCGGCGCTCCGACCATCACCAAGGACGGCGTTTCCGTCGCCAAAGAGATCGAGCTGAAAGACCGCTTCGAAAACATGGGCGCGCAACTCGTCAAAGACGTTGCCTCCCGTGCCAACGACGACGCCGGCGACGGCACCACCACCGCCACCGTACTGGCTCAAGCCATCGTCAACGAAGGCCTGAAAGCCGTCGCCGCCGGCATGAACCCGATGGACCTGAAGCGCGGCATCGACAAGGCGACCATCGCCGTTGTCGCTCAGCTGAAAGCCCAATCCAAACCGTGCGCCGACACCAAGGCCATCGCTCAGGTCGGCACCATCTCCGCCAACTCCGACAACTCCATCGGCGACATCATTGCCGAGGCCATGGAAAAAGTCGGTAAAGAAGGCGTGATCACCGTTGAAGAAGGCTCGGGCCTGGAAAACGAACTGTCGGTCGTAGAAGGCATGCAGTTCGACCGCGGCTACCTGTCGCCGTACTTCATCAACAAGCCGGACACCATGGTCGCCGAACTCGACGGCCCGCTGATCCTGCTGGTCGACAAGAAGATCTCCAACATCCGCGAAATGCTGCCGGTCCTGGAAGCTGTCGCCAAAGCAGGCCGTCCGCTGCTGATCGTTGCCGAAGACGTCGAAGGCGAAGCCCTGGCGACTCTGGTGGTGAACAACATGCGCGGCATCGTCAAAGTCGCCGCCGTCAAGGCCCCGGGCTTCGGCGACCGCCGCAAAGCCATGCTGCAGGACATCGCCATCCTCACCGGCGGTACCGTGATCAGCGAAGAAGTCGGTCTGAGCCTGGAAGGCGCCACCCTGGAGCACCTGGGTAACGCCAAGCGCGTGATCCTGAGCAAGGAAAACACCACCATCATCGACGGTGCCGGTCAGCAGGTCGATATCGAAGCCCGCGTTGCGCAGATCCGCAAGCAGGTCGAAGACACTTCCTCCGACTACGACAAAGAGAAGCTGCAAGAGCGTCTGGCCAAACTGGCTGGTGGCGTTGCGGTGATCAAGGTCGGCGCAGGCACCGAAGTGGAAATGAAAGAGAAGAAAGCCCGCGTTGAAGACGCCCTGCACGCGACCCGCGCAGCCGTCGAAGAAGGCGTGGTACCTGGCGGTGGCGTAGCTCTGGTTCGCGCTCTGCAGGCTATCAGCGAACTGAAAGGCGACAACGCCGATCAGGACGTCGGTATCGCGCTGCTGCGTCGCGCTGTCGAAGCGCCGCTGCGTCAGATCGTTTCCAACGCCGGTGGCGAGCCGAGCGTGGTGGTCGACAAGGTCAAGCAGGGTTCGGGCAACTTCGGCTTCAACGCCGCTACCGACACCTACGGCGACATGATCGAGATGGGTATTCTCGATCCGGCCAAGGTCACCCGTTCGGCTCTGCAGGCCGCGGCTTCCATCGGCAGCCTGATGATCACCACCGAAGCGATGATCGCTGAAGTGGTTGAAGAGAAGGGCGCTGCTGGCGGTATGCCTGATATGGGCGGCATGGGCGGTATGGGTGGCATGGGCGGCATGATGTAAGCCAGCCCCGCTCGCACCCGTTGTAGCGAAAACCCCGCGCCCGTCGCGGGGTTTTTTTGCTCGCGGGAAACCATTGCGACATCGTCGGCGTGAAGGCTGCCCCAAGATTACGCCCCCGTTCGCCGCGCTTGCGGATGAGCACTCTCGTCGCGTTCCTCCGCTCGCAGGCGTGTGGAGTGGCAATAAAGTGACCCAGTAGGTATTACTGCTGGCGCTCCGGGAGCATGCTCAGGCAAGACAGCTTGAACCATTT
>NZ_CAMPHN010000414.1 GCF_946885885.1 uncultured Pseudomonas sp.
GCAAGCTGCAAGCTGCAAGCTGCAAGCTGCAAGCTGCAAGCTGCAAGCTGCAAGCGAATCAGAGTGGCGCTCGCCCAGGCGCTATCAAGGCTTTTTGCTCTGCTTTTGCCTTTACTTGCAGCTTATGGCTTGCTGCTGCTTTCTTGACAGCCCCTACCCTGCCCCATAGCATGCCGCGCAACCCATGAGAAGCAGGTGCAAGCGATGCAACCCCAGGCTTTCTATCGCGTGGTGGCGGACGATTTTACCGCTGTCGACGGCATCATCCGCGCCCAGCTGGTGTCGCGCGTCCCCCTGGTAGAGAAGATCGGCGACTACATCATCTCCGCCGGCGGCAAACGTCTGCGCCCGCTGCTGGTGTTGCTCAGCGGCAAGGCCCTGGGCCTGACGGGCGACGATTTGCGCCTGCTCGCCGCCACCATCGAGTTCCTGCACACCGCCACCCTGCTGCATGACGACGTGGTCGATATGTCCGACATGCGCCGCGGGCGCAGCACCGCCAATGCCCAATGGGGTAACGCGCCAAGCGTGCTGGTCGGTGACTTCCTCTATTCGCGCTCCTTCGAGATGATGGTCGAACTCGGCTCCATGCCGGTGATGAAAATCCTCTCCAAGGCCACCCGGGTGATCGCCGAAGGCGAAGTACTGCAGTTGTCGAAGATTCGTGACGCCAGCACCACGGAAGAGACCTATATGGAAGTCATTCGCGGCAAAACCGCGATGCTCTTCGAGGCCTCGACCCATAGCGCCGCGGCCCTGGCCGGCGCGACGGCGGAGCAGACCGAAGCCCTGCGCGTATTCGGCGACCATTTGGGCGTGGCCTTCCAGTTGGTCGACGACCTGCTCGACTACCGCGGCGATGCCAGCACCCTGGGCAAGAACGTCGGCGACGATCTGGCCGAAGGCAAACCGACCCTGCCGCTGATCCACTGCATGCGCGAAGGCACCCCCGAGCAGGCCGCCCTGGTGCGCCAGGCGATTCAAAAAGGCGGCATCGAGGACCTGGAAAGCATCCGCAACGCCGTGGAAGCCGCCGGCGCCCTGGATTACACCGCCCAACAGGCCCGCGACTACGCCGAACGGGCGATCGCCTGCCTGGATGCCCTGCCCGCCAGCGAATACCGCGATGCATTGATCGAGCTGAGCCGCTTCGCCGTCGCCCGCACGCACTGACGACCCTCTATTTGCAATACTCAAACCCATCCGTGCGATGGGCTTTTTATTGGCTATGTACCAAATAGCGTGCTGCGTTCGGCTATCGCCACTGAGCTTGAGACGGTCTGAATCCGTAGGGTGCGCCATGCGCACCAGTGATTCGTCGCCTGCGGTGGTGCGCACGGCGCACCCTACGCGTTGCCAGCTATGCGAGAAAGGCTCAGGCCTGGGCGTTTCAGTGTGAGGATCTGACCTCGTAGGGTGCGCCGTGTGTTCACCACTACCAACACCGATACCGCCACAGACGCCTGGTACGCAGCCGCACCCTACCGACTGCCGCCACCGCAAGCCGTGTCATGCTTCCCCAGGAGACCCACGCAACACGTAATGGGCACATAGCCTTTTATTGGCCACGCGTGCGCCATCCGATCAACGGCGAGCGATTAATCCTTGCTATAAATGAAATAGGAATTATTCTCATCAAGCCAACTTAGCAAGGAGATGACTCATGACCTATTTGATCGATGCCTGGCTCGATCGGCCGCAACCTTACCTGCGCATTCTCAATCGCAATACCGGCGAGGTGTGCGCGGTGCTCGAGGAGCAAGCGCTCGATGAGCTGCGCGATATGGGCGAGCTGGACTTGCAGGAGCTCAATTCCAGCGAACCCCTGGTGCTCAAGGAGCTGGTGCGCAATCTGTTTCTTTTTTGCTATGCCCAAGCATTGCGCCCGTGACGAGAAACCAGCACCTGACTTGTCTGCATACCGTACGTAGCCCCCCGGCGGCGCGCGGCGGGTTGCACCCGCCCTACGTCTCCCTCATAGATCCTATGTTTATTCGCAAGACCTGCGACCTGTAGGGTGGATGACGCTTCACCCATCCACCAAACCGCGATGGTGGATGAAAAAAGCTTCAGCTACGCGCCCCAATCCACCCTACATAGCTCTGGTAACCCGAGCATCGGTAGAAGTCATAGACCGCTTCCCCGGATTGCATCCGGGCTACAAGGTGACCGGGGCGGCTAATCCTAAGGCGGATGAACACAGGGTCATCCGCATCAGGAAAGCGACTTAGAGCACTTCCAGCAGCTCGACGTCGAACACCAGTACGCTGTGCGGCGGGATGCTGCCGACGCCTTGCTCGCCGTAGGCCAGTTCGCTCGGCACGTACAGGCGCCACTTGCTGCCTGCGTTCATCAGTTGCAGGGCTTCGGTCCAGCCGGCGATCACGCCGCCAACCGGGAACTCGGCCGGCTGGCCACGCTCGTAGGAGCTGTCGAACACGGTGCCGTCGATCAGGGTGCCGTGGTAGTGGGTGCGCACACTGTCTTCACGGGACGGCTTGGCGCCTTCGCCGCTGCTCAGCACTTCGTATTGCAAGCCGGAAGCCAGCACGGTAACGCCGTCACGCTGGGCGTTTTCGGCGAGGAAGGCCAAGCCGGCACCGGCGGCCGCTTCAGCCTTGGCTTGCGCTTCGGCCTGCATCACATCGCGAATGACCTTGAAGCTGGCGGACAGCTCGGCCTCGCTGACGCGGCTCGGCTGGCCGCTGAATGCATCGGACAGACCGGCGACGATCGCTTCGAGGCTCACGCCCGGCGGCGGGTTGTCGCGCAATTGACCGCCAAGTTGACGACCGATGCCGTAGCTGACGCGGGTTTCATCGGTCGAGAGGTTGATTTCGGACATTGCACTGCTCCGCTGGGCTGAAAAAAAGGGCCGTCAGCCTAGCACAGATGGCGAGCCGCTCTAACCGCCGCCCACCTCGATAGCATGAAGGACAACCGCCCGAACGTCTTGCAACGGTCGGGCGGTTCGCCAGGATCAGTGATCGTGCTTGGTCAGCTTGTCCAGGTAACCCATGGCGAACGCCGAGACCACAAAGGCC
>NZ_CAMPHN010000415.1 GCF_946885885.1 uncultured Pseudomonas sp.
AGCCAGAACGTTAGTCAGCCTGCCGTGCCGTTGAACGGCACCGTTGAGACTAACCTCAAGGCCGATGTGAAGGTGGGCGAATCCATCTCTGGTGAGTCTTCGGTGAACATCCTGTTCAATGTGTTCAAGCTGGGTGGTGATACCCAGTTCGCCGACGGCGTTACCTACGGTGGTAGCGAAGGTGGTTTTGCTCTGGGTCTCGACCCGGTGGCTTCCGCCAAATCCGCCGCTGCTTACAAGGCAGTCACGGCTTCGGGTGCCGACGTGATCGTCGCTCCGCGTTACGAAGTGAAGGTTCAGGATTACTTCGTATACAAAATCGTGCACGTCAAAGTAACCGGCAACAAAGGCACCGTAACCGCAATTCGCTAAGAATCGCCGTTACTGAGGGCCTTACGGCTCTCCGCCTGAATCGGTCGGCATGATGCCGGCCGATTCATAAGACGAACGCTGCTGGCGCACTTCCCTTCCAGTCTCCATAGTCATGTTCGTACCGACCATAGCAGTCGTCTTGAACAAGAATATGAGGCTAGGCCATGACCAAGACCCTCCATCACCGTGCGTGCCATCTGTGCGAAGCCATCTGTGGCTTGACCATCGAAACCGAAACCCAGGCTGACGGTTCGACCCAGATCCGTTCGATCAAGGGCGATGCTCAGGATAGTTTCAGCCGCGGGCACATCTGCCCCAAAGCGGTGGCCCTGCAGGATATCCAGAACGACCCCGACCGTTTGCGCCAGCCCATGCGCCGTGTAGGTAGCGAGTGGCAGGCCATCGAGTGGGAGGAAGCCTTTGCCCTGGTCGCCGAGCGCCTCGGCGATATCCAGGCCCGACATGGCGCCAATGCCGTGGCTACCTACCAGGGCAACCCCAGCGTGCACAACTATGGGCTGCTGACCCATAGCAACTACTTTCTCGGCCTGCTGAAAACCCGTAGTCGCTTCTCCGCCACCTCGGTGGACCAATTGCCACATCACTTGGTCAGCCAGCAGATGTACGGCCACGGCTTCCTGCTGCCGATCTGCGATATCGACCACACCGATTTCATGCTGATCCTCGGCGGTAACCCCTTGGCGTCCAACGGCAGCATCATGACCGTGCCGGATGTGGAGAAACGCCTGAAGGCGATCAAAGCGCGCGGCGGCAAGGTGGTGGTGGTCGACCCACGCCGCAGCGAAACCGCGGCGATTGCCGACCAGCATGTCTTCGTGCGTCCCGGCGAGGATGCCGCGCTGCTGTTCGGCCTGCTCAATACCCTGTTCGAAGAAGGCCTGACCCGCGCCAGCCATCTGCCGGTCGTCGGTCTGGACGAGGCCCGCCAAGCCATTGCCGGCTTCACGGCCGAAGCCATGAGCGCGCGTTGCGGCGTACCCGCTGAAACCATCCGCCAGCTGGCCCGCGATTTCGCCGCCGCCGACAAGGCGGTGTGCTATGGCCGTATGGGCGTTTCCACCCAGGCTTTCGGCACGCTTTGCCATTGGCTGATCCAGTTGATCAATCTGGTTACCGGCAACACCGACCGCGAAGGCGGAGCGCTGTGCACCGAGGCGGCGATCGATTTGACCACCTCCAGTTCCGGCACCCACTTCGCCCGCTGGCGCAGCCGCGTCTCCGGTCTGCCGGAATATGGCGGCGAGTTGCCGGTCGCGGCCCTGGCCGAGGAAATGCTGACGCCGGGCGAGGGGCAGATTCGCGCCCTGGTCACGGTCGCCGGCAACCCGGTGCTTTCGACCCCCAACGGCCGCCAGTTGGAACAGGCGCTCGATGGCCTGGAGTTCATGCTCAGCATCGATACCTATGTCAACGAAACCACCCGCTACGCTGACTTGATCCTGCCGCCCACCGGGCCGCTGGAGCACGATCACTACGACATGACGTTCAACAGCTTCGCCGTGCGCAATGTCGCCCGTTTCAACCAGCCGGTGCTGGAAAAGCCGGACGGCGCGCTGCATGACTGGGAAATCTTCGTCGGCCTGGCCAAGGCCCTCGCCGGCAAGCTCGGCGTCGAATTGAAGCCGACCATGGAGCCGGCGCAGATCGTCGATATGGGCCTGCGTATGGGCCGCTATGGCGACAAGTCCGAGCACAAGCTGTCCCTGGCCAAACTGCTGGAGCACCCCCACGGCATCGATCTGGGCGCGCTCAAGCCCAACCTGGCCGCGCGTTTGCGCACCCCGGACCAGCACGTCCAGGCCGCTCCCGCCTTGCTCTTGAGCGATTTGCCGCGCTTCGCCGCGCAGCCGCTACCCGGGGCCGACGAACTGCTGTTGATCGGGCGGCGGCATGTGCGCAGCAACAACTCCTGGATGCACAACTACCACCGTCTGGTGAAAGGCAAGCCGCGCCATCAGTTGCTGATGAATCCGGCGGATCTACAGCAGCGCGGTCTCGCCGACGGTCAATTGGTACGCGTGCGTTCGCGGGTCGGCGCGATCGAAGTGGAAGTCGCCGCCAGCGACGAGATGATGCCCGGGGTGGTCAGCTTGCCCCACGGCTGGGGCCATGCCCGTCCCGGCGTGCAGATGGCCATCGCCAGCGCGCAGCCCGGCGCCAGCGCCAACGATCTGACCGACGAACGCCAGCTCGATGCCTTGTCCGGCAATGCCGCGCTCAATGGCGTGCCGGTCGAGGTGTGCGCCGCCTGAGCCGGTGAGCGGTTGCGTGCCCCCTACGGGTGGCGCGCCGGCGATCGAACCTGTCGGTTAAGGCCGAGCATTGCGCTCGGCTTTTCGCTACAATGCCGCAACCGTGCCGACCCGTGAGTCGGGAAGTTTAGACCTGAGGTGCCCCATGGATATCATCGAAACCATCAAAGAGCAGATCGCCAACAACACCGTTCTGCTGTACATGAAAGGCTCGCCGAATGCTCCGCAGTGCGGCTTTTCTTCGAAAGCGGCACAGGCCGTCATGGCCTGCGGCGAAAAATTCGCCTACGTCGACATCCTGCAAAACCCCGAAATTCGCGCCAATCTGCCGAAGTACGCCAATTGGCC
>NZ_CAMPHN010000416.1 GCF_946885885.1 uncultured Pseudomonas sp.
ATTTGTCTAGTGAAACCATGACCGCTCCGGGCAAGCCCTTCGGGCTGGATTTCAACACCCCGGCTCTGCAGCGCAAGCGGCGTATCCGCGCGCTCAAGGATCGCCTGGCGCGTTGGGCCGTGTCGGTCGGCGGCCTGGCGGTACTGGGCGCCATTACCCTGATCTTCTTCTATCTCGGTTACGTGGTGCTGCCGATGTTCCAGGGCGCCGACCTGGAAAGCCGCAAGCCGGTGCAGGCCGCCTGGTTGAGCGAAGCCGCCGCGCCGCTGTTGCTGACCCTGGAAGAGCAGAACCAGATGGCGATGCGTCTGGACCAGAGCGGCAAGGTGCAGTTTTTCGATGCCAAGAATATGCAGGCGCTGAGCACCGTCAGCCTGCCGATCCCCGCGGATGCGCAGATCGTTTCGGTCGGTCGCGATCAGCCGGGCAGCAATCGCGTGGCTCTGGGCTTGTCGAATGGCCAGGTGCTGGTATTCCAGCATGTCTACAAACTCAGCTACCCCAACGATGTGCAGACCATAACGCCGAGCATCGAATACCCGTTCGGCGAGGCGCCTATCGTTCTCGACACCCAGAACCGCGCGCTGGATCACGTCGGCATGAGCCTGAACGGCGGCACCCTGATGCTGGCAGGCTCCACCGGCACCGAGCTGCATGTACTGAGCCTGGGTCGCGAAGAAAACCTGATGACCGGCGAAGTCACCCTCAGCGAAGAGCGCCTGTCGCTGCCGCAGATCGCCGAACCGATCAAGGCCTTGATCATCGATCCGCGCCATCTCTGGCTGTATGTGATCAACGGTCGCGCCACCGCCGATGTCTTCGACATGCGCAGCAACTCGCTGAACGGCCGCTACAAACTGCTCAAGGAAGGCAAGCTGGAAGTCAGCAACGCCACCTCTTTGCTCGGCGGCATTTCGCTGATGATCGGCGACAGCAGCGGCGGGATCCAGCAGTGGTTCATGGTCCGCGAGGAGGACGGCAAATCGGTCCTCAAGGCCATTCGCAGTTTCCAACTCGATGACAGCCCGATCACTCAGATCCTCCCGGAAGAGCGGCGCAAGGGCTTTATGGCCCTGGATGCCAAGGGCAATCTGGGGGTTTTCCACAGCACCGCGCACCGCACCCTGTTGATCGAGCAGGTCGCCGAAGGCCAGGCGCTTGCCGCCTTGTCGCCGCGCGCCAATCGGCTGCTGGTCGAGAGCGATGGGCAACTGCAGCGCTTGTTGCTCGACAACCCGCATCCGGAGATTTCCTGGAGTTCACTATGGGGCAAGGTCTGGTACGAAAACTACGATGCGCCTGGCCACGTCTGGCAATCGACGTCCGCCAGCACCGATAACGAACCCAAGCTGAGCCTCTCGCCACTGGCCTTCGGCACCCTCAAGGCGGCGTTCTACGCGATGCTCCTGGCCGCCCCGCTGGCCATCGCCGCCGCGCTCTACACCGCCTATTTCATGGCCCCGGCGCTGCGCCGCAAGGTCAAGCCGGTGATCGAGCTGATGGAGGCGCTGCCGACGGTGATCCTCGGCTTCTTCGCCGGCTTGTTCCTGGCGCCTTATGTGGAAGGGCATCTGCCGGGCATTTTCAGCCTGCTGATCTTCACCCCGGTCGGTATCCTGCTGGCCGCTTATGCCTGGAGCCGCCTGCCCGAATCGATCCGCTTGAGCGTGCCCGATGGTTGGGAGTCGGCGCTGCTGATCCCGGTGATCCTGGTGGTCGCTTATATCTCGCTGGCCATGAGCGGGCACCTGGAGAACTGGCTGTTCGACGGCAATATGCGCCTATGGCTGAGCAACGACCTGGGCATCCCTTACGATCAGCGCAACGCCCTGGTGGTCGGCCTGGCGATGGGCTTCGCGGTGATCCCGACGATTTATTCGATTGCCGAAGACGCCGTATTCAGCGTGCCCAAGAGCCTGACCTTCGGCTCCCTGGCGCTCGGTGCCACGCCCTGGCAGACCCTGACGCGAGTAGTGATTCTGACCGCCAGCCCGGGGATCTTCTCGGCGGTGATGATCGGCATGGGCCGCGCTGTCGGCGAAACCATGATCGTACTGATGGCCACCGGCAACACCGCGATCATGGACATGAGCATCTTCGAAGGCCTGCGCACTCTGGCCGCCAACGTGGCGGTGGAAATGCCGGAGTCGGAAGTCGGCGGTACCCATTACCGCGTGCTGTTCCTCTCGGCGCTGGTGCTGCTGGGCTTCACCTTCGTCATGAACACCCTGGCAGAGCTGGTACGCCAGCGTCTGCGCGTCAAATACGCTTCGCTTTAACAGGCCGTTGAAAAAACGTAGGCGAGGCAGGCAAGACAATACCGATGGCGGCCCCGCAAAAACGGCCGAAAAGCGGACTGGGCTCGCACGCGAGTTTACTGCTGTAAATGAGCATTTTTAGGCCGTTTTTAACGAAGTATTGCCAACGCAGGTAGTTTTTCAACGGCCTGCTAAGGCTTGGGAAGGTATAAGTCCGTGAAACAGAACAACCTGAAAACCTGGTTCAAGAGCGGTACGCCGTGGATCTGGATGAACGCCGGCGCGGTCTCCATCGCGGTGATCATGACCCTGGGGCTGATGCTGGTGATCGCCGTGCGTGGCCTCGGCCACTTCTGGCCGGCGGATATCGTCGAAGCCGACTACCAGGTGCCTGGCCAGGAAGCCCGTGTGATGGCCGGCGAAATCACCCAGATCGAAGAGGTGCCGCGTGCCCGCTTGGCGGCTTCCGGCTTGCCGGTGAGCGCCGAGGGCGACGAGTTCATGACCCGCGAGCTGTTCAAGGTGGGTAACCGCGACATCTACGGCGCGGATTTCACCTGGGTGGTCGGCGAGTGGCTGAGCAATCAGCGTACCCCGGCAGACCTCACGGCCTTCGAGCGGCGCGAATGGGGCAACTTCTACGGCTATCTGGTCAACGTCAAGGAAAGTGGCGAGCTGGTTGCCGAGGGCGAGGCCAGCTGGCCGGCGCTGCAGGAGCGTCTCG
>NZ_CAMPHN010000417.1 GCF_946885885.1 uncultured Pseudomonas sp.
GCCATGTGTTTTTCGACGCCGCCGACCTCGCCCCGCTGCTCTGCCCACAGGCGAATATCCCCCACGGCGGCCTGGACGACTGGACCCGCTATTTCGGCCTGCAAGTGCAGCAACGCCACCACGCCAGCGCCGACGCCCTGGTCACCGCAGAATTGGCCTTGATCCTGTTCAGCAAGGCGCGTCAGCAGCAGCTCGACAGCCTGCAAGCCCTGCAACAGCGTCTGGCCAGCTGGCACCGCCGCCAGCGCGCACACTCGCTGCACCGTCAGCATTAGCCTCGTAGCCCGAGAAACCCGGGAAGCGATCTCAGCCGCAACATCGCTCCCGGATTGCATCCGGGCTACGGGGGCCGCGTACCCGGGTGCGCCGCGCGCACCAAGATTCTCCGGCACACCAGGGGCAGCGACCATCCGCGAGTCGCCCCGGTGCGCACGGCGCACCCTACAGATCGCGCATCAACAGGCCGTACTCCAATTGCAACTCGGCCGGCAGCGGCAGGTAGAGCACATGGCCGTCGCCGGGGGCGGTCTGCATGCCCTGGCCGGTGCGGTTCTCAAGGTGATCGAGCCGGAAACGCAGGTTGCCCCGGGGCGTCATCAGCTCCAGCTCGTCGCCCAGGGCGAAGCGATTCTTCACCCGCACTTCGGCCAGCTCGCCGCGCCGTGCGCCGGTCAACTCGCCGACGAACTGCTGGCGTTCGGAAATCGAACTGCCGCGCTCGTAGTTCTGGTACTCGTCATGCACGTGGCGGCGCAGAAAGCCCTCGGTGTAGCCGCGGTGGGCCAAGGACTCCAGGGTGTCCATCAGCGACTTGTCGAACGGCTTGCCGGCCAGGGCATCGTCGATCGCCTTGCGGTAAACCTGGGCAGTGCGCGCCACGTAGTAATGGGATTTGGTGCGACCCTCGATCTTCAGCGAGTGCACGCCCATGCGCACCAGGCGCTCGACGTGCTGCACCGCGCGCAGGTCCTTGGAGTTCATGATGTAGGTGCCGTGCTCGTCCTCGTAGGCGGCCATCCGCTCACCGGGGCGGCTGCCATCCTCGAGGAGGAACACCTGATCGGTCGGCGCACCGGCGCCCAGGGTCGGCTCGACGATCCGTACTATGTCGCCCAGTTCGTTCTGCTGCGCCGGTTCGGCCTTGTATTGCCAGCGGCAGGCGTTGGTGCAGCTGCCCTGGTTGGGGTCGCGCTTGTTGATATAGCCGGATAGCAAGCAGCGACCGGAATAGGCCATGCACAGGGCGCCGTGGACGAAGACTTCCAGTTCCATACCCGGCACTTCGCTGCGGATCTCGGCGATCTCCTCCAGGGATAATTCACGCGACAGAATTACCCGGCTCAGCCCCTGCCCTTGCCAGAACTTCACACTGGCCCAATTCACCGCGTTGGCTTGCACCGACAGGTGGATAGGCATCTGCGGGAAATGTTCGCGCACCAGCATGATCAGGCCGGGGTCGGACATGATCAGCGCATCCGGGGCCATTTCGATCACCGGCGCCAGATCCTTCAAGAAGGTTTTCAGCTTGGCGTTGTGCGGCGCGATATTGACCACCACGTAAAACTGCTTGCCCTGGGCATGGGCTTCGGCGATACCGAGCGCCAGGTTGGCGTGGTCGAATTCGTTATTGCGCACCCGCAGGCTGTAGCGCGGCTGCCCGGCATAGACCGCATCGGCGCCGTAGGCGAAGGCGTAGCGCATGTTCTTCAGGGTGCCGGCGGGGCACAGCAGTTCGGGGGCGACGGTGGACACGGGCATGGACGCGGGCTCGGCAAATCAAAACCGGCGATCCTAGCTCAGGCTCCCCTCCCAGGCATTGATCCAGGTCTATGAAGCGGTGCGCCGGCACAAACCCGGCACACAGCAAAACGCCCCGTTTCCGGGGCGTTTCGTTTGTCGCTATGCGACTACTGGCTGTTCACTCAGTGATCGATCGCAGCACCTGCGCCCCGTGGGATGCGGATGTCTTCGATGATGTGCTGGATATGCTCCGGCGGTGCCGCGGTGACCTTGGCCACGACGATCGCAACCGCGAAGTTCAGCAGCATGCCCAGGGTACCGATGCCTTCAGCCGAGATACCGAACCACCAGCCAGCCGGGTTATCCATCGCCGGGTTGATGAACTTGTAGTAGACGATATAGCTGAAGGTGAAGGCCAGACCGACCACCATGCCGGCAATCGCGCCTTCCTTGTTCATCTTCTTGGAGAAAATCCCCATGACGATGGCCGGGAAGAACGAGGCCGCCGCCAGACCGAAGGCGAATGCCACCACCTGTGCCACGAAGGCCGGTGGGTAGATCCCGAACAGACCGGCGACCACCACCGCCACACCGGCGGCGATACGCGCGGCCAACAGCTCGCCCTTCTCGCTGATGTCCGGCTTGATCGCGCTCTTGAGCAGGTCGTGGGAGATCGAGGTCGAGATCACCAGCAGCAAGCCGGCAGCGGTCGACAGCGCCGCGGCCAGACCGCCAGCGGCGATCAGCGCGATTACCCAGCCCGGCAGACCGGCGATTTCCGGGTTGGCCAGCACCATGATGTCGCGGTCCACATACAGCTCGGTTGCAGCCGGGGTCGGTGCGTTGGTCACCACACGCTGGCCATGCTCGCCAGGCTCGGCGGCGAAGGTCGGCGCACCGGCGAACGGAGCACCCGGGCCATACTGGATCTTGCCGTCGCCGTTCTTGTCCAGCCAGGCGATCAGGCCGGACTTCTCCCAGTTTTTCACCCACTGCGGCGCTTCCTCGTAGCTCGTACCTGGAATGCTGGTCAGCAGGTTGGTCCGGGCGAAAGCGGCGATGGCCGGCGCGGTGGTGTAGAGGATGGCGATGAACAGCAGGGCATAACCGGCGGACAGACGAGCGGCACGCACGGTTGGGGTGGTGAAGAAGCGTACGATCACGTGCGGCAGGCCGGCGGTACCGACCATCAACGCCATGGTGATGAAGAACACGTCGATGGTCGACT
>NZ_CAMPHN010000418.1 GCF_946885885.1 uncultured Pseudomonas sp.
GAAACGCCAGGCCGGGAGTGGCCGCCAGGCGGCCGCCGAGCAGCGCCAGTTCGAAGGGCGTAGGGCTGCCGAGGCGCGCCACCAGGCTGGCGTACCACTCGTCGAGGCGCGCAGCCGGCAAACGGGGCTGGCTATTCAATAGCTGTTGCCAGGGCATGGGGGCTCTCCTTAGCAGGCCGTTGAAAAACGTAGGCGAGGCAGCCAACGCAAGGCAAAAACAGGCGAAAAAGCGGAATTTACGAGTTGTAAATGAGCATTTTGACTGGGCTCGCATCCGAGCCTGTTTTTAACGCCGCGATGGCAACGCAGGTAGTTTTTCAACAGCCTGCTAGACGCCGAAAGTCACTGTCATGCAAGCATCACCAAAACGTCATCTGGGTGACACCGCCTCTACCTAGCCTGAGATTGCCCAACAAGTTCGACCGGCTGCAAGACTTAAAAGCCGGCTAATCAGGCCAAGTGAAAGGCCACGAACGAAGGTCAGGAACGCTGAGCGCTCGCGAAGGAGCCAACCGAGCAGCGCTGACGGTGACGCCGCATGACCGACGCAGTGATTTTCACGACGCCGAAACGGAGATGACGGCATGACCCAGATGGCAATTACCCGCGACCGCACCACCCCAGCCCGCCGCCTACAGGCCGAGCGTCTGCTGGGCGCCGACGCCCTGCGCGAAGCGCAAGCCCTGCGTTATCGGGTATTCAGCAGCGAGTTCGACGCCAAGCTCAAAGGCGCCGAGTTGGGTCTGGACATGGATGACTACGATGTTCACTGCCAGCATATCGGCGTGCGCGATTTGAACAGCGGCGAGTTGGTCGCCACCACCCGCCTGCTCGATCACCAGGCCGCCGCCGGCCTCGGGCGGTTCTACAGCGAAGAGGAATTCAGCCTCGACGGCCTCGCCCATCTGCAAGGCCCGGTGCTGGAAATCGGCCGCACCTGCGTGGCCCCGGCCTACCGCAACGGCGCGACCATCGCCGTGCTCTGGGGCGAGCTGGCCGAAGTGCTCAACGAGGGCGGTTACCGCTACCTGATGGGCTGCGCGAGCATCCCCATGCAGGACGGCGGCATCCAGGCCCAGGCGATCATGCAGCGCCTGCGCGAGCGTTATCTGTGCACCGAACACCTGCGCGCCGAGCCGAAGAAGCCGCTGCCTACGCTGGATATTCCGGGCAACGTGATCGCCGAGATGCCGCCGCTGCTCAAGGCCTATATGCGCCTGGGCGCGAAGATCTGCGGCGAGCCCTGCTGGGACGAGGATTTCCAGGTCGCCGACGTGTTCATCCTGCTCAAGCGCGACGAGCTCTGCCCGCGCTATGCCCGGCACTTCAAGGCGGCGGTTTGAAAACCACGTGTGCCTTCGCGAAGCCCAGGCGGTCGTTGAGTTGGGCTTCGTGCCTCAGCGCCAACCTACGGTTCGTTATGCCGGGCGTTGCACTTGCTTGGAACGCCGGCACGCTGTAGACAGTGCCGCATTGTCGTATTCGCCGCCGGAGTGGCCGATGAAAAAACTGCGTTTGTACCTGCGCCTGCTGCGTCTGCTGGCGGTGATCGGCCTGGGCGCTGCACTCGCGGCCGGTGTCAGCCTGCTCGAGCGCCTGGTGCGGCACGATCTGATGCCGATCCGGCAACGCCTGACCTGCTGGTTTCTCGCGCGCTTGAGTGCGGCCCTGCCGTTCCGCCTGACGGTCGAGGGCGAGTTGCCGCAACAGCCGATGCTGTGGGTCAGCAATCACGTGTCCTGGACCGATATCCCGCTGCTCGGCATGCTCACCCCGCTGTCCTTTCTGTCCAAGGCCGAAGTGCGCACTTGGCCGGTCGCCGGCTGGCTGGCGCACAAGGCCGGTACGCTGTTCATCCAGCGCGGCGCGGGCGACAGCGATCGCGTCAACCGCCAGCTCAATCGCCATCTGCAACGCGGCCGGCATTTGCTGATTTTCCCCGAGGGCACCACCACCGACGGCCTAGCCCTGCGGACCTTTCATGGCCGCCTGCTGAGCAGCGCGATCGACAGCGGCGTGGCCGTGCAACCGGTGGCGATCCGTTACCTGCGCGACGGCCAACCCTGTGGCGTGGCGCCCTTTATCGGCGACGACGACATGCTTTCGCACCTGTTGCGCCTGCTCGACAGCGAGCCGGCCGAGGTGCAGGTGCAGTTGTTGTCGCCGATCGCCAGCCGCGACCTCAGCCGCAATGCCCTGGCCCGTCAGGCGCAACAGGCGGTGAGCCTGGCGCTGTTCGGCGAGACGCCGGTGGAAGTCCGCGAAAGTCAGGCGGCCTGAGATCCGAAAAGGCTAATCGGCCGCCAGCCCGCGCTCGCGGGCGACGAACGCCTGCAACTCGGGATAGAACTGCTGAAAGTCCGCCAGCAGCGGCTGATACAGCCGCTCCAGTTCGGCCATGGCGCCATCCAGCCCCTCGGGCCGCGACAGGCGCCGCTGCATGCCGAACAGCACCCGCTCCAACACCTTGAAATCGGCGTAGCTGCCTAACCAATCCTGTGCGGCCATCCGCGGGGCGATCAGCGCCAGGCGTTCGGGTAGCACCGGCTCGGTGGCCAGCACCCGGTACACCCGCCCGGTAAAGGACGGCAAGGGTTCGGCAACGTAATCGGCCCAGTTCAGCGCCAGGCAGTGGTCGAAAAAGATATCCAGAAGAATCCCGGCATAACGTCGCCGCTCGGCGGGAAAGCGTGCGCGGGATTGTATTTGCAGCGGATGGCTGTCGGTGAACACATCGATACGCCGATGCAAGCGGATGGCCGCTTCGATATCCGCCGGCCAGCGCCCGGCGAGCGGCCCTTTGACGAAATCGCCGTAGAGGCTGCCGAGCATTTGCGCCGGGGCATCGCCGCCGAGCTGAAGGTGCGCGAGGTAGTTCATGGCAATCCTATCGACGCGGTCGATCATCACTATCTGGGCAAACGATCTGCATATTGC
>NZ_CAMPHN010000419.1 GCF_946885885.1 uncultured Pseudomonas sp.
TCCTGTATTTCGGGGTGATCGCCCTGGGCCAGGCGATCAGCAACCGCGACAGTGCCGCCAAGGCCTGTGCGGTGCTGGCCATGGTCGGGGTGGTGAACATTCCGATCATCAAATATTCGGTGGAGTGGTGGAACACCCTGCATCAACCGGCGACGTTCAGTGTGGTGTCCAAACCGGCCATGCCGTTCGAAATGTGGATGCCGTTGCTGCTGATGGTCCTGGGCTTCTACTGCTTCTTCGCCACCGTGCTGTTGCTGCGCATGCGCCTCGAAGTGCTCAAGCGCGAGGCGCGCAGCAGTTGGGCCAAAGCCGAGATCCAAGCCTTGGTGGAGAAGCCGTTATGAGTTTTGCCAGCTTTAGCGAGTTTATCGCCATGGGCAATCACGGCCCCTATGTCTGGTCGTGCTACGCCATCAGCCTGGCGGTGCTCGGGCTGAATCTGGCGTTGCCGATCCTGGCGCGCCGCCGTTACCTGCAAGACGAGGCGCGCCGTTTGCGCCGGGAGGAGTCGAAGTGAACCCTGTGCGCAAGAAGCGTCTGTATATCGTTCTGGCGATCCTTGCCGGGGTCGGCATTGCCGTTGCCCTGGCCCTCAGCGCGCTGCAGCAGAACATCAATCTGTTCTATTCGCCGACCCAGATCGCCAATGGCGAAGCGCCGCAGGACACGCGCATCCGCGCCGGCGGCCTGGTCGAGAAGGGTTCGGTGAAGCGTTCCAGCGACTCCCTGGAAACCGATTTCGTGGTCACCGACGGGGCGAAAAGCGTGACCGTGCGTTATAGCGGCATCCTCCCGGACCTGTTCCGCGAAGGCCAGGGCATCGTCGCCATGGGCAAGCTCGACGGCAGCGGCACGCTGATCGCCGATGAAGTGCTGGCCAAGCACGACGAGAACTACATGCCGCCGGAAGTCATGCAGGCCCTGGAGCAAAGCGGCATGAAGCAACAGCATGACGCCGCCACCCAATCCACTACAGGAAGCGCGCAATGATCCCCGAGCTCGGCCATCTGGCGATGATCCTGGCCCTGTGCATGGCGCTGGTACAGGCCACCCTGCCGCTGATCGGCGCCTGGCGCGGCGATCGCCAGTGGATGAGCCTGGCGCAGCCGGCGGCCTGGGGGCAGTTCAGCTTTATGGCGTTCGCCTTTATCTGCCTGACCTACGCCTTTATGGTCGACGACTTCAGCGTCGCCTATGTCGCGCAGAACTCCAATACCGCTTTGCCCTGGTATTACAAATTCAGCGCCGTGTGGGGCGCCCACGAAGGTTCGCTGCTGCTCTGGGGCCTGATCCTGGCGGGCTGGACCTTCGCCGTGTCGATCTGCTCGCGGCAGTTGCCGGAAGAAATGCTCGCCCGGGTACTGGGCGTGATGGGCATTATCAGCATCGGCTTTCTGCTGTTTTTGATCATCACCTCCAACCCCTTCGAACGCCTGCTGTTCAACACCCCGAGCGATGGCCGCGATTTGAACCCGCTGCTGCAGGATTTCGGCCTGATCATCCACCCACCGATGCTCTATATGGGCTATGTCGGCTTCTCCGTGGCCTTCGCCTTCGCCATCGCCGCGCTGCTCGGCGGCAAGCTGGACGCGGCCTGGGCGCGCTGGTCGCGGCCCTGGACCATAGTCGCCTGGGCGTTTCTCGGCGTGGGTATCGCCCTGGGCTCCTGGTGGGCTTATTACGAGCTGGGTTGGGGCGGCTGGTGGTTCTGGGACCCGGTGGAGAACGCCTCCTTCATGCCCTGGCTGGTCGGCACCGCGCTGATCCATTCCCTGGCGGTGACCGAAAAACGCGGCGTATTCAAGAGCTGGACGGTACTGCTGGCCATCGCCGCGTTTTCCCTGAGTCTGCTCGGCACCTTCCTGGTCCGCTCCGGGGTGCTGACCTCGGTGCACGCCTTCGCCAGCGACCCGGAGCGCGGCGTGTTCATCCTGGCGTTCCTGCTGTTGGTGGTCGGTGGCTCGCTGACCCTGTTCGCGATCCGCGCGCCTGTGGTCAAGAGTCAGGTCGGCTTCGCGCTCTGGTCGCGGGAAACCCTGCTGCTGGTGAATAACCTGATTCTGGTGGTGGCGGCGTCGATGATCCTGCTCGGCACCCTGTATCCGCTGGTGCTGGATGCCATGACCGGCGCCAAGCTGTCGGTCGGCCCGCCGTATTTCAATGCGCTGTTCGTGCCGCTGATGGGCTTGCTGATGGCGATGTTGGCGATCGGCGTCCTGGTGCGCTGGAAGGACACGCCGTTGCAGTGGCTGCTGGGCATGCTCGCCCCGGTACTGATCGCCAGTGTGCTGTTGGCGCTGCTGGCGACCTTCCTGGTCGGCGACTTCAGTTGGGCGGTGTTGGGTGCCTGCCTGCTCGCCGCCTGGGTGGTGTTGGCCGGCCTGCGCGATCTGTTCGACAAGACCCGGCACAAGGGCCTGCTCAAAGGCGTGGCCGGCCTGACCCGCAGCTACTGGGGTATGCAGACCGCGCACCTGGGCCTGGCGGTATGCGCCCTGGGGGTGATCCTCACCAGCACCGGCAGCTTCGAGCGCGATATGCGCATGGCGCCCGGCGACTCGGTGGAGATGGGCGGCTATCGGTTCGTCTTCGATGGCGCGCAGCACTACGAGGGGCCGAACTTCACCTCGGACAAAGGCACGGTGCGGATCCTCGAAGACGGCGAGCAGATCGCCGTGCTGCACCCGGAGAAGCGCTTCTACACCGTGCAGCAATCGGTGATGACCGAAGCGGGCATCGATGCCGGCATCACCCGCGACCTCTTCGTCGCCCTCGGCGAGCCGCTGGAAAACGGCGCCTGGGCGGTGCGCGTGCATATCAAACCCTTCGTCCGTTGGATCTGGTTCGGTGCGCTGTTGATGGGCCTGGGCGGCGTGCTCTCGGCCTCCGATAAACGCTACCGGATGAAAGTCAAAACCCGCGTTCG
>NZ_CAMPHN010000420.1 GCF_946885885.1 uncultured Pseudomonas sp.
GCGGAAAATCTCGCCATGCGTTGTTGTAGGACTTGGCAAGGGAACGACCATTACCTGCGTCCTACGCCTAGCCTGGCGAGATTTTGCGCGGCAACGCGGCTTGCGCTGAAACGGCAACAGACCCTCGGGCCAGGGGCGCGAGGAAACAGTCCGTCGATACTTAGCAGGCTAGCTGCGCGCTCAACCAGATGCCGATATCACGCACTTCTTGCGGCAGGACTTCATGGCCCATCGGGTATTCCCGCCACGTCACCGGCACTCCGCGTTGGTTTAACCAGTCGTGCGCGGCGCGGCCCATGCTGGGGATCACCACATCGTCGTGGCTGCCGTGCAGGCAGTACACCGGCACCTGTTGTTTGGCCGCTTCGAGCTGTAGCTCGGCACTGAACGTCGGGGCGTAAGTAGAGAGCGCCAACACGCCGCCCAGAGGCCCATGCCAGCGCAGAAACGCCGTATGCAGCACCACTGCGCCGCCTTGGGAAAAGCCTGCGAGAAAGATCCGCCGTGGGTCGATACCGCCGTCGCGTTGCGACTCGATCAGCGCGATCACCTGTTGGGCGGAGGCTTCGAGTTGCTGGTGGTCGATCGCCCGCGCCGGGCTCATGGCGAGGATGTCGTACCAGCTGGGCATGGCATAGCCGCCGTTGATCGTAACCGGCCGAGTCGGCGCCTGGGGCATGACGAAGCGAGTGCTCGGTAGAGCGCCCTGCAACGCTTCGGCCACCGGCAGGAAGTCGTAACGATCCGCCCCCAGACCGTGCAACCAAATGACGCAGGCATCGGGGGAAAGTGTGGGCTGAAGAATCAATGGCTCGCTCATGTGTGGCTCCGCTGTGGTGCGTTCGCGCCGATCCGGTGCGCTGGTTTTTTCGCATGAAGGTGGATAAGTGAAGAAGATGTCGCAAGGGTGAAAGTTTCGCTATTGACCTGTTCGTATGGCTCTAAAAAAGAGTGGCTGGTACGACCCTTGCTAGTGTCCTGCCGGCTGATGATGTCGCCCCGGTTACGGTAACACTACCTCACGCTCGGGTACGCAACAGATAGGAAACCGATTGGTTATGGTTTCCGACACTTTCGCTAAGGAGTATCAAAACTCTGGGCGATTAGTGATTGACGATCCGTCTCTGGTCCATCAAACAATGGACGGGTGCAAGCTTGTGGCTGATAACGCTATCGGCAACTAGACTCACGCTAAGATCCGATTCACCTGTTCGTTGCGTTCTGCCTACGCAATCGGCGCGTTCCAAAAGGACGAGGTGGTAAGGTCGAGACTCCAACACAAAAAAAGACACTGGAGGTTTTAATGAAGATGGTGAAATCCACCCTGGCTGTATTCGCTACGGCCGCTGTTCTCGGTGTTAGTGGCTTCGCACACGCGGGCGCCACTTTGGATGCGGTGCAAAAGAAAGGTTTCGTGCAGTGCGGTATCAGCGATGGTCTGCCGGGCTTCTCCTATGCCGATGAAAAAGGCAACTACCTGGGTCTCGACGTCGATGTCTGTCGTGCCGTGGCGGCCGCGCTGTTCGGCGATGCCAGCAAGGTTAAATTCAGTCCGCTGACCGCCAAAGAGCGTTTCACCGCCCTGCAGTCCGGCGAAGTCGACATTCTTTCGCGTAACACCACCTGGACCAGCTCCCGCGACGCGGGCCTGGGTCTGAACTTCGCCGGCGTCAACTATTACGACGGCCAAGGCTTCCTGGTAAACAAGGACCTCAACGTTTCCAGCGCTAAGGAACTCGATGGCGCTACCGTCTGTATCCAGGCCGGTACCACCACCGAACTGAACCTCTCCGACTACTTCCGCGCCAATGGCCTGAAGTACACCCCGATCACCTACGATACCTCCGACGAAAGCGCCAAATCGATCGAAGCCGGCCGTTGCGACGTACTGACCTCCGACCAGTCGCAGCTTTATGCACAGCGCATCAAGCTGGCTAAGCCGGACCAGTACGTGGTACTGCCCGAGGTGATCTCCAAGGAGCCTCTGGGCCCGGTCGTGCGTCAGGGCGACGACGAGTGGTTCAACATCGTGCGTTGGTCGCTGTTCGCCATGCTGAACGCCGAAGAGTTGGCAGTTACCTCGGCTAACGTCGAAGAAATGGTCAAGTCCACCAAGAACCCGGATGTCGCGCGTCTGCTCGGCGTCGAAGGCGAGTTCGGCAAAGATCTGAAGTTGCCGAAAGACTGGGCGGTACAGATCGTCAAGCAAGTGGGCAACTACGGCGAGAGCTTCGAGCGCAACGTCGGTGCTGGCAGCGAGCTGAAGATCGAGCGTGGCCTCAATGCCCTGTGGAACAAAGGTGGTCTGCAATACGCACCGCCAGTGCGCTGACTGTCTTGCGGGTATCGCACATGCGATACCCGCATTGTTCTGATTACATGAGCCCTATGCCCGCCGATGCGGGCATAGGAGTTCTATGAGGGCTCCTATGCAAACTACTGCAAATGCCCCACGCCCGGGTGGTTCGATCTGGACCGATCCCAAAGTGCGTGCGTGGCTGTTCCAGATTCTCGCCATCATCGCCGTCGTGGCGCTCGGCTGGTTTCTGTTCGACAACACCCAAAGCAATCTTGAGAAACGCGGGATCACTTCCGGCTTTTCCTTTCTAAATAACAGTGCCGGCTTCGGCATTGCGCAACATCTGATCGATTACACCGAGAGCGACACCTACGGGCGGGTGTTCGTAGTTGGTTTGCTCAATACCTTATTGGTTTCGGTCATCGGCATAGTCCTGGCGACTTTGCTTGGCTTCCTGCTCGGTGTCGCACGGTTGTCGCCGAACTGGCTGCTCAGCAAGCTGGCCACCGTCTATATCGAAACCTTCCGCAATATCCCGGCGCTGCTGCAAATCTTCTTCTGGTACTTCGCCGTGATGCTTTCGCTGCCAGGGCCACGCGACAGCATGGGCATGGGCGATACCTTTT
>NZ_CAMPHN010000421.1 GCF_946885885.1 uncultured Pseudomonas sp.
TCTTGAGGGCTGACTTTGCGGGCATCTGTTTTCATGGCGACAGATTATTCTATATACCCTATTTAATTGCCAGATTAATACTTATGTAGCGACATGGCCTCTTACAGCGATATTAATCAAACAGCAAAATGGCGTGATAAGACTGCTCGAACTGTATTGCCTACTGGTGTGCTGTTCACACTCCCAGGCGGCGATTACTTGTTTTTTACAGCAAACAGTCAAGCGGTGAGGTTGTCACGAATCGTCATCAGTCTAAGTGCTGCACTAAACCGGGCGCCGTTTCAAGTGCACTGGACGGCATGCCGATCCGTTATCCAAGGCAACACTGACATACTAAAACTTGCTGCAATAAACGGCGGCGACTTGGTGAATGCGGCCAGTCTTACTTAAGGCTATGTACCCATTGCGCATTGCATGGGGCTCCTGGGTAAGAGTGATACTGCGTGCAGCAACGGGTAGGGTGCGCCATGCGCACCACTGACAATTGGGGGTTGGTGCGCGCGGCGCACCCTACGAGTGGCTCTCTCTAAAACTGCCCCTCGGCTTGATCCTTTATTGGGGGACATGCGCCGTTGCACAGACCGCTGTGATCGCAACGCCGTTTCGGTCTAGGCTGTCTACCCCTCGCCTAGCGGAAAAGGAACCCTCCATGCGCCCACTTAAAACCCTCGCGCTGCTGGCGTTTATCGCCAGCGCCAGCCTTAACGCTAGCACCGCCGAACTCGAAGGCGGTGCGGTAGCAGCGCCCGATCAATACGGGGCGAAAGTCGCCGCCGAGATTCTTAAGGCCGGCGGCAATGCGGTGGATGCCGCGGTCGCCACGGCCTTTACCCTGGCGGTTACTTTTCCCGAGGCCGGCAATATCGGCGGCGGCGGCTTTATGACGCTGTATATGGACGGTAAGCCGTATTTCATCGACTACCGCGAAGTCGCGCCGCAGGCCGCTAGCAAAAATATGTACCTCGACGAGAAAGGCGAGGTGATCGCCAATATCAGCCTGATCGGCGCCAAGGCCGCGGGCGTGCCGGGCACGGTGATGGGTATGTGGGAGGCGCATAAGCGCTTCGGCAGCCTGCCCTGGAGCGAGCTGCTGACGCCAGCGGTGGCCTATGCGCGCAACGGCTTCACGGTGGCCGACAACCAGTACCAATACCACAGCAATACTTTGGCCCGGTTCGGCGGCAAGACCAACTTCGCCGAATATTTCGGCACGATGAAACCCGGCGAACTGCATCGCCAGCCGGAGTTGGCGAAGACCCTGGAACGCATCGCAGACCAAGGGCCAAAGGACTTCTACAGCGGCAAGACCGCCGAATTGCTGGTCGCGCAGATGCAACGCGATGGTGGCCTGATCACTCGCGAAGATCTCAAAGGCTATAGCGCCAAATGGCGCGAGCCGATGCGCGTCGACTGGCAGGGCAATACGCTCTATACCGCGCCGCTGCCCAGCTCCGGCGGTATCGCGCTGGCTCAGCTGATCGGCATCAAGGAGGCCCGTGCCGCCGATTTCGCCGGGGTCGAGCTGAACTCCGCGCGCTATATCCACCTGCTCGCGGAAATCGAGAAACGCGTGTTCGCCGACCGCGCCGATTACCTCGGCGACCCGGATTTCTCCGCGGTGCCGGTCAAGCAATTGACCGACCCGGCCTACCTGAAAAAACGCGCCGCCGAGGTCAACCCGACGGCGATTTCCGCCACCGCGGATGTGCGGCCGGGGTTGGAGCCGCACCAGACCACGCATTTTTCCATCGTCGATAAACACGGCAATGCGGTGAGCAACACCTATACCCTGAACTTCGGTTTCGGCAGCGGCGTGGTGGTGGAGGGCGCGGGCTTTTTGCTCAATGACGAGATGGACGACTTCAGCGCCAAGGCCGGAGTGGCCAATGCCTTCGGCGTGGTCGGCAGCGATGCCAATGCCATCGAACCGGGCAAGCGCATGTTGTCGTCGATGAGCCCAAGCATCGTCACCCGCGACGGCGAGGTCAGCCTGGTGCTCGGCACGCCGGGCGGTTCGCGGATCTTCACCTCGATTTTCCAGGTGCTGAACAACCTCTACGACTACGGCCTGCCCCTGGAACAAGCCGTGGCGGCGCAGCGTGTGCATCACCAGCTACTACCCAAGGACACCATCTATTACGACAGCTTCGCGCCGCTGACCGGCAAGGTCGCCGAGGCGCTCCAGGCCATGGGCTATGTCCTGGAAAACCAGGGTTGGAAGATGGGCGATATCCAGGCGATTCAAGTGCAGGACAAAACCCTGCACACCGCCTCCGATCCACGCGGGCGCGGAGTCGGCCTGGTCGTGCCGCGGTAGGTTGGTGAGGAGTCCGCATCAAGGCGTTAACGCGGGCCAGACATTATCAAACTGTGATGGTGGATGAAAAAAGCGTCACCCACCCTACAAGGCTGACGCTTATCCAGGCTACGGGAGCAGCTGATCGTTCCCGCGTGGACGGTTCGACGCCTCGATGTGGGACCGATCAAAGTCACCCAATGGTAGCCCGGGTTGAGCGAAGCGATACCCGGGTATCGGCGCCCTGGGTATCGCTGCGCTCAACCCAGGCTACGTGCTGCGATGGTGGATGGGTGAAGCGTCATCCACCCTACGAGCTACGAAATCGTAGGGCGGACATGCCGAAGGCTTGTCCGCCATCTCGCGCGCCAACGGTGGACAAGGCTTCGCCATGTCCACCCTACAAAAGCGCGTCTGCTAGATCCCCAATCAACCGATCTCGCCGCTTTCCAGCTTGCGCCACAGCAGGCGCACCGCCGCCTTGCGCACCAGGGCGCAGCGGTACAGGCGGATTTCCAGCGGCACCTGCCACTGCTCGCCGCCGCAGATCACCAGCTCGCCGCGGGCCAGTTCGCCGGTCACCGACAGGCGCGGCACCCAGGCCACGCCCATGCCTTGCAGGGCC
>NZ_CAMPHN010000422.1 GCF_946885885.1 uncultured Pseudomonas sp.
GGCTTGTAGCCCATGCGCATGCCGCCCCAATGCCGGCCCTGCACGTGGATGGGCACCGATAGGTCGTGCATCAATTCGCCGGTATCGCGCATATAGGTCTGCAGCAACAGCGGTTTCTGGTGGCTGCCGCAGCGAATGCCGGTGCGGTCGTTGAACAGGCGCTTACTGCGGCTTTTCAGGGTGTCCACCGCGCGATCGCCGGTGGTCGGGTGGTTGAAGGCGTTGTTGTGGGTCGGCACGTAACCCTCCGGCGTGGTGGCGATGGCGAACACCAGACCCTCGTGGCGTTTGAGCAGGGGCTCCTGCAAGTCCGGCAGGACCTGGTCGGCATAGCTATCGAAGCGGGTTTTGTATTTGGTCGGAAAGCTGTTGGGAATCGGCTGGTAATTACGGTCGAACAGGTCCGCCAGGGTGATCCGGCCGGCGGCGATATCCGCCTCGAATCGCGCCGCGATCGCCGCCGCGCCTTCGCGGGCAAGGTCGTAGATGCGCTGGTGATAGTCGTCCAGGCCGACCTCGGCGAGTTGCTCGCTGACCGTCTCGGCCTGACCGACCAGTTGCTCGGCGGCCAGCCCCAGTTGGCGGGTCTGGCCTTCGCTGGTGCGCACGTCGCTGCGCAGTTGCCCGACGGCGACCGACAGGCTGGTCAAGCGCTCGTGATTGCTCGCCGTACCGGCGCTGATCTGTTCCACCTGGTTGTCGACATCCACCGCCAGCTCGGTGATGTCATGCAGGAACACACCCGCCTGCTCGACTTGCGTGGCGGCCTGGTCCAGCTCGCTGGCCTGCTGTTGGATATGCGCCACCACGGCCATGCTTTGCTGACGGATATCGCTGACCATCTGGCCGACTTCCTCGGTGGCGCTGGCGGTGCGCCCGGCCAGGTTGCGCACCTCGTCGGCGACCACCGCGAAACCGCGACCCAGCTCGCCGGCACGGGCCGCTTCGATGGCCGCGTTGAGCGCCAGCAGGTTGGTCTGGCTGGCGATGGATTGAATCACCTGGGTGACCTGCTCGATCTGTTCGGTGCGCGTGCTCAGGCCATCGATCAGCTCGCGGCTGGCGGCGGTTTGCGCGCTCAACTGTTGCATGCGGCCGATCGCCTGTTGCAGCGCCTGCTGGCCCTCCTCGCTGGTATGGCGCACGGTCTGCGCCGCCTCCAGGGTTTGCTGGGCGCGCTGGGCGTTGTCCTGTTCGGTATGGGTGATGGCCTCGGCGCTCTGGCTGATCTGCTCGGTGGCGAGCAGTTGCGATTGCACCTTCTCCGCCAGCCGCTTGACCGAATCGGCCACCTGCGCCGCCGACAAGGCGTTATGGCAGGTGTGCTCGGACAGGTTCTGGGTCAGCCGGTTCAGGCTGGGCGCGGCGTCATCCGCGGCGCGAACCTCGCCGTCGCGCCGCTGCCAGGGGCCGAGCCAGGGCCACAAGGCCAATAGCAGCACGGAAACGATGGTCACCAGCAATGGCATTTCGAATTGCCGGTGCACCACCATCAGGGCGACGAGCCCCAACGCGTGCAATGCAAAAGCCATCGGGTGGCGGATAAACGCAACTCGCATAACGGAAACCTCAAATTCTTCTTATTTGCCAGAGAGGAAACTTGGCGCCGGGACAATGTCAGGGGGTTCCTAGAACCCAGTAAAGCACTTAATAGCGCGCCATGAGACGGGCGAATCAGCGGCGACAGCTGAAGAACGGGCGGCGGGCCAGGGGCTTTATCGATTCGAACATCGAAGACAGCCGCAAACCATGGCACTTTGGTCTAAGTACGCCGACCAATTCGTCGCAGGCCATCCGCCCTACCCCACCAGCCGGTGGCGATGGATAAAGCCTTGGTCGAGGTAATCCTTCCAACGCCCGAACAGGCGCCCGCCGGCGCTCAGATCGCGCCAGCTGAACAAGGCGCCGCCATCGCCGGTCGCCAACAACGCCAGGCTCTGCCGCTGCGGGCGGTAGCTGCGCAAGGGCGCACCGCGCAAGGCCGCGCGGAGATTGGCCGCCAGCACCGGCGCCTGGCGTACCGAGTACACCCCGCTTCTGCGCGCACCGGGCAGCGCGGCGCAATCGCCCACGGCAAAAATATGCGCGGATGCGTGGCTTTGCAGGGTCGGTTTGATCGGCACGAAACCCTGGGCATCGCAGCCCAGCCCGCTGTGGGCCAGCCACGGCAGGGCTCGCGCGCCGCTGGCCAGGAGCAAACGGCGGCCGCGCCAGACCGGCTCGGTGCCGCTGACCAGGCAATCGTCGTCGATGCGGCTGATCGGGCAGTGCTCGCGCACCTGCACCCCACGTTTGCGCAAATGACCGAGGGCGCGCATGCGCAGGCCGGCGGCGTGGCCCTCGAGCAAAGCCCCGCCACAGAACAGCGACAATGTCGGCACCTGGCCGGCCAACGCCAATGCCAACTCCACCCCGGCGGCACCGCCGCCGAGAATCGCCATGCGCTGCGGCGAAAGCTGCCAGCGCTGCCACTCGGCGATAAAGTCGGCGAAGGGTTTTACCGCCAGCACCTGCATCGCCGAACCTTGTTGCGGCGGACAGGCGACTTGGCCGCCGACATTCAGCGACAGCCAATCGGCATTCAGCGAGCGACCGTCCGTCAGGTACAGCAGTTGCTGAATCCCATGCAGGGCTTCGGCCTCGCCGAGGATCAGCTCGACCTTGGCGGCGCGGCACAGTGGGTGCAAATCGACCTGGCAATCGCTGGCGCGATAGCGCCCGGCCAGCAGGCCCGGCAACATCCCGGAATACCAGGCCGCGGGACCCGGGCTGAGCAGGCCGATGCGCCCCGGCGGCCGCTCCAGCATCGCCCAACGTCGCAGCACGCCCAGGTGCGCATGGCCGGCACCGATCAATAGCAGGTCATAGTGGTTCATTGCGCCGAAGATTCCTTTATTCAC
>NZ_CAMPHN010000423.1 GCF_946885885.1 uncultured Pseudomonas sp.
GCACTGTCGCGGTTGCTGATCGCCTGGCCCAGGGCGATCACCCCGAAATACAGGAACAACAGAATCAACATCGCGGTCAGGCGCGCATCCCAAACCCAATAAGTCCCCCAGGTCGGCTTGCCCCAGACGGCGCCGGTGATCAAGGCGATAACCGTCATCCAGGCACCGATGGGCGCGGCTTGCTGCAAGGCGACATCGGCGAGTTTCATCTTCCACACCAGGCCGACGATGCCGGCCGCCGCCAGCATCACGTAGATCGACTGGGCCAGGAACGCCGCCGGCACGTGGATGTAGATGATGCGAAAGCTGTTGCCCTGCTGATAATCCGGCGGCGCGAACGCCAAGCCCCAGACCAGACCGACGACCAGCAGCACAGCCGCCGCCACGGCCAACCACGGCAGCCAGCGACCGCTGATTTCATAAAACCATTTGGGCGAGCCCAGTTTGTGAAACCACGTCCAATTCATCGACTTACTCATCAGTCAGCGGGGCCATGGCGAAATCGCCGTAGCCGCGGATGCAATTCGGGAGCCAGTCGGCATGATCGCCCCCGGTGAAACGATCATTCGCCGACGCTGATCTTCAGGCCGGCGGCGATGGCTAGCGGCGTCAAGCTCACCGCCAAGGCGGCGAGACTCGCCAACCACAATAGATGACCAAGAGCCGGTAGTCCTTGCAGGCTCGCCTGCAAGGCCCCGCTGCCCAGAATCAATACCGGGATATACAGCGGCAAGATCAGCAACGCCAACAATAAACCGCCGCGCTTGAGCCCCACCGTCAGCGCCGCGCCGACCGCGCCGAGCAGGCTCAGTACCGGCGTACCCAATAACAGCGACACCAACAATACCGGCAGGCAACGCCCTGGCAAGCCCAGCATCAGGGCCAGCAGAGGTGCCAGTAGCACCAATGCCAGCCCGGAAAACAGCCAGTGTGTCAGCACCTTGGCCAATACCAGAAGCGCCAGAGGGTGCGGCGAAAGGACCCACTGCTCCAGCGAGCCGTCCTCGAAATCGCTGCGGAACAAACCATCCAGCGAGAGCAATACCGCCAGCAGCGCCGCCACCCAGATCAAGCCGGGCGACAGGCTTTTCAACAACTCGGTCTGCGGCCCCACGGCCAGCGGGAACAGCGCGATGACGATGGCGAAAAACACCAGCGGGTTGGCCAATTCGGCGGGCCGGCGAAACAGCAGTCGCGCTTCGCGGGCCAACAGCAGGGTAAATACATTGCTCATGGCCGGCGCTGTCCCAGATCAAGTTCGCGATAACCAGCCGGTTTGACTGTCAGCGTGTGATGGGTGGTGAGCACCACCAGGCCGCCCTGCTGGCAATGCCGGGCCAGGTGATCTTCCAACTGGGCCACCGCAGTCTTGTCGAGTGCGGTGAAAGGCTCATCGAGCACCCACAATGGCGGCCCGTCCAAGTACAGACGCGCCAGCGCCACGCGCCGCTGCTGCCCGGCGGACAGGGTATGACAGGGCACATCTTCGAAGCCGCGCAGGCCGACCGCTTCCAGCGCCTGCCAGATCGCCGCGCGCTCGGCCGGGTGATGCAAGGCGCACAGCCAGGCGAGGTTTTCCTCGGCGGTGAGCAAGCCCTTGATCCCGGCGGCGTGGCCGATCCAGAGTAGATTGCGCGCCAACTCGGCGCGCTGCGCAGCCAACGGCTGGCCATGCAAGCGAATTTCACCGGCGGTCGGTTGCATCAAACCGACCAGCAAACGCAGCAAGCTGGTCTTGCCGCTGCCGTTGGGCCCCGAGACTTGGAGCATCTCGCCGGGAACCAAGCGCAAATCCAGGCCCTCGAAGAGCATGCGCCAGTCCCGCTCACAGGCGAGCGCCACGGTTTCGAGCAGAGGGCTGGTCAAGGCATGGACACCTGATATGGACACCTAATACGGTTCAAGTCGACGGCGTCCCGGCCGCTATACTGACGCCAATTGAATGCGCAGCCGACCCGGACGGGGGGCGATTATACATGCCATGCCCCTTCACCCGCAGTGGGCATTTTCGACAGGTTGTAACCCGCCCATGAGCGAAATCAGCAGCCCCAGAAACATCGGCCCCATAGCCCCGAGCAACCGCCCGAATGCCGCGGTCAACGATTTGGCCCTGAAGCTGCTGCAGCCGCTGCAAGGGCTGCTGGCCAGCGGCGAGAGTGCCAACGCCGAGGTGGTCGAACTCAAGCAAATGGCGCAAAGCTTTCAATTGCTGCTCAAGCTGACCCTCGATAACGGCCGCCAAGCGACGCTGCAAGCCAGCAGCCCGCGACCGCTGGCCCAGGGCACCGCACTGGCCGTTACCGCGCTGTCCGAGACCCAATTGGCGGTAGCCCTGCAGGCCGGCGGCAACAAAGCCATGACCAGTCTGGACCTCGACCAACTGCCGGTTGGCACCTTGCTGCAAGGCCGGGTCGAGGCCCGCGAACAACTGCTGCAAGGCAAAACCCAGCAAGTCGTCTACAAAGTGCTGGTGAACCTGCTCAACACCCAGCTGGCCGGCAGCAAACTGTCCCTGGAGACGCCCCTGCAACTGCCGCTCGGCAGCCTGCTCAGCGCGCAGGTTCAGGGCAGCCAGGCGCTGAATTTTCTGCCGCTCAGCGGCCGCCTCGATCAACTGGCGCTGAGCCAACAACTGGCCAGCCAGCACAGTCGCCAAGGCTCCCTGGAGGGCCTGTTCAAAGCCTTGCAAGGCCTCGGCGGCAAGGAAGGGCTGCCGGAAGGCCTGCACGGCAGCATCGACAAGCTGTTCGCCGCCCTGCCCGACGCCGGCCAGTTGAGTAACGCCAAAGGCCTGGCTCAGGCTTTGGAAAACAGCGGGCTGTTTCTCGAAAGCAAACTGCTCGGTGGCCAGGCTCAGGCCCTGCCGACCGATATGAAGGCCAACCTGCTGCG
>NZ_CAMPHN010000424.1 GCF_946885885.1 uncultured Pseudomonas sp.
CCAAGCAGATCGGCCCTCAAATCCAGCATATAACCGGCGATAAGTACGTCCGTGCCGTGGCTGTCGGCGCCGCTGGACTGCCTTTGATCATACCCGCGCTGGGTGAGCTGATCGATCGACCCAGCCTGCTCGATAATCTGGACGGTCTGCTGTTGACCGGCTCGCCTTCCAACATCGAACCTCATCAGTATAGTGGCCCTGCCAGCGTGCAAGGCACTGCTCATGATCCCGAACGCGACCGTACGACCCTGCCGCTGATCCGCCAGGCGGTCGAGGCGGGCGTTCCAGTGCTCGGCATCTGTCGCGGTTTTCAGGAAATGAACGTGGCATACGGCGGCACCCTGCATCAAAAGGTGCATGAGGTCGCCGGTTTGATGGATCACCGCGAACCCGCGGATCAGCCTTTCGAGGTGCAGTACGCACCGCGCCACCCGCTGCAGGTGCAGCCGGGCGGCATACTCGCCGGCCTCGGCTTGCCGGACGAGATCATCGTTAACTCCATTCATGGCCAGGGCGTTGAACGTCTGGCGCCGGGCCTCCGCGTGGAAGCACTGGCGCCCGACGGGTTGATCGAAGCCTTCTCCGTCGAAGGTGCAAAAAACTTTGCGCTGGGGGTGCAATGGCATCCCGAGTACCAAGTAGGATCTAACCCGGATTATCTCGCCATCTTCCAGGCCTTTGGTGAGGCTTGCAGGAAGAGGGCGGGGCAACGTCGGGCCGACTATATATAAGTCGGCTCGTGAGGGCGTGTTAACCGTAAATGACGGCCGCGCCGCCGCCCCGAAAGGAGCAAGACAAGGCATGAGGAGTGAGGTTTGGTATTTCAAATGAACGACGAAAAACGCTGTATTGCGCCTTTCGGGGCGCGGCCCTGCGGGTTGGAGCTGTGAGCCTGCCATGCTGCGTTGTGGGACTTGACGAGGGAGCACCATCGCCTGCGTCCCACGCCTTGCCTGGCAGGCTCACAGTTCCAACGCGGTTCGCCATTTACGGTTAACACGCCCTCTATAACCCTGAGGTCTCTATGAGCACCAAATTAGACCAGCTTTCGAGCTGGCTGAAAGAACGCAAAATCACCGAAGTTGAATGCCTGATCAGCGACCTTACCGGCATTGCCCGCGGTAAGATTTCGCCGACCAACAAGTTCCTCGACGAGAAGGGCATGCGCCTCCCCGAGAGTGTGCTGCTGCAGACCGTGACCGGCGATTATGTCGAGGACGAGATCTATTACGACCTGCTCGACGAAGCGGACATCGATATGTTCTGCCGTCCGGACGAAAACGCCGCGTTCATGGTGCCATGGGCCCTCGAGCCGACCGCGATGGTGATTCACGACACCTTCGACAAGCAGGGCAACCCGATCGAGCTGTCGCCGCGCAACATCCTCAAGAACGTCCTCAAGCTGTATGCCGACAAGGGCTGGAAGCCGATAGTCGCGCCGGAGATGGAGTTCTACCTGACCAAGCGCTGCGAAGACCCGGATTTTCCGTTGCAAGCGCCAATGGGCCGTTCCGGCCGGCCGGAAGTGGGCCGTCAGTCGTTCTCCATCGATGCCGCCAACGAATTCGATCCGCTGTTCGAAGACGTCTACGACTGGTGTGAAATCCAGGGCCTGGACCTCGACACGCTGATCCACGAAGACGGTCCGGCGCAGATGGAAATCAACTTCCGGCATGGCGAGGCCCTGCACTTGGCCGACCAGATCACCGTATTCAAGCGCACCATGCGCGAGGCTTCGCTCAAGCACGATGTGGCCGCCACCTTTATGGCCAAGCCGATCACCGATCAGCCGGGCAGCGCCATGCACATCCACCAGAGCGTGGTGGACATCAAGACCGGCAAGAACCTGTTCTCCAATGCCGACGGCAGCATGAGCCAGCTGTTCCTCAACCATATCGGCGGTCTGCAGAAGTACATCCCCGAGCTGTTGCCGCTGTTCGCGCCCAACGTCAACTCGTTCCGCCGTTTCCTGCCGGATACCTCTGCACCGGTGAACGTTGAATGGGGCGAAGAGAACCGCACCGTCGGCCTGCGCGTGCCGGAAGCCAACCCGCAGAATCGCCGGGTGGAGAACCGTCTGGCCGGCGCCGATGCCAACCCTTATCTGGTATTGGCCGCCTCCCTGCTGTGCGGCTACATGGGCATGGCCGAAGACATCAAGCCCAGCGCACCGGTCAAGGGCCGTGGCTACGAGCGGCGCAACCTGCGCTTGCCGATCACCATCGAGCACGCACTGGAGCGCATGGAAGCCTGCAAGGCGGCCGAGAAGTACCTGGGTGAGAAGTTCATGCGCGGCTATGTCGCGGTGAAGCGTGCCGAACACGAGAACTACAAACGGGTGATCAGTTCCTGGGAACGTGAGTTCCTGCTGTTGTCGGTATAGTTTTCCGGGGCTTCTCATGGCTCTGTGGGAGGGGCTTCAGCTGCGACAATCGCCGCTGAAGCGCCTCCCACAGAGCCGGCAGAGCCCATAGAGAAGGTGTGGATATGAGCAAGCCAGTGCAAAACCCGAAAACCCGTGAATGGCAGGCGATGAGCCGCGATCATCACTTGGCGCCGTTCAGCGACTTCAAGCAGCTGGCGCAAAGCGGGCCGCGGATCATCACCCGGGCCGATGGCGTTTATCTGTGGGACAGTGAGGGCAACAAGATTCTCGACGCCATGGCGGGACTGTGGTGCGTGGCCGTCGGTTACGGGCGTAAGGAACTGGCGGATGCGGCGTCCCGGCAGATGCAGGAACTGCCTTACTACAACATGTTCTTCCAGACCGCCACACCGCCGGCGCTGGAGCTGGCCAAGGCGATCGCCGAGCTGGCCCCGGAAGGCATGAACCACGTGTTCTTCACCGGTTCCGGCTCCGAAGGCAACGACACCATGTTGCGCATGG
>NZ_CAMPHN010000425.1 GCF_946885885.1 uncultured Pseudomonas sp.
CATTTGCCGCATCTACTGGCTTTTGGTCTGGTCGACTCGCTGGCCAAGCGCAGCGAGAATCTGGAGATTTTCCGTTATGCCGCCGGCGGCTTCCGCGATTTCACGCGGATTGCCGGCAGCGACCCGGTGATGTGGCACGACATCTTTCTCGCCAATCGCGAGGCTGTGTTGCACACCTTGGATCTATTTCGCGGCGACCTCGACGCTTTGCGCGATGCGGTCGACGCTGGGGATGGCCATCAACTGTTGGGCGTGTTCACCCGCGCCCGGGTGGCCCGCGAACATTTCAGCAAAATTCTGGCCCGCAGGGCCTATGTGGACGCTATGCACTCGAACGATCTGATATTTCTGGCCAATCCAGGCGGTAAACTGTCCGGGCGGATTCGCGTTCCGGGCGACAAATCCATCTCCCACCGCTCGATCATGCTCGGCTCTCTGGCCGAAGGCACGACCGAGGTGGAGGGCTTCCTCGAGGGCGAAGACGCCCTGGCCACCTTGCAGGCGTTCCGCGATATGGGTGTGGTCATCGAAGGCCCGCACCATGGCCGCGTAACCATTCACGGCGTCGGTCTGCATGGTTTGCAGGCGCCGCCCGGCCCGATCTATCTGGGTAATTCCGGCACCTCGATGCGCCTGCTCGCCGGTCTGCTCGCGGCGCAGCCCTTCGATGTGACCCTGACTGGCGACGCCTCGCTGTCCAAGCGCCCGATGAACCGTGTGGCTAAACCGTTGCGGGAAATGGGCGCCGTGATCGAAACCGCGCCCGAGGGCCGTCCGCCGTTGACCATCCGCGGCGGTCAACGCCTGACCGGAATGCATTACGAAATGCCCATGGCCAGCGCCCAGGTCAAGTCCTGCCTGCTGCTGGCCGGGTTGTACGCCGCTGGCGAAACCTCGGTAACCGAGCCCGCGCCGACCCGCGACCATACTGAGCGTATGCTGCGCGGCTTCGGCTACCCGGTGACGGTCGACGGCAGCACCGCAGGTGTCGAATCCGGGCATAAGCTCAAGGCCACTCATATCGAGGTGCCCGCGGATATTTCCTCGGCGGCGTTCTTCCTGGTCGCCGGCAGTATTGCCGAAGATTCCGAGCTGGTTCTGGAGCACGTCGGTATCAACCCAACCCGTACCGGGGTGATCGATATCCTCAAGCTGATGGGCGGCGATATCACCTTGGAAAACCAGCGTGAAGTCGGTGGCGAGCCGGTCGCGGATATCCGCGTGCGTAGCGCCAAACTCAAGGGTATCGATATTCCAGAAGACCTGGTGCCCTTGGCTATCGATGAATTCCCGGTACTGTTCGTCGCCGCCTCCGTCGCTTCCGGCCGCACCGTATTGCGCGGCGCTGAAGAGCTGCGGGTAAAAGAGTCCGATCGTATTCAAGTGATGGCTGATGGCCTGATTGCCCTGGGCGTCAAAGCTGAGCCGACCCCGGATGGCATCGTCATCGAAGGCGGCAGTATCGGCGGCGGCGAAGTCTGGAGCCACGGCGATCATCGTATCGCCATGGCCTTCAGCGTCGCGTCGCTGCGCGCCACAGCGCCGATCCGTATCCACGATTGCGCCAACGTCGCCACCTCGTTCCCCAACTTCCTGGCCCTGGCCGCACAGGTCGGTATCCGTGTGGCAGAGGAGGGCAAGTCATGACGGCGCTGGCGGCGGTTATCACCATCGACGGGCCGAGCGGTTCGGGCAAGGGCACCATTGCCGGCTTGCTGGCCAAACAGCTGGGCTGGAATCTCCTGGATTCGGGCGCTCTGTATCGGCTGCTGGCGTTCGCCGCGCGCAACCATGGCGTCGACCTGACCAACGAAGAAGCCTTGAAGCTGCTGGCCGCTCACCTCGATGTGCAGTTCATTGCCGCCGAAGCCGGGCAGGGGCAGAAAATCATCCTGGAAGGCGAAGAGGTCACCGATGCCATTCGTAACGAATACGTCGGCACCGGCGCCTCGCAAGTCGCCTCCTTGCCCGCCGTGCGTGAGGCCCTGCTGCAGCGCCAGCGGGCGTTCCGCGAGATGCCGGGGTTGATTGCCGACGGGCGCGACATGGGCACGGTGGTATTCCCCGATGCGCCGCTGAAGGTCTTCCTCACCGCCAGCGCCGAAGAGCGCGCGCAGCGGCGTTACTTGCAGTTGAAGGCAAAGGGCGATGATGTTAACCTTGCGAGTCTTCTTGAAGAGATTCAGGCGCGCGACGAGCGCGACACCCAGCGTGCAGTGGCCCCGCTAAAGCCGGCGGTCGATGCGATACAGCTGGATTCCACCGAACTCTCCATCGAGCAAGTACTAGAACGAATTCTGAGTGAGATCGCCCTTCGCGATCTGGCCGGATGACAAGAGCCACGGCTGCTTAAGCCGACCGGCTCGCAAGGAGGCATGCGGGAGACCAGTCCTAGTCCCGCACGCCTCTTCTTATATGAACGTACCCACATTGTCTGGAGTGTGGTTTGGGCAGAATTCCCTGCCCTGAATCAACAGGAATCAACATGAGCGAAAGCTTTGCAGAACTGTTTGAAGAAAGCCTAAAAACCCTGAATCTTCAGGCTGGCTCTATCATCACCGCAATTATCGTCGATATCGATTACCAAGCTGGTTGGGTAACCGTTCACGCTGGTTTGAAGTCCGAAGGCCTCATTCCGCTCGAGCAGTTCCACAACGACGCTGGTGAGCTGACCATCAAGGTCGGTGATGAAGTTCACGTTGCGCTGGACGCGGTTGAAGATGGCTTTGGTGAAACCAAGTTGTCCCGCGAAAAAGCCAAGCGCGCCGAGTGCTGGATCGTTCTGGAAGCAGCTTTCGCCGCCGAGGAAGTGGTTACGGGCGTTATCAACGGTAAGGTTAAGGGCGGCTTCACTGTCGACGTTAACGGCATCCGTGCGTTCCT
>NZ_CAMPHN010000426.1 GCF_946885885.1 uncultured Pseudomonas sp.
GATGAAATACGACATGTGCGGCGCCGCCAGCGTGTTCGGCACCCTGAAAGCCGTGTTGGAGATGCAGCTGCCGATCAACCTTGTGTGCCTGCTGGCCTGCGCCGAGAACATGCCGAGCGGTCGCGCGACCCGCCCCGGCGATATCGTCACCAGCATGAGCGGGCAGACCGTGGAAATCCTCAACACCGACGCCGAAGGCCGCCTGGTGCTGTGCGACACCCTGACCTACGCCGAGCGCTTCAAGCCCCAGGCGGTGATCGATATCGCCACCCTGACCGGCGCCTGCATCGTCGCCCTGGGCAGCAATGTCTCGGGGTTGATGGGCAATAACCAGGAGCTGATCGAGCAGATCCTCGCCGCCGGCAAGAGCGCCGACGACCGTGCCTGGCAGTTGCCGCTGTTCGACGAGTACCAAGAGCAGCTGGACAGCCCATTCGCCGATATCGCCAACATCGGCGGGCCCAAGGCCGGCACCATCACCGCCGGATGCTTCCTGTCGCGCTTCGCCAAGAATTACCACTGGGCGCACCTGGATATCGCCGGTACCGCGTGGATCAGCGGCGGCAAGGAAAAAGGCGCGACCGGCCGACCGGTGCCGATGCTCACGCAATACCTGCTGGACCGGGTGAAGTGAGAATCGAGTTCTACGTACTCTCGTCCGACATCCCGGCGGATCGCCTGCGCGCGGCCTGCCAGCTGGCGATGAAGGCATGGCGCGCCGGTTTACCGGTGTTTTTGCGCGGCAGCGATGCCGCGCAATGCGACGAAGCGAATGAACTCCTGTGGCGTTTCAAAGCCGAAAGTTTCGTACCGCACAGCCTGCATCAAGAGGATGCGCATGCACCGGTGGTGATCGGCCTGGACGACGAACCCGCGAGCCGACAGGGCGTGCTGATCAACCTGGCCAGCAGCCTGTCGCCGCATGTCGAATGCTTCAGTCGGGTGATCGAAATCGTCAACCAAGAACCGCACCTGCTGAGCGCCTGCCGGGAGAATTTCCGCAGCTATCGCCAGCGTGGCTATGATCCGCAACGAGTCGAGCTTTAATCGCGCACCATGGACAACCCGAAAACGCCGCAAAAACCCGAGCAACTGCTGAACGACCTGGAGTCGATCCGCGAATTGCTGGGCGATAAAAGCTTCGACCCGCCGCTACTGATGGACTCGCTCGACCCCGACAGCATTCCCCTGCTGTCGGACATCGTCACCCCGCCGCCGCGCCCCCAGCCCGCCACTCCGGCCAAGCCCACGGCGATGCCCGGGGTGCGTGAGGCCGTCGCCCACGGCGTCAGCCAGAGCGCCGAGCTGAACCGCCTGGATAGCGAACTGCGCGCCGCCGCCCAATTGATTCTGCAAGACGTGATCGACGATTTCGTGCCGCAGATCGAAGCCGAACTGAAACGCCGTCTCAGCGCCCGCCTGACTCGGCTGCTGCCGCCGCGCAAGTAGTGCAGCTGGTAGGTTGAATCCGTAGGGTTAGAAGTAGGTTGGGTTAGCGGCGCTCCACGTCAGTTGTCGCAACGCCATAGATGAGCCCCGCGTAACCCAACAAGGCGTCTACGCGATGTTGTTCCGGTAAATACATGGGGGCGCCCTGCGATAGCCGTGCTACCGAGCCGCATGATTGACGCCTGACTTTGCATAACGACCTTGTTGGGTTACGCGGCGACCGACGACGATGTCGCTATTTGAATCGCAACAATCGCCGCTAACCCAACCTACGAACCGCGGGGCCCGAACCAGCAGCTGCAAGCCAGGACACCTCGCCGCAGACCCGCACAGCCTCCCCGCTTATGGCTGGCGCTTATAGGCGTTATACTTGCCGGCTTTTCCGACCAGCCGTCATAAGGGTCCCGCCGCGCATGGACAAGACCTACCAGCCGCACGCCATTGAAACCGCCCTGTACCAGAACTGGGAGGCGAACAACTATTTCGCCCCGCAGGGTTCGGGCGAGCCCTACACCATCATGATCCCGCCGCCGAACGTCACCGGCAGCCTGCACATGGGCCATGGTTTCAACAACTCGATCATGGATGCGCTGATCCGTTTCCGCCGCATGCAGGGCCGCAACACCCTGTGGCAGCCGGGCACCGACCACGCGGGCATCGCCACCCAGATGGTGGTCGAGCGCCAGCTGGCCGCTGAAGGCATCGGCCGTCACGACCTGGGCCGCGAGAAGTTCTTGGAAAAAGTCTGGGAATGGAAGGAGCAGTCCGGTGGCACCATCACCCGGCAGATCCGCCGCCTGGGCAGTTCGGTGGATTGGTCGCGCGAGCGCTTCACCATGGATGAAGGTCTGTCGGAGGCCGTTAAAGAGGCGTTCGTACGCCTGCACCAGGACGGCCTGATCTATCGCGGCAAGCGCCTGGTCAACTGGGACACCAAGTTCCATACCGCCATTTCCGACCTCGAAGTGGAAAACCACGACGAGAAAGGCAGCCTGTGGAACCTGCGCTACCCGCTGGCCGACGGCAACAAGACCGCCGACGGCAAGGATTACCTGATCGTCGCCACCACTCGCCCGGAAACCATGCTCGGCGACAGCGCCGTCGCGGTTAACCCGAGCGACGAACGCTACCAAGCGCTGATCGGCACCTACGTCGAGCTGCCGTTGGTTGGCCGGCGTATCCCGATCATCGCCGACGAGTACTGCGATCCGGAATTCGGCACCGGCTGCGTGAAGATCACCCCGGCTCACGACTTCAACGACTATGAAGTCGGCAAACGCCACAATCTGCCGCTGATCAATATCTTCGACAAAAACGCCGCGGTGCTCGCCACAGCCCAGGTGTTTAACATCGACGGCAGCGTCAACGCCGAGATCGACGGCAGCCTGCCGGCCGAATACGCCGGCCTGGACCGCTTCGAGGCGCGCAAGCGAA
>NZ_CAMPHN010000427.1 GCF_946885885.1 uncultured Pseudomonas sp.
TGGAACAGGTGATGGGCGACTTCTATCACAAGCGCTTCAATGTGCTGATCGCCTCGACCATCATCGAAACCGGCATCGACGTACCCAGCGCCAACACCATCATCATCGAGCGCGCCGACAAATTCGGCCTGGCTCAGCTGCATCAGCTGCGCGGCCGGGTCGGACGCAGCCACCACCAGGCCTACGCCTACCTGCTGACGCCGCCGCGCAAGCAGATGACCGAGGATGCGCAGAAACGCCTGGAAGCCATTTCCGGCGCCCAGGACCTCGGCGCGGGCTTTCTGCTCGCCACCCACGACCTGGAAATCCGCGGCGCCGGCGAATTGCTCGGCGATGGCCAGAGCGGGCAGATCCAGGCGGTGGGCTTCACCCTGTATATGGAAATGCTCGAGCGCGCGGTCAAGGCCATCCGCAAGGGCGAGCAACCGAACCTCGACCAACCGCTGGGCGGCGGTCCGGAAATCAACCTGCGGGTGCCGGCGCTGATCCCCGAGGACTATCTGCCCGATGTGCACACGCGCTTGATTCTCTACAAGCGCATCGCCTCGGCGATCAACGAGGACGGTCTGAAGGAATTGCAGGTCGAGATGATCGATCGTTTCGGCTTGCTACCGGAGCCGAGCAAGAACCTGATCCGCCTGACCCTGTTGAAACTGCAGGCGGAAAAACTCGGGATCAAAAAGGTCGACGCCGGCCCTCAGGGCGGACGCCTGGAATTCGCCGCCGACACCTGCGTCGACCCCTTGACCCTGATCAGGCTGATCCAGAGCCAGCCCAACCGTTACAAGTTCGAAGGCGCAACGCTGTTCAAATTCCAAGTGCCCATGGAACGCCCCGAAGAACGATTCAATACGCTCGAAGCACTGTTCGAGCGCCTGACTCCCTCCAGCTAAAGGATCGACCCGATGCGCGCCCTCCGAACCCTGGCCCTGTTGCCGCTGTTACTGCTGTCGTTGCTGACCGCCAACCCGGCCGCCGCCGAATCGCTGTATCAGGTGGAAGTCATCGTCTTCCGCCAGAACGCCGAGCAGCTTCCCGCCGCCCGCCCCGCCCCGGACGACTGGGCGCAAGGTGCACAGCCCATTGGTCCGGAGCAGGAACGCGCGACGACGCTGGATAGCGAAGCGAGCAAACTCAACCCCGGCAACGGCTACCGGGTATTGCTGCATAAAGCCTGGGCGCAGCCTATCGGTGCCGCCCCCGGCAGCATGGCGCTGAGCACCGGCGACGAGCAATTCGGGCATTTCCCGGTAGAAGGCACATTGACGCTCAAGCAGGACGGCCTGATCGATCTTGAGGCCAACCTTTGGATCAACCAGTTCGACGAAAGCGGTCTGCTCAACAGCAGCGAACTGTTCAAACACAGCATTCGCCTGCAGAACGGCGAGCTGACATTCCTCGACCACGGCAGTCTCGGCATGCTGGTGCGCGTTCGCTCGCTTTAAATCCGGCGCCCGGATAAACCAACGAAAACGACCGCGAGACATGCGATGCCGTTCACCCAGCTAGGTGAACGGCATTTTTGTAGTTGTAGCCCGGATGCAATCCGGGGAAATCTATCGCCTACCAATTCGCTCCCGGTTTGCATCCGGGCCACGCTTTGAGCGCCTTGCGCACGAAAGCGGCTCTATCCGGGAACTCGAATTCAACTGGTCAAGACGTGGGCCAACACCGACTTCACCCGCCCCATGCCCTCTTCCAGCGCACGGTCGATTTCCGCCATGGTGATCAGCGTGTTGGATTTGCCGGCCGCGGGGTTCACCACCAACGCCAGGCAGGCATAAGGCAAGGCCAACTCGCGCGCCAGCGCCGCTTCCGGCATACCGGTCATTCCGACGATGTCGCAACCGTCTCGCTCCATACGGGCGATTTCGGCGACCGTTTCCAGACGCGGCCCCTGGGTGCAGCCATACACCCCATGGGAACTGTAACTGCAGCGGTGCTGGTCGAGGGCAGCGGCCAGCTTTGCCCGCAACGCCGTATCGTAGGGGTGGCTGAAATCCACGTGGGTGACGTGCTCGAGTTCACCTTCGTAGAAGGTATGCTCACGCCCCGAGGTGTAGTCGATAAGCTGATGCGGCAAACAGAAATGGCCGGTGGCCATGGACGAATGAATCCCGCCTACCGCATTCACCGCGATGATCGCTTTGGCGCCTGACTCCTTCAGCGCCCAGAGATTGGCGCGGTAGTTGACCTGGTGCGGCGGAATTCGGTGCGGATGGCCGTGACGGGCGAGAAACAACACCTCTTCGCCACTGGCATATTGCCCTCGCAATACCGGCGCCGAGGGCGCGCCATAGGGTGTATCCAGATGCAGCGCAGCATTGATGGTCAAGCCATCGAGCTGAGTCAGGCCAGTACCGCCGATAATGGCGTAGACAGTCATTGAACTCTCCTCAAGCGATTAATTGCGCGGCGCGCAGTGCACCGAGCGCTTCCAGCCAACGTGGGTGTTGCTTGTATTCGATACCCGGAAAAGCCTGCCGGCGCATCCGCGCCAGACCTTGAGGAGGCACGACCTTGAGCCGCTGCAAGGCGCTCAAGGCCAGTTCCGCCGCGCCACGATCATTACACACCAAGCCCATGTCGCAGCCGGCGCTGAGTGCGGCTTCGATACGACAGGCCGCATCGCCGACCACATGGGCGCCCGCCATCGACAGGTCATCGCTGAAAATCACCCCAGAGAATTTCAATTCGCCGCGCAGAATGTCCTGCAGCCAGCGCCGGGAAAAACCGGCGGGCCGGGTATCCACCTGAGGATAGATGACATGGGCCGGCATCACCGCGGCCAATTGCTGGCTCAGCTGCGCGAATGGCTGCAAATCCCAGGCACGAATCTGCTCCAGGCTGCGCTCGTCCACGGGGATCGCCAC
>NZ_CAMPHN010000428.1 GCF_946885885.1 uncultured Pseudomonas sp.
TTGAGCGGTTTGATCGCCTTGGGGATCAGCGCCGGGTCGACGAAAATCTCGTTACTACCCTCGCGCAGGCAGCTAAGGGTGCGCTCCAGCGTGTTCATCGCCATCCACGGACAATGGGCGCAGCTGCGGCAAGCCGCGCCGTTACCGGCGGTGGGCGCCTCGACGAATTCCTTATCCGGGCACAGCTGCTGCATCTTGTAGAAGATGCCGCGATCGGTGGCGACGATGAACCGCTTGTTCGGCAGGCTCTGCGCGGCGGCGATCAACTGGCTGGTGGAGCCCACGGCATCGGCCAACTCGATCACCGCGGTCGGCGACTCCGGATGCACCAGCACCGCGGCCTCGGGGTACAGCGCTTTCATATCCGCGAGTTGCTTGGCTTTGAATTCCTCGTGGACGATACAGGCACCGTCCCACAGCAGCATGTCGGCGCCGGTCTTGTTCTGGATATAGCGACCCAGGTGCTGATCGGGCGCCCAGATGATGCTTTCGCCGTTATCCATCAGGTGCTCGACGATCTCCACCGCGCAACTGGAGGTCACCACCCAGTCGGCGCGCGCCTTCACCGCCGCCGAGGTGTTCGCATAGACCACCACGGTACGCTGCGGATGCTGGTCGCAAAACGCCGCGAACTCTTCCACCGGGCAGCCCAGATCCAGCGAGCAGGTCGCCTCCAGGGTGGGCATCAGCACGCGCTTCTCCGGGTTGAGGATCTTCGCCGTCTCACCCATGAACTTGACCCCGGCGACCAGCACGGTCTGCGCCGGATGAGCATTGCCGAAACGCGCCATTTCCAGGGAATCGGAGACGCAACCGCCGGTCTCTTCGGCCAGCGCCTGCAACACCGGGTCGCAGTAGTAGTGAGCAACCAATACGGCGTTCTGCTTCTTCAGCTCCGCGGCGATCTCGGCGCGATAAAACGCTTCCTGCTCGGGCGTCAGCGGTTTGGGCTGTTTGGCATCCAGATGAGCCTGGACTAGAAGGCGTTCGGAAATCTGCGTCATATCATCAGGCCCTGTGGAGGTCTAGCAGTGCGGAAATCGATTATACCCGCAGACACGACGGGAACAGTGCTGGCGCAATGGGAGCGGTAAAAACAATGCGCACAAAAAAGCCCGAGGGCTCTTTCCAGAACCATCAGGCTTTTAGCATCTTCCGCAGAAGAAAATATGGTGGGTCGTGTAGGATTCGAACCTACGACCAATTGGTTAAAAGCCAACTGCTCTACCAACTGAGCTAACGACCCAAGGCGAGGCGCATGATACTGATTTAATTCATTAAATCAACAGCAAACGACAAACTTTTAACGATAGCGGGTCGGATCGGCCACACCGGCGCCGGCAAAACCCGCGGCGCGCAACCGGCAACTCTCGCACTTACCGCATGCGCGACCATCCGCATCGGCCTGATAGCAGGACACCGTCAATCCGTAGTCGACACCACCTTGAATCCCCGCCCGAATGATCTCGGCCTTGCTCATATACTGCAGCGGCGCCTGGATGCGAAAGCCCTGCCCTTCGACGCCGGCCCGGGTCGCCAGGTTGGCCATGCGCTCGAAAGCCTCGATGAATTCCGAACGGCAATCCGGGTAACCGGAGTAATCCACCGCATTCACGCCGATAAAAATATCGCGCGCACCCAGTACTTCCGCCCAGCCCAAGGCCAACGCCAGAAATACCGTATTGCGCGCCGGCACATAGGTGATGGGAATCCCCTCGGTCGGACTTTCCGGCACATCGATGCTGCTATCGGTCAAGGCCGAACCGCCAATGCCGTTCAAATCGATCCCAACCACCTTGTGCTCGACCACACCCAAGTGCTGCGCCACGCGCTCGGCGGCTTGTAACTCGGCGCGATGACGCTGGCCATAGTCGAAGCTCATGCTGTAGCAGCTGTAACCCTGCGCCTTGGCCAGCGCCACCACTGTGGCCGAATCCAGCCCGCCGGACAAAAGAATCAGCGCCTTTTTATCGTTCATCGATAACACCCCATCATTGCAAAACCCGCAGGCGAGCCCACGGGTTCTGAGCACATTGCAATTATTTACGCGCCGTTACCCGGCAAGCGATCCGAAAGCCATGCAACCGGGCTCAGTGTCCCGGTTCGTCGTTCCAGAGGATCTTGTGCAGCTGCATCTGCAGGCGCACGGGCAGGTTATCGGCGACGATCCAATCAGCCAGGGAGCGGGCGCTCAGCTCATGGTGACTGGGCGACATCAGCACCTCGCCGACGCGCTCAGCCAACCGATACTGGATCAGCTTGCTCACCGCCCAGTCGTAGTCTTCGCGCGAGCAGATGACGAACTTGACCTGATCGTTGGGCGTCAGCAGCTCGATGTTTTCGTAGCGGTTGCGTGCCACTTCCGCCGAGCCCGGCGTTTTCAGATCGAGCACCTTGCTGACCCGCGGATCGACCGCCGAGACATCCAAAGCGCCACTGGTTTCCAGCGACACTTCGTAGCCGGCATCGCATAAGCGCTCGAGCAAGGGAATGCAATTGGGTTGGGCCAAGGGTTCGCCGCCGGTCACGCAGACATAGCGCGGCTTATAGCCGGCAACCTGCTCGATGATGGCATCCAGCGACTGGATCTCGCCGCCGCTGAAGGCATAGGCGGTGTCGCAGTATTGGCAACGCAAAGGACAGCCGGTCAGGCGAACGAACACAGTCGGCAAGCCGGCGGTGCGCGTCTCGCCCTGCAGCGAGTAGAAAATCTCGGTAATGCGCAGGGTTTCTTGCATATCAGCCACGGGCGTGACGGCTAAACAGGCCATCCGCCTCCGTTGCGGGAAAAGGGGCGCGAATTGTAACGGAAAAGCTGCAAGCTGCAAGCTGCAAGCTGCAAGCTGCAAGCTGCAAGCTGCAAGCTG
>NZ_CAMPHN010000429.1 GCF_946885885.1 uncultured Pseudomonas sp.
CGCTCGTCGCGCGGCGGAATGCCGAAGTACTCGCGGTAGCACTTGGAGAAATGCGGAGTGGAAACGAAACCGCAGACCGAAGCCACTTCGATGATCGACATGCTGGTCTGCTTGAGCAACTGCCGCGCGCGGATCAAACGCAGCTTGAGGTAGTAACGCGACGGCGAGCAGTGCAGGTATTTCTGGAACAGCCTTTCGAGCTGCCGACGCGAGACGTCGACATAGAGCGCGAGTTGATCGAGATCGATCGGCTCTTCCAGATTGGCCTCCATCAGCGCGACTATTTCCTGCAACTTCGGCTGGTTGGTGCCGAGCATGTGCTTGAGCGGCACGCGCTGGTGATCCTGCTCGTTGCGGATGCGCTCGTAGATGAACATTTCGGAGATCGCCGCGGCCAACTCGCGGCCATGCTCGCGACCGATCACGTGCAGCATCATGTCCATTGGCGCAGTGCCGCCCGACGAGGTGTGGCGGTTGCGATCGATGGAAAACAGCCGCGTGGTGACCGCCACGCGCGGGAAGGCTTCCTGCATCGACGCCAGGCACTCCCAGTGCACGCTGCAATCGAAGCCGTTGAGCAGGCCGGCCTTGGCCAGCGCCCAGCTACCGGTGCATACCGCACCCATCTGGCAACCATGACGCGCCAAGCCTTGCAACCAGTGCAGATGTTCACGCGTGACGCTGTGCTGAATACCCACGCCGCCACAGACGATCACCGCATCGAGACGCGGCGCATTGGCCAGGCTGGCGTCCGGGGTGATCTGCAAACCGTCGCTGGCGCTCACCGGCAACCCGTTCTGGGTCAGGGTGTGCCAGCGGTACAGCTCCTTGCCTGAGAGCTGGTTGGCCATGCGCAGTGGTTCGACCGCCGAGGCCAGAGAGATCAGGGTGAAGTTATCCAACAGCAAAAAACCGACGGACCGGGGTACCCGGCTCTGGGCTTGCGCCCCTTGATTGAACTCTGACATCTCTGGATCCTCACGCAAAACAACGCACGGTATCGAACCCTTATCACGGGTCCTTATTGGCGCTGGCGCCCTGGCTAGAGGGCCCAGCAAAATTTTGCCTCCGGCGTAGCGCACACCCAGGTAGGCAAGAATTACAACGCAAAGGTCATGCCTAAATTAATTGAACATCCAGTTAAATATCGGTTCCTTCAGCCGAACCATGTGCCACTAGGCATAGGCAGGAGCGACAAGAGCATTCCGTTTGCGACACCCAAGGCTTGAATTCAGTGCGCTTGAGCATTTCGGTAGCACTGGGCGAATCGTCGACGCCCACCCGCTACGCGAAGGAATACGGTAGCGGTAACACAACGGCTGAGCGTGCCAGCGCGCACCGATAAATGGCACGCCTGGCACTGTTGCGGCGAAAACGGATCACCGCCATTCAACACTCGATGGCGCTGACGGCGAGACCGCCGCGCGAGGTTTCTTTGTATTTGTCGTGCATGTCGGCGCCCGTATCGCGCATGGTGCGGATCACCCGGTCGAGCGAGATGAAATGCTCGCCGTCGCCGCGTAAAGCCATTTGCGCAGCGTTGATCGCCTTCACCGCGGCGATGGCGTTGCGCTCGATGCACGGCACCTGCACCAACCCACCGACCGGGTCGCAGGTAAGCCCGAGGTTGTGCTCCAGACCGATTTCGGCGGCGTTCTCCAATTGCTCGGGGGTTGCGCCGAGTATCTCGGCAAGGCCTGCCGCGGCCATCGCGCAGGCCGAGCCGACCTCGCCCTGGCAACCGACTTCGGCGCCGGAGATGGAGGCGTTCTTCTTGCACAGAATGCCGATGGCCGCGGCGGCGAGCAGGTAATCGACCACATTGGCCTCGCTCACCGCCGGGCTGAAGCGCACGTAATAGTGCAGCACCGCCGGAATGATCCCGGCCGCGCCGTTGGTCGGCGCGGTGACCATACGCCCACCGGCGGCGTTTTCCTCGTTGACCGCCAGGGCGAACAGGTTGACCCACTCCATCCCGCTCAGGGTCGAGCCGATCACATTGGGCCTGCTCATCTCCTGCAGGCTGCGGTGCAACTTGGCGGCACGGCGCTTGACCTCGAGCCCACCGGGCAAAATGCCCTCGTGCTTGAGGCCGTTGTCGACGCAATCGCGCATCGCCTGCCACAAGCGCATCAGGCCACTGCGGATCTCTTCTTCGCTGCGCCAGGCCTTTTCGTTGGCCATCATCAGCTCGGACACGCGCAGGCCATGCTCCTTGCACAGGCGCAGGAGCTCTTCGGCGCTGTCGAAATCGTAAGGCAGGCGGGTGCTGTCCTGATCCAGCTGGCCGCTGGCGGCTTGTTCCTCATCGACTACGAAACCGCCGCCGACCGAGTAATAGGTGTTCTCGTAAAGCAGGCTACCATCGGCAGCGAAGGCGCTGAGGGTCATGGCATTGGGGTGATACGGCAGGTTCTCGTCGAGCAGCAGCATGTCGCGCTGCCAATCGAAGGCGATTTGCACCTGACCGTCGAGCGACAAGCGGCCGCTGGCGAGCAACGCCTCGATGCGCGGGGCAATGCTCGACGGGTCGATTCGATCCGGCCACTCGCCCATCAAACCCATCACAACCGCCCGGTCGCTGCCGTGGCCGACGCCGGTCGCCGACAACGAGCCGTACAAACGCACCTGCACCCGCCCAACCCGCTCGAGCAGGCGGCGCTCGCGCAGCGCACCGACATAGAGCACGGCAGCGCGCATCGGTCCCACGGTATGCGAACTGGATGGGCCAATGCCGATCTTGAACAAGTCGAACACGCTGATAGCCACGACACTCTCCTGCTAGGTAATTACCCGGCCATCATCGAGATTTCAGCAAAGCGCTCGCGCTTCATACCGACACGCCCGTATCCAAATCCGTCAC
>NZ_CAMPHN010000430.1 GCF_946885885.1 uncultured Pseudomonas sp.
CGCGCAGGTCTTCGATGCGCGAGTTGGTGCAGGAACCGATGAATACCCGATCCAGTTGGATATCGGTGATCGCCTGATTGGCGCTCAACCCCATGTACTTGAGTGCGCGGACGATGGAATCGCGCTTGACCGGGTCGGCTTCGGCGGCAGGGTCCGGCACCTTCTGATCGACGGCCAGGACCATCTCCGGCGAAGTGCCCCAGCTGACCTGCGGCTTGATCTCCTCGGCGCGCAGCTCCACCACCGTATCGAAATGCGCGTCGGCATCGGAGACCAGCCCCTGCCATTGCGCGACGGCCTTGTCCCAGTCCGCGCCTTGGGGGGCGAACGGACGGCCCTGGACATAGGCGATGGTTTTCTCGTCCACCGCCACCAGGCCGACGCGGGCACCCGCTTCGATGGCCATGTTGCAGATGGTCATGCGCCCTTCCAGCGACAAGTCGCGAATCGCGCTGCCGGCGAACTCCAGCGCATGGCCATTGCCGCCGGCGGTGCCAATCTTGCCGATCACCGCGAGCACGATGTCCTTGGCGGTCACGCCGAAAGGCAATTGGCCTTCGACCGAGACCCGCATGTTCTTCATTTTCTTCGCCACCAGGCACTGGGTCGCCAGCACATGCTCGACCTCGGAAGTGCCGATGCCATGGGCCAGCGCACCGAAGGCGCCATGGGTGGAGGTGTGCGAGTCGCCGCAAACCACGGTCATGCCCGGCAAGGTCGCGCCCTGCTCCGGGCCGACCACGTGGACGATGCCCTGACGCTGGTCGTTCATCTTGAATTCGAGGATGCCGAAGTCGTCGCAGTTCTCGTCGAGGGTTTGCACCTGAATCCGCGAAACCTCGTCGGCGATCGCTTCCAGACCGCCCTGGCGCTCGGCCTTGGTGGTCGGCACGTTGTGGTCCGGAGTGGCGATATTGGCGTCGATGCGCCACGGCTTGCGCCCGGCCAGACGCAGCCCTTCGAAAGCCTGGGGCGAGGTCACTTCGTGGAGGATATGGCGGTCGATATAGATCAGCGACGAGCCATCGTCGCGGCGTTTGACCTCGTGCATTTCCCAGAGCTTGTCGTACAGCGTTTTGCCGGCCATCAACCTGTCCTCATCAGCGTCTTTCTATGCCTGGGCGAATAGCCCTTCGGCTTATGGGGCAATCCTATGGATTTGCCTTGAATTACTCAAATTCATATTTTTTATTCAATGGATTCCTTCATGGAATAGCCATAAGCTTTAAGCCTCAAGCTGCAAGCGAGGACGCACGCCGTTTCCCTTGCAGCTTATGGCTTGCCGCTTGGAGCTGCTTCTATGGATCTCGCCACCCTCAATGCCTTTATCGCCATCGCCGAACTCGGCAGTTTCTCCGAGGCTGCGGAACGCCTGCACTTGACCCAACCCGCGGTCAGCAAACGCATCGCCAGCCTCGAGCAGCAATTGAATGTACGCCTGTTCGACCGCCTCGGCCGTGAAGTGAGCCTTACCGAGGCCGGTCGCGCCCTGCTGCCCCGCGCTTACCAGATTCTCAATGTGCTGGACGATACGCGCCGCGCGCTGGTCAACCTGAATGGCGAGGTCAGCGGCCGTCTGACTCTGGCCACCAGCCACCATATCGGTCTGCACCGCTTGCCGCCGCTGCTGCGCGCCTTCACCCGGGCGCACCCGCAAGTAGCGCTGGACATCCAGTTTCTCGACTCCGAAGTCGCCTACGAAGAGGTGCTGCATGGCCGTGCGGAATTGGCGGTGATCACCCTGGCACCGGAAACCCGCGAACCGGTACATGCCGTCGCGGTATGGGACGATCCGCTGGATTTCGTCGCCGCGCCCGAACACCCGCTGGCGCGCAACGGCCCGGTGAGCCTGACGGATGTCGCCCATCATCCGGCGGTGTTCCCCGGCGGCAACACCTTCACCCACCATATCGTGCGGCGCTTATTCGAAGCCCAGGGGCTGACGCCGAACATCGCGATGAGCACCAACTATCTGGAAACCATCAAAATGATGGTGTCCATTGGCCTGGCCTGGAGCGTGCTGCCACGCACCATGCTCGACGAGCAAATCACCCGCTTGTCGTTGCCGAGCATCCAACTGTCGCGACAGCTAGGCTATATCACACACACCGAGCGCACCCTTTCCAATGCGGCGCGGGTATTCATGCGGCTCCTGGATGACGAACGCAACGTCCTTGCACGGGCGTCCGCCGAGAGGCTAACGTGATGAGCAGCATCCATAAAGGTTTCTGCATGACTCAGCCATGTCGTTCACTTACGGGGCGTCGGCCGACAGCGCTGACAGGAAGTGCCATGCATGGCCAAGTCCGATAACCGAATCCCCCCTCTGCCGTTTATTCCGGCACTGGACCCCATCGAATTCGAAAAAGCCTGGAGCGATGCACCGCGCCTGCTCGCCGCATTGAATGGCGCCAACCTCGGCGCCTGGTACTGGGAGGTGGAAAGCGGCCGAGTCAACTGGTCGCGCGGCGCTCAAGCGCTGTTCGGCCTGGACCCGAAGCGCCCACTGACCGAACGAGTCGACTATATCGAGCTGATCCCCGAAGAGGATCGCGGCGAAATCATCCAATTATTCAAGCGGGTGCTGGCCGGCAACCCCAGCCCCGAAGCCTTTCGTCATCGCATTCGCTGGCCGGACGGCAGCCTGCACTGGCTCGAGATCAGCGGCAGCCTGCAACGCGATGCCGACGGCAAGCAGCGGATGATGGGGGTGATTCGCGACATCACCGCACAACGCGCTCAGGAGCGCGCGCTCAAGGACAGCCAGGAGCGCCTGGATCTGGCCCTGGAGTCCGCCGACCTGGGCACCTGGGATTGGCACATCCCCAGCGACACCCTGTTCGCCTCGGCCCGCGC
>NZ_CAMPHN010000431.1 GCF_946885885.1 uncultured Pseudomonas sp.
TCATCCTGTCGATCGGCTACTACATCACCCCGGCGCTGCTCGGCAGTCCGGGCGATCAAATGGTCAGCTACTTCGTCGCGTTCTACACCAACAGCTCGATCAACTGGGGCATGGCCACGGCGCTGGGCGGCCTGCTGCTGCTCGCCACCCTGGTGCTCTACGTGGTGTACAGCTGGCTGGTGGGCGCGAGCCGCCTGCGTCTGGGCTGATAGAAGCGGGTCTGCCGAGCAGGCCGACCGATGACCCTTTCCTCGGTAAAGGGTGCCCGAAGGGCGGGAGAGGGGCCTGGCCCCTCAACTACAGATTGATTGGAGAACCACCATGCTCAGTCCTTATATGTCCCCGGTCGAGCGCGTCTGGCATTACAGCCTGCGCACGATCTGCGCGCTGGTGCTGCTGTTCCTGATTCTGCCGGTGCTGGTGATCATTCCGCTGTCGTTCACCTCGGGAACCTTCCTGGTCTACCCGATCGAGCACCTGTCGCTGCGTTGGTACGAGGATTTTTTCGCTTCGGCCAGTTGGATGCGCGCACTGAAGAACAGCCTGATCGTCGCCCCGGCCGCCACCGTGCTGGCCATGGTGCTCGGCACCCTGGCCTCGATCGGCCTGACCCGCGGCGAGTTCCGCGGCAAGGCGCTGGTGATGAGCCTGCTGATTTCGCCGATGGTGGTGCCGGTGGTGATCGTCGGTGTGGCCAGCTACCTGTTCTTCGCCCCTTTGGGGCTGGGCAACAGCTACCTGTCGCTGATCCTGGTGCACGCGGTGCTCGGCGTGCCTTTCGTGATCATCACGGTGTCGGCGACCTTGCAGGGCTTCAACCAGAACCTGGTGCGCGCCGCTGCCAGCCTGGGCGCAACGCCGCTGACCGCATTCCGTCGGGTGACCCTGCCGCTGATCGCTCCGGGCGTCATCTCCGGCGCGCTGTTCGCCTTCGCCACCTCGTTCGACGAGGTGGTGGTAACCCTGTTCCTCGCCGGCCCCGAGCAGGTCACGCTGCCGCGGCAGATGTTCAGCGGCATTCGCGAGAACCTGTCGCCGACCATCGCCGCGGCGGCGACCTTGTTGATCGGTTTCTCGGTCCTGCTGTTACTGACCCTGGAATGGCTGCGCGGGCGCAGCGAGAAACTGCGCACCCAGCAACCCGCTTGAATTCCCTGCCCAAGAGAGCGCCATGACCCTGCAACTTGAAGAGCCCGGCCTGCTGCGTCAGCAGGCCTATATCAACGGCCAATGGTGCGAAGCCGACAATGGCGCGCGCACCGAGATTCTCAACCCGGCCAGCGGCGAACCAATTGGCAGCGTGCCGAACCTCGGCCGCGCCGAGACCCGCCGTGCCATAGCCGCGGCCCAGGCCGCTCAGCCGGCCTGGCGCGCGCTGACCGCCAAGGCACGCGCGCAATTGCTGCGCAACTGGTTCGAACTGATCATGGCCAACCAGGAAGACCTGGCGCGGATCATGACCGCCGAGCAAGGCAAGCCATTGGCCGAGGCCCGCGGTGAGATCGCCTACGCGGCATCCTTTATCGAGTGGTTCGCCGAGGAGGCCAAGCGCGCCTACGGCGATGTGATTCCGGCGCATGCCGCGGACAAGCGCATCCTGGTGCAGAAGGAGCCGGTCGGCGTCGCCGCCGCCATCACCCCCTGGAATTTCCCCAGCGCGATGATCACCCGCAAGGCCGGTCCGGCCCTGGCGGCGGGTTGCGCCATGGTCCTCAAACCAGCGCCGCAGACGCCGTTCTCGGCTCTGGCACTGGCCGCCCTGGCCGAGCGCGCGGGCATTCCCGCCGGGTTGTTCAGCGTGCTGCCGGCGGATGTTGTCAGTTCCCGCGAAGTCGGCGCCGAGCTGTGTGAGAACCCCATTGTGCGCAAACTGTCGTTCACCGGCTCCACCGGGGTCGGCATCAAATTGATGGAGCAGTGCGCGCCGACCCTGAAGAAACTCTCGTTGGAGCTGGGTGGCAACGCGCCCTTTATCGTGTTCGACGATGCCGACCTGGATGCGGCGGTCGAGGGCGCGATCATCTCCAAATACCGCAATGCCGGGCAGACCTGTGTGTGCGCCAACCGCCTGTATGTGCAGGACGGCGTGTACGACGCCTTCGCCGCCAAGCTGCAGGCGGCGGTGGCCAAGCTGAAAGTCGGTAACGGCATGGACGCGGGCGTGACCACCGGCCCCTTGATCAATGCCGAGGCCGTGGCCAAGGTTCAGCACCACCTGGCCGATGCCCTGGACAAGGGCGCGACCCTGATCGCCGGCGGCAACAGCCTGGGCGGCAATTTCTTCGAGCCGACCATCGTCACGGGCGTCACCGCCGACATGGCGGTGGCCCGCGAGGAAACCTTCGGCCCGCTGGCGCCGCTGTTCCGCTTCAGTGACGAGGCCGAGGTGATCCGCCAGGCCAACGACACCGAATTCGGCCTGGCCGCCTATTTCTACGCCCGTGACCTGGGCCGGGTGTTCCGTGTGGCCGAGGCCCTGGAGTACGGCATGGTCGGCATCAACACCGGGCTGATCTCCACCGAAGTGGCGCCGTTCGGCGGCATGAAATCCTCCGGCCTGGGCCGTGAGGGTTCCAAGTACGGGTTGGATGAGTATCTGGAAATCAAATACCTGTGCCTGGGTATCTGAATCGATAGAGGTTGAACTGTAGGAGCCAGCTTGCTGGCGATGCTTTTGCCGTTGCTGGCCGGATCGCCAGCGAGCTGGCTCCTACAAAAACACGTATTCCGCACGATAGCGCCAACGAGGACACCATGAGCAAGACCAACGAATCCCTGATGCAACGCCGTATGGCCGCCGTTCCGCGCGGTGTGGGGCAGATCCACCCGATCTTCGCCGACAAGG
>NZ_CAMPHN010000432.1 GCF_946885885.1 uncultured Pseudomonas sp.
GATGAGCTGATGAGCGCCTTTATCCAGGACGACATGGCGTTTCTCGACGATCGTCTGCACCTCATCCTGGGTACGAAATACGAGCGCAACGACTATTCCAACGAGGAGTGGCAACCCAGCGTGCGCGCGTCCTATGCCTTCGACGATGCGTTGATCTGGGCCGCCTGGTCGAAGGCGGTGCGCACCCCGACCCGTCTGGAACACGATATTTTCTCGCCGCCGGTCCTGGTGGCCGGACAAAACCTCAAGCCGGAATACGCCAGCGTCTACGAGCTGGGTTGGCGTCAACAATGGCAGGAGCGCTGGCAGTTGGATATCGCCGCCTATTGGTCCGAATACCATGATCTGCTGACGCTCGAACCGCCCACCCTGGGCAACGAAATGAGCGGTACGGTCAAGGGCATCGAGACCTCCCTGAGCTACCAGGCGCGGAGCAATTGGCTGCTACGCCTGAACTACAGCCATGCCGAGATGGATCTGTCGCTGTCGCGTGGCAGCACTGGCGTGAGCGACCCCAGGGCGGTCGAGGGCAGCATGCCGAGGGATATGCTGCAATTGATCTCGCTCTGGGACATCAACCCGCGCTGGCAGTTGAACACCTACCTGCGTTATGTCGATGCTTTGCCCGGGCAGCGGATTTCCAGCTACTGGGCAGGCGACCTCAGCCTGGCTTGGCGCCCGGCGCAGAAAACCCAGTTGCAACTGGTCGCGCGCCATCTCGGGCATTCCGAGCATTTCGAGTGGGGCGTCAACGAGGCCAATGCGGTGGAGCCGGATCTGGCTCTTTACCTGACCCAGGAGTTCTAGCCCATGGGCTCATGGTTAGGGTGTTGTTCGAACAGCTTGCGTTGCCTGCTGTTGGGCATCGGCTTGAGCTGCGCGCCGTCGTTGCTGGCCCAGGCGGCGGACATCGCGTACCAGATCAAAGCCTCCTATATCTATAACTTCCTGCAGTTCGTGCGCTTCCCCGAATCGGCCTTGCGCGGTGAAGGCCAATTGAATGTCTGCGTGCTCGGCGAGGATCGCTTCGGTTCGGCGCTGGATGCCATCGATGGCTCCACGACGCCGCAAGGTCGGGTCAAGGTCCTGCGCCTTGGTCACTACACCGACGCTTCCGACCTCGGGCGCTGCAATGTGCTCTATCTGATCGACTCGGAACGCCAGGGCACGGATGCGATTCTGGCGAAAGTCGACGAGGTCCAGGTGCTGACCATTGGAGAATTCTCGCCCTTTATCCGCCATGGCGGGCTGATCGAGTTGTTCGAGCAGAACGACACCATTCGCTTTCGCATCAACGAAAAGTTGCTGAGCAAGACCGACTTCAAGATAGATGCGCAACTCATCCAGTTGGGGGTCAAGTAAATGTCCGTGCCTGTCCATGAGCGGCGGCGCTGGTGGCGCAGAACCTCGCTGCGACAGAAGTTGCAGTTCACCATCGTCGGCTATGCGCTGTTGGTTTTGCTGATTTGCGCGGTGTCCCTGACCTGGTTCGCCAACAGCTATTTCCATCAGAAAACCCAGCGAGACCTGGAGGTACTGGCCACCGTATTGGCCGATAACAGCCGCGCCGCCGTGACCTTCGACGATGCCGAGGCGGCGAAGAACGTGCTCGCCGCGGCGAAAGGCAACAGTCATATCAAAATGGCGCTGATCCAAAAGGACGGGGAACTCTTCGCCGCCTATCCCGAGGGTGTCGGTGCCGAGGCCCTGGCCGAGCTGCGGGAAAGCGAACGGGTATGGCTGGAGGACGATCACTATTACACCTCGGTGCCCATCGTGGTCGCCAACGAGGTCAAGGGGCGTTTGTTCCTGCAGATCGACCTGGAGGAATGGACGGAGGTCAAAAGCAACCTTTACCGGGTGTTCTTGGGTTTGCTTGGCGGCTTGCTGCTGCTGACGGTGTTGGTCTCCTACTGGCTCAACATCCATATCACCCGGCCGCTAAGCGCCTTGTCGAGCTGGGCGACCCAGGTATCCAAGGCCAAGGATTTCAATGCCCGGGCGGTCAAGCACAACGACGACGAGGTCGGCACCCTGGTCGACAGCCTCAATACCATGTTGGCGGAATTGTCCAAGCAGGAGTCGATTCGCTCGTGGAACGAAATACTGGAAACCGAGATCCGCGAGCGCAAGGAGGTCGAGCGGGATCTGATCGCCATGCGCAACCGCGCCGAAGCCGCGAACAAGGCCAAGAGCCAGTTCCTCGCCAATATGAGCCATGAGCTGCGCACGCCGTTGAACGCCATCATCGGTTACAGCGAAATGCTCCAGGACGAAATGAACGATGTGGAGCTGAACCGGGTAGAGGTGGCGGGCGATGTCGATAAGATCCGCTCGGCGGGCAAGCACCTGCTGAGCCTGATCAACGACATCCTCGACCTGTCGAAGATCGAAGCCGGCAAGATGGACCTGAACATTGAGGCCTTCAATGTAGACGACCTGATCCAGGATGTGGTCGGCACCATCATGCCACTGGCCGAGTCGCGCGGTAACCATCTGCGCATCAATGTCGAGGGCGAGATTGGCATCATTCATGGCGATGTGACCAAAATCCGCCAGATCCTGTTCAACCTGCTCAGCAACGCAGTGAAGTTCACCTATCAGGGCCAGGTGGATCTCACTTGCACGCGCCTGCACGAGGCGGCGGGAGAACAGGTGGAGTTCAGCGTGCACGATAGCGGCATCGGTATCAGCCAGGAGAGCCTGGAAGGGCTATTCAAACCCTTCAGCCAGGCGGATGCATCGACCACCCGCAAATATGGCGGAACCGGGCTGGGCCTGGCGATCAGCCGCTCATACGCGAAGATGTTGGGTGGCGACATAGCGGTGCACAGCGAGGTGGG
>NZ_CAMPHN010000433.1 GCF_946885885.1 uncultured Pseudomonas sp.
TGCAGTTGCTCGACCACCACGCTGTTCTCGGCGTTCAGTTGGCCCTTGCTGATGCGGTAATGCAGGTCCAGGCTGAGCCGGCCCTTGCGGATACGATAGCCGGCGAACTTGCCGGAGTAGGGGGTCAGGGTGGTCAGTTCGAGTTGCTTGAACTGGGTGCGGATATCCAGGCGCTGCAACGGATCGAAAGGCGTCAGGCTGCCCTTGATACTGACCGGCGCATAACGGTCGACCTTGCCGGCGATATCCACGCTGGCGGGCGTTTGTGCGCGGCTGTCGAGGGTGCCGATACGGCCATTGAGCTGCTGGATCGCGGTGGCGAAATTAGGCGTCAGGCTGAAGTCGGCGAAGTTCGCCGAGCCGTCCTGGAAGCTCACGCCGCCGATACGAATGGCCAGCGGCTCGCTCGCACCAGCCTTTGGCGCCGGTTGTGCGCTGTCGGCCGGACGCGCGGGCTGGGCGACCAATAGTTCGCTGACGTTGGTGCTCAGGTCTTCGTTGATGATAAAGCGCGCATAAGGCTGGTTCAGCTGCACCTCGTCGATGTTCAGGCTGTCGCCGTGGCGGTAATCCAGGCCGAGCAGATCGAGCTGTTGCCAACGCAGGAAATCGCGGTCCTTGAGGGTGTCCAGGGTGTCCAGGGTGTGCAGTTGATTGATCTTGGCCGTGCCGCTGACGCTGAACGCCAAGGGTTCGACGCTGTTCAAACGCACATCCAGATCGCTGCCGAGCAGGCCACTGCGCAGCTCGAGCCGCACGTAGGGGCTGATGTAGGCCTGCGCCGGCCGCAGGTCGATGCCCTGACCGCTGACTTTCAGGCTGGCGCTGGTCGGGCTCAGCTGGACTTGACCTTCGACCCGCAGCTTGCCCTGTTTGCCCACGCCGCTGTCCAGTTTGAGGGTGAAGGGCGAGGTGCCGAGGCTGTCGAAATTCGCCAGATCGAGCGCCAGCGGCCCCACGTCGATCTCGACGGGCTGCTCGGGCACACGGTCGGCCAGATGGAGGTGGTAGTCGCGCAACTGCACATCGCGCACCAGCACCTGCCAGGGTTTGCTCGGCGCGGCAGCGGCATCCTTTGCGGGCGCCGTTTCGGCGGCCCGGGGCGGGCTCAGCAGCTTTTGCCAATCCAATACGCCGTCGGCTTCGCGTGCGGCCCAGATTTCCAGCTGGCGGCTGCGGATCTGGCCGATCACCACTTGTTGTTTGGCCAAGTCGACACCGCTCGCGCTGACGTCCAATTCGGCCAGCTTGAGCAGCGGGCGGCCGTCGCCACTGGCGATGGCCAGCGGCGCGACCCGGACCTGGGTGTTGCTTAGCAGCAGCTTGAGACCATCGGCCATGCTGATCGAGTAATCGGTCGCCAGGTTGACGACGCCGTCCTCCAGTACCAGGGGCACGGCATCGCGTACGTAGGGCCAGAAGGTTTTCAGGCGCCCATCGCTGATCTTCAGGCTGCCGCTGGAGCCGAGCGGCGCGAGGCTGAGGTCGCCACTCCAGTCGATGCGCGCGCCATTGGGGCCGCTGGCGACCAGGGTCAGCTCGGCATTGCGATCGGGCAGGGTGCTGAGGTTGTGCAGCTCGAGATTCAGGTCGTCGTAGGTCAGGTCGATGGGTTCGCCTGGGCGTAGATCCTGGAAGTGCAGGTTGCCGCCGCTCAGCGCGATCCGGTCGATCTGCAGCGCAAAGGTTTTTGCAGACTCTGGCGAGCTTGGCTCTGCGCTGCTCGGCGGTAGCTTGAAGAGCTGGCTCAGGTTGAGCGTTCCGTCCTTGGCGAAGCGCAAGTCACTGTGCGGTTTGTCCAGTTCGATCGCAGCCAGGTGCAGGGCGCCGTGCCACAGGCTATCGAGTTGCAGGTTGGCATACAGGCGCTCGAAGGCGATCTGCGCCTGCTCCGTTTCGCCGATATGCAGGCCCCACAGGCTCAGCTCCAGGCTGAAGGGGTTGAACTGCAGGCGCTGCACGCTGGCCGGTGCGTTGGCGTATTGCGCCAGTTGCTGATTGGCGATGCGCAGGCCGATGCCTGGCAGGATCAGGAAACCCAGCAAACTGTAGAAGGCGACGGCGATCAGCAGGGCGCTGGCGGCGCGTTGGATTCCTTTACTCATAACAACGTCGTCTTCCGATGAGAAATGCCTTTGAGTATGGCATGTGCCTTCAGTTCAGCAGGCCCCGGTTTAATGGGATTTGTGAGCTGTTTAGAACTGCAGAATCAGGGTCTTAAGCGGCGGCTGGCCGTCCATGGAGGGAAAGTCTGCCGCGGGCGTGAGCGTCTGGCAATCGCGCACCGGACGACCGAGCTTTTCCGCGCAACGCAGCACCTGTTCGCGCCAATCGTTCATGGCGACTTTCGCCAGGTTGTTGCAGCAGATCAGCACGCCATCCTCGGCGGTGGCGAGTAGTGCCGGCTTAAGCAGGCTCTGGTAGTCGCGCAGCAGGTCGACGGTGCCGAAGGCGCTTTTGGCCCAGGCCGGCGGGTCGAGCAGGACCAGATCGAATTGGCGCTGGTCGAGGCGCGGGTAGGCCGGCAATTTCTGCCCGCGTCTGGCGCTGATCGGCAGGCCGGCCAGTTGGCGAATCGCCGGAAAATAGTCCGACTGGATAAATTGCATCGGTGCCAGTTCGGGGTTGAGTGTGCCGTTCTCGCGACCGACCGCCAGGTTGCCTTCGGCGAAGTCGAGATTGACCACCTCGCGGGCGCCGCCGGCCGCCGCGCTGAGGCCGACGCCGCAGGTGTAGGCGAACAGATTGAGCACCGACTTGCCGGCGCTGTGTCGTTTGACCCAGCCGCGGGCGTTGCGCAGGTCGAGAAACAGCAGCGGGTCCTGGCCGGCATG
>NZ_CAMPHN010000434.1 GCF_946885885.1 uncultured Pseudomonas sp.
CCCGATACGCCGGGAGAGCCGGTTTTGCCCGATCAGCCCACCGAGCCGGGCGAGCCGACGGTCCCCGACCAGGCGCCGCCGATCCCCACCGCCGAGGCCGCCGGATATTAAGGGACTAACGGCAGTTCGCGTTTATGGCGGGTGTTGTCGTAGGTGCGAACGATGATCCGGTAAGCCTCTTCGCGGACCTGCTGGCCATGCAGAAAGGCGTCGATCTCGGCGTAGCTGACGCCATGGGCTTCTTCGTCGGGCTTGCCGGGGCGCAATTCTTCCAGATCGGCGGTGGGCACCTTGAGCACCAATTCTTGCGGGGCACCGAGGTGCTTGGCGATAGCGCGAACCTGGCCTTTGACCAGCCCGCTCAGTGGCGCGAGGTCGCAGGCGCCGTCGCCGAATTTGGTGAAGAAGCCCATCACCGCTTCGGCGGCGTGGTCGGTGCCGATCACCAGGCCGTTGTTGGCGTTGGCGATGGCGAATTGGGCAACCATGCGGATGCGTGCCTTGATATTGCCGACGACGAAGTCGCGACGTGCGTCGCTGAGCTTCTGCAGATGGCTGACCTGCTCGCCGAGGCCGCGCACGCTGTCGGCGATATTCACGGTGTCCTGTTCATCGGCCCGGATGAATTGCAGCGAAGCCTGGGCGTCCTGTTCGTCATGCTGAGTGCCGTGGGGCAGGCGCACGGCGATAAAGCGATAGCCGGTATCGCCGGTTTCTTCGCGTAGCTCCTCCACGCTCAATTGCGCCAGGCGCCCGGCGGTCAACGAATCGACGCCGCCGCTGATGCCCAGTACCAGTACTTTCAGGCCGGCGTTGCGCAGGCAGTCCTTGATGAAGGTTTTGCGCCGTTCGATTTCCGCTGTCAGAGCGGCTTCGTCGGCAAAGGGCGGCACCACATCCAGGGCGGCGGCGATTTCGTCTTGGCGGTTGCTCATCTCAAAGTCCTCACTGGGCGTCGCGGACGCGGAAAACGTGTTTAAGGTAATTGACGAAGTTTTCGTCGCGGCATTGGGTCTTGCCGGGCGTATCGGAAATCTTCGCCACGGGCTGACCATTGCAGGCGGTCATTTTGATCACGATATTCATTGGCTCGACGCCGGGAATATCGCAGGTCAGGTTGGTGCCGATGCCAAAGCTTACTTGGATCCGCCCGTAAAGTGCACGGTAGAGCTGTAGCGACTTCCGCAGATCGAGCCCGTCGGAAAACACCAGGGTTTTACTGCGTGGATCGATGCCCAGGCTCTCATAGTGGCGGATGGCTTTTTCCGCCCAGATCAGCGGGTCGCCCGAGTCGTGGCGCAGGCCGTCGAACAGCTTGGCGAAGTACAGATCGAAATCCTTGAGGAAGGCATCGGTGGTGATGCAATCGGTCAGGGCGATGCCGAGCAGGCCGCGGTATTCGCGGACCCAGCAGTCGAGGGCGGCGATCTGGCTGTCGATCAGCCGCGGGCCGAGCTGCTGATGAGCCATCAACCATTCATGGGCCATGGTGCCTATGGGTTTCAGCTCGAATTCGCGGGCCAGGTGCACGTTGCTGGTGCCGACGAAGCGCCCGGGAAAGTCGCGCTTGAGGATATGCACCATTTGTTCCTGCACGCGGTAGGAGAAGCGCCGGCGGGTGCCGAAGTCGGCAACCTGGAAGCCTGCCAGCTCGCTGCTCGAGGCTTCGCCCTTTAGCCAGTCGAGCTTGCGGTAGAGTTGTTCGCTGGCCTGTTCCAGCACCGTTTCGCGGTAGCGATAGCGGTTGCGCACTTCGCTGACGATCGCCAGCAGCGGAATTTCGTAAAGAATCACATGCAGCCAGGGGCCGCGCAGACGGATGCACAGCTGGCCGTCTTCGATGCTGGTCTGCACGTAACGCAGATTGAAGCGGAACAGGCTGAGGAAGCGAATGAAGTCCGGCTTGAGAAAGGGGATGCGCTCGAGGAAGGCCAGTTGGTCGGTGGTGATGGAAATCTCCGCCAGGCGCTCGATCTGGTAGCGGATTTCCGCCAGATAGGGCGTCAGGTCTTCCGCGTTGCGGCAGCGGAACTCCCACTCCACTTCGACGTTGGGGTAGTTGTGCAGCACCGCCTGCATCATCGTCAGCTTGTAAAAGTCGGTATCCAGCAGGTTCTGCACGATACGCTCGGCAAATACGCTTTCGCCCATGATCAATTCCTTTCATCCATGTTGAGGGCCGCGTCCAGCTCATCCAGGCTGGCGTACAGCTCGATATCCATCGCGCGCATCTGGGCGATCGCCGCCTCGGCGGTGTCCTCGGCAATCGCCCGGCAGGCCGGCAGGTATACGCCAACCGCGAAGCCGGCGTTGCGCAGTTGCAGCGCGGTGGTTTTCACGCAGTAGTCCAAGGCCAGGCCGCCGAGCAGCACGCGCCGCACGCCATTGTGCCGGAGAAACTCGATAACGCCTGTGCTGCGTTTCTCGGCCAGATCGTGGTAGCAGGCGCCATAGGGGTGCAGATCGGGTTCCACGCCTTTCCAGACGAAATAATCGTATTCCAGCGGCTGCGGCAGTTCGTCCAGCAATTCGAAGCCCGGAGTGCCGGGTACGCAGTGGCTGACCCAGCTCAGGTCGGCATTGGCCAGTCCGAGGGGTTGCAGCATCTCCGCGTGACTCTTGGCGACCCAGGCGGCTTGCGGGCTGTGCGCGTCCTTGCTGCCGATACGCAGTTGCGCGCGGCTGGCCAGTTGGTTGAGGGCCGGGGCGATCAGGTCGCCGCCGGGCACCGGCAATTCGTCAGGGCAGAGCGGGGTGAAACCCTTTTGCGCGTCGATGTCGAAACTGGCGATTGTCATACTGCATCTCCAGATGCGG
>NZ_CAMPHN010000435.1 GCF_946885885.1 uncultured Pseudomonas sp.
CGGTTGCCGCTGGCGGACAAGGCATCCTTGTAGTTCAGCGAGGAATATTTAACCCGAATCAACAGCTCGCCCGCCGGCAAGTCGGCGATATCGCGCTCGACGATCACCTGTTCGAACGTGCCGCTCGCGTTTTCACGGGCCTGCAATGCGCTAAACATGCTCATATCAATCCCCTTCAGGGTACTGCGATTACCAGAAACGCTGCTGATTGAGGCGGCTCAGCCAGGTCAGGGCGAAGCGATCCAACGCCACGCTGGCAGCCAGGCCGATACGCTCCTGCAAGCTTTTCTTTTCGGCGTAATGCAGGTGAAAGAGCTCGGCCGTCTTGGCCCGTTCGGCGAGGTATTCATCGCTGGTTTTAAGCTCGTCCACCAACTGTTTTTCCAAGGCGCTCATGCCCAGCCAGACTTCGCCCGTGGCGATTTCATCGATAGCCAACTGCGGGCGATAGCGCGCAACGAAGTTCTTGAACAGCTCATGGGTGATTTCCAAATCCTCCTGGAACTTCTGCCGGCCCTTTTCGGTGTTCTCGCCGAAAATCGTCAGGGTGCGCTTGTACTCGCCGGCGGTCAGCACTTCGAAGTCGATGTCGTGCTTTTTCAGTAACCGATGCAGGTTGGGCAACTGCGCGACCACACCGATCGAGCCGAGGACGGCAAAAGGCGCGGAGATAATTTTCTCGCCGATACACGCCATCATGTAACCGCCGCTGGCCGCGACCTTATCGATGCACACGGTCAGCGGCACGCCGGCTTGGCGAATGCGCGCCAATTGCGACGAGGCCAGGCCATAACTGTGGACCATGCCGCCACCACTTTCCAGGCGCAGCACCACTTCGTCCTGGGCCGTGGCCATGCTCAATACGGCGGTGATTTCATGGCGCAGACTGTCGGTGGCCGAAGCTTTGATATCGCCGTCGAAATCCAGCACATAGACCCGCGGCTTGTGCACTCCGGCCTTTTTCTCCAGTTTGGCGGCCTTGGCCGCTTCCTTGAGCACGCTCTTGAGCTGATCCTTGTTCAGTACCGAATGCTCCAAACGATCGTGCAGTTGCTTATAGAAGTCGTTGAGTTTGGACACCTGCAGCTGTCCCGAGCTGCGCCGGCCGCGGCCACGCAGGACGGCCAACGCTACCAGCACGACCAGAATGGCGACCACCAATGTCACGGTCTTAGCCAAAAAGCTCGCGTATTCAGCAAAAAACTCCACACCTATCCCCCCGTCCGATTAGCCGCACGCAGCGCTGAGCCACGCACCAGTCGAGCAAGCATACCGACGCCATGGAGCGACGACCAGCGCATGAGCCTGCGCGTGACAATCGAACGCAGATTCAAACAAGCGTATGTTTTTTCGTTGACAGCTCTCAACGATCCTCTATACCCTCGCGAAACTTCAACGACCGGAACTGTGCGGACGTGGGCAGCATTTATCTGATTAGACATGGCCAGGCCTCTTTCGGCGCCGACGACTACGATGTGCTATCGCCCATCGGTATTCGCCAGGCCGAAATAGTGGGGGCGCATCTGGCGCAGCTCGGTGTGCGTATCGACCGCAGCCTGAGTGGCGACTTACGCCGCCAGCAGCACACCGCCCGCGCGGCCTTGAGCCAATTCGACGATGCCGGCACGCCTGTCCCCGAGCTGGAAATCGATTCGGCATTCAATGAGTTCGACGCCGATGCGGTCATCCGCAATCTGCTCCCAGAGCTCTTGCCCGACGAGCCCCATTCCCTGCACATCCTGCGCAATGCCACGCAAAACCGTGCCGAATTCCAACGTCTTTTCGCCCTGATTATCGGCCGCTGGATTTCCGGCGAGTACGACAAACCGAATCTGCAGAGCTGGCCGGACTACGTCGCGCAAGTGCAGGCCGGTTTGGCGCGCTTGCTCGAACAAGCCGAGAGCAAACAGAACATCGCGGTCTTTACCTCCGGCGGCACTATCACCGCTCTGCTCCATCTAATCACCGGCGTACCGCCGGCCAAAGCCTTCGAGCTGAACTGGCAAATCGTCAATACCTCGCTAAGCTGCCTGAAATTCCGTGGCAGCCAAGTGAGCCTGGCTTCCTTCAACAGCCATGTGCATTTACAGCTGCTGAAGGCGCCGGAACTCATCACTTACCGCTGAGTACCGGCCTATTGCGCCCAGTCGGGCGTGCGAAAAACCTGAAACCAAAGGAAGAAACCATGAGCGTTGCAGACATCGTCAAAACCATGCAGTCCAAGTTCAACGCCGGTGCCGCTGCGGGCCTGGACCTGGTATTCCAATTCAATATCGAAGATGGCGAGAACCACTACCTGGTGGTCAAAGACGGCACCTGCGACGTTAAGCAAGGCGACAGCCCGGATGCCAACGTGACCCTGATCATGGACAGCGAAACCCTGAAAGGCATCACCACCGGCGAAACCGATGGCATGCAAGCGTTCATGGGCGGCAAGCTGCGCGCCGAAGGCGACATGATGCTGGCGATGAAGCTGGGCGAACTGTTCCCGGTGTAAGCGCTACGCTTGACCATCGAAACCGGAGTCGTGGACTCCGGTTTTTTTTCGTCCGCGGTCCGGACGATGGAAAGAATCATGCAGTTTGATTGTGCTGCAACACGCCCGCCTATAAAGCTGGGTAGCGCTTGTGACGGTGCGAGTGCAGCATTAGATTAGCCAATAATATTGGGCCCCCATCATAAGCAGAAGGGATTAAGCATGGCGCTTACCGACCAGTCCACCCGCATCCGCGAAGGCGAAGAACTCGACGCCGCCATCATCGACCCGTATCTCAAGGCGCATATTCC
>NZ_CAMPHN010000436.1 GCF_946885885.1 uncultured Pseudomonas sp.
CTTCGATGCCGTCCAGTACCTGGCGCAGGCTGCCGGTACGGGTGATGCCGCGAAAGTAAGTATCCCCCGGCAAAGCCGGGGGATTACCTTGTTTATTTAACCGGACAGTAGTGACATGAAGCAGCTCCTTGCTCTTAATGGGATTCCTTTCACGGCGAACCATGGCAACAGTACTGGACTGGCCAGATCCGCCCGGTCGTGCCTACGGCGCTAGTTCATAAGCCCCCAGATCGCATACTGCCACGCCATCGCCGTTGCCGTCTTTGGGGCGGGAAACGCCGCGCTGATCTTTGCTCACGCAGCTGCCAACACCGGCATCCACCGCAGGGCTGCCAGGTAGCAAGGCGTGGAAAGAGGTCTTGCCGTCGCTACTCAGCGTGGGCGACAACACCTGGGTAAAGGTCTGTTCCAGCGGCACGAACAGGTCGGCATCGCAGTTGCTCGACTCGTCGTTACGCAGCAGGCCGATGGCCTGGTAACTGTAGTGGTCGCCGAAGTTTTGGCAATTGACCGGGGCATCGCCGTACTGCTCGCGATTGCCGGCAATAAGGCTATTGCGAATCAGCAACTGCCCCCAATTCATCACCGCGTAGCGGTTGGAAAATTCGACTATGCCATCGACAATGGTGACATTGGTCAAAGTGGCGGATGAGCGGATCGCCGGCGGATTGTCGTTACGGCCATTGGTTATCGCCCCCTCGCGGTTGCCGCTGAAGGTGCTGTTGGTAACCGTCAGCACACCACCTTCATTGGTGATGGCGCCGCCTTCCGCCAGCTCGCCAGCATTGTTGCCGACAAAGGAGCTGGTTTCGACCCTTGCGTTGAGCGTGCTATAAATGGCGGTGCCGGCGCCAGAGAGGGGCAAACCGCCGACGCCATTGTTGTCAAAATGGCTGCCGCGCACCTGTAGCTTGCCGCTATTGAAAATGGCCCCTCCCAGCGGATTACTGCTCTCTTTCACTGCGCCGTTACCTTCAAACTTCGACGCCGACACCAGCAAATCGCCATAGTTGGCGATGGCGCCGCCGCGCCCGCCATCCACATCGCCCCATTCGCGGGTCAGATTGTTCAGCGCTTGCACGCCATACAGCAGCAAGCTGCCATGGTTTTCCACCGCCCCACCGTTGTCAGCACTACGCCCGGTGCTCAGAGACAGGCTTTTGAGAATCAGACGAGCCCCGGGCCGAACCTCAAACAGCCGGTGTTCCACCACGAACAAATCGGCGTCCACGCCCTCGACGATGCTCTTGCCGATACCTGCGCCCTGAATCAACACCTCGCCGGTGACATCCAGATCGCCAATCAGATTGTCGTCTTCATCGATGGGTTGATTGTCATCGTCCCGCAGGTTGCGCCGAGTGAGCTTGTAAGTGCCCGATGGCAACAGAATGATGTCCGCACCTACGGACTGGTTGGCCACGGCCACGGCATCGCGTAATGAACATTGCTGATTGCACTGGCCGTCGTAGGTATCGGTTTTGCTGGTAACCAACAGCGTGGCTGCATGTACGCCAGTAGCGCCGGACAGCAGCAACGCGCCCAGCAGGGATTTAGGCAAAGATAATGTGCGCATGATGTAGCTCCTTTACCCGGATCGTTCCGGATTCCTGGGGGGCGGACAGCGCAAAACCCGCTTTATTCTTGTTGATTAGGCTTACCGCCCGAAGCACCTAGGGCCGGGCGAAGTACCGCGTTGAGGTGTCTGCTAAAGCCCAGCGAACCCTGGGTAAGCGCAACCCAATGTGGGGCCGATTCGCTGCTTTTCCGTACGGGTGTGCTGAGCATGGCGCCCGTCCAGTCTCAACAAGCGAGACGTCCTGAGATGAGGACATAGCCGCCAGGACAAAGGTTCAATCAGCTTCGTCCCCCGGGCGAACGACCAATGGCACTGCTGTTACTGGTTTGATCGCGGTCAATGGTCAGTCAATAGGCTGCGTTCACAATGGATCAGTACGGAGACCGCCAATGAAACACAAGGGCGCACCGGTTGCCGTTATCCGCTGCCGTGTCGCGCCTGGGTTGAACCACACAGGCAGGAGGAGACGCATATGCGCTTTCATCAAGTTCGGGACATCGTTACCTGGGCAGCCGACTTCCACGCGCAACTCGCCGGGCAATACCACGACCTGGCAAAACGTTGCGACGATGAGCGCGTACGCATGGCGCTGACCTACCTCGCCGGTCACGAACACAAAATGCAACGCGGACTGAGGCGCTATCTGGATTCGGAAAGTGAACACCTGCATGTGCTCGACACCTGGTACAGCGAACTGCCCGACCTACCGCATCCCGAGGTGCTTATCGGTTTGTTCGACGGTGGCGACTGCAAAACGGTCGATCAGGTACTGGCGCATGCATTGAAGGTCCACCAGACCTTCGGCGACATGTACCGCCACCGCGCCGCCGAATCGAGCATCGATGCGGAGCAGGCGTTCTTCGCTGCCCTGGCCGACGGTCATGAAGGCGAGGTCCGACGACTGGCGCGCAACATCGCGCGGCTTGAGGCGTATTGAGGCGCGGCTACATGAGTTTATTCGCGCCAACAAAGAAGCGTTCCACCCGTCGGCACGCCATAGCGCTTTTGCAACCAACATCCGACCTGGGCAGTCATCGCAGAAACGACTCGACGGTGTCAGAGCCGACAGTTTTCCCAAGGGCGCAACCAAGTTTCGTAGGCGGCGCGTCCCACATTTGGCCGGCCGCCCTCGCCTGTTGTTTGCGGGCTGCGCTCAACCGCCGCTGGCATTCATAAAACGCAGCACTTTGACTTCGCCATCGGGGC
>NZ_CAMPHN010000437.1 GCF_946885885.1 uncultured Pseudomonas sp.
CAGCTAAATCGAATCGACTGGATGGTAGCAAATGACACATCCAGCGCCTATCGGCCCTGGACGTTCGCCGCGACCTGACGTGCGCCTAACAGGCCGTTGAAAAACTACCTACGTTGCCGATACGGCGTTAAAAACAGGCTCGGACTGCTCATTTACAACACGTAAAGTCGCCCGCGACTCCGACCGTTCCTCGCCTGTTTTTGCCTTGTCTCGGCGGCCTCGCCTACATTTTTCAACGGCCTGCTAACCATCGATTGCCACATCGGGCAAACCAGAGAGAAAGTGCGGGCCGAGATAACGCTTGGGCAACTCGAACTCTTCGGGGTAATCGACCTGCACCAGATAGAGCCCGTAGGGATGCGCCGTCACGCCACCGGTGCGTCGCACGCGGTTCTCAAGCACCTCGCCGGCCCACTCCACCGGCCGCTCGCCGGCACCTATGGTCATCAATACCCCGGCAATATTGCGCACCATATGATGCAGGAAAGCATTGGCGCGGATATCCAGCACGATAAAACGCCCATGCACCAGTAGTTCGAGATGGTGAACCGTCTTTATCGGCGACTTGGCCTGGCACTGCCGCGCGCGAAAAGCGCTGAAGTCATGGGTGCCGATAAACACTTTGGCCGCCTCGCGCATGCGCTCGACATCCAGCGGCCGATGGTTCCAAGTGACCTCTTCAGCCATATGCGCCGGTCGTATGTGATCGTTATAAATCACATAGCGATAACGCCGCGCCATCGCGCAAAAACGCGCATCGAAATGCTCGGGCATCTGCTTGGCCCAGGTCACGCTGATATCGCCGGGCAGATTCATATTGGCGCCCATGACCCAGGCATGCATGGAGCGCTCGATGGGGGTACTGAAATGCACCACCTGCGCACTGGCATGCACCAAGGCGTCCGTCCGACCGGCGCAGCTCAGGGTTACCGGCACACCGCCGGCGACCTTGCTCAAGGCGCTCTCCAGAGATTCCTGGATCGACGGCACACCGGCACGCTGGCGCTGGAAGCCACGATAGCGCGAGCCTTTGTATTCGATCCCCAGGGCGATCTTATAAACGGCAACGGCAGCCGAATCGGCTGCCGTTGCAGGACTGACATCAGACATGTATCAAACCAATTTGCTAATCAACTCACGCGCTTCCTGCTGCTGACCGTCGCTGCCTTCGGCAATGACTTCGTCGAGGATATCGCGGGCGCCTTCGGTATCGCCCATATCGATGTAAGCACGTGCCAGATCCAGCTTGGTCGCAGTTTCGTCGGTGCCGGAGAGGAAGTCGAAGTCGTCGTCGCTTTCGCCCAACTCCAGCCCGGAAGCCCCAGCGCTCACCGGCTCTGCCACGCTATCATCTGCCAGCGGTCGATCCAGGCTTTCGGACAACTGATCCAGTTCGGCCGTTACTTCATCGAGCTGAGCCGCGAAACTATCGGCGCTCGGCTGAGCGGGCGCCTCGGCCTCGTCATTCATGGACAGGTCGAAATCGGCTGGCAGATCGAAATCGTTTTCAGTTTCTTCGCCTGGCAGCTCCAGCGCCATATCGGCAAGCTCATCGCTGGCTTTGGTCGCCGGCTCGTCGTCGAGGCTCAACAGGAACTCATCCTCTGCAGGTGCGGCAGGTTCGCTTTCGGCATCCAGATCGAGGCTGAACTCTTCCAGATCACCACCACCGAGCTCCAAGCCGTCGTTGGCGTTCTCGTCGAGTGCCAGCGAGAAGTCCAAATCGTCGCTTGCGGTAGCTGCAGGCGTAACAGGTGCCTCGGCGGATTTGTCGTCCTCCAGGCTCAGGTCGCCATCCAACGAGAGACCGTCGATGTCCGCCAACGAATCGTTCGAGTTTTGCAGATCGCGCTCCAATTCGGACTCGAGGTCGTCAAGACTCAGATCAAAAGCGTCGTCCATGGCATCCGCGGCCACTGTCGGCTGACTGGTGCCAGGCTCGTCGAGCGTCAGGTCATCGAGGCTGAAGCTGTCCATATCGCTCTCGGCCGCCGCAGCCATGCCTGCACCCGCCATTGCGGCCATGGCCGGATACTTGCCTTTGAGCTGATCGATTTCGGCGTTAACCCCACCAATTTCTCTGAGTTCGCGCTCCTGGCGAGCGAAGCCGTCACGGTCGCCCAATTCGGCATGCACTTCCATCAACTTCAAGCGCAGATCGCTGCGCTGAGGCTCCTCATTGATCGCATTCTGCAGCAGCTCGGCGGCCTGATTGAAACGACCGTAGGCGATATAGATATCCGCCTCACCCAGCGCATCGCCGGTTTGTGCGGTCACGCGCTCTTCGCTCGAGCCGTCTTCGGTCAGGTCGTCCGGGAAGCTCTCGAAGCTGTCTGCCGGCAGTTCATCAGCGGCGTAATGCGCCTCTTCGTCGCCAACCGCCAATTGCTCCTGCAATTCCGCTTCTTTCATGGCATTGCGGCGCGACAACATCATCAGGCCGACGAGCAACAGTAACAACGCACCGCCACCGGCAATCCCCAACAGCATCGGGTTCGCCAGCAGTTCGTCGATCGGGCTCGTTTGCGGCTCTTCAGCGACCACCGGCGGTTTCGCAGCGGGCTTGGGCGCAGGCGGCGCAGCGACTACCGGGGCAGGCTTAACGACCTCAGCCGGCTTGGGAGCCGGCTGCTGGGTGGTGGCATCGGATGCCGGATCAGGTTTCTTTCCTACGGGTTCTTCACTGTAGTTGAAGTCCGGCGCCTCACCCTCCTTTGGCGCGGCAGCTGCTGGCGCAGCTGCTTTTTCCGGTGCCGGTGGCACTTCCTTGGCTGCCG
>NZ_CAMPHN010000438.1 GCF_946885885.1 uncultured Pseudomonas sp.
CAGGGGTAAACTGCCGCCCCCCGAGGCCCGGTAGCTGGAGTTGAGCATGCGTAAAGACAAGAAGCAGGTAATTGGCGAAGAGATCACGGACGAGTCGATCAAGCTGTTTCTGGCGGTGGAACCGGCCGACGCCACGCCGCCGTCGCTGCACAAACTGATCAAGGCCTATCGCGGTCTGCGGATCGACGACTTCGAGCGCTTCGTCGGCTTCTTCGTCGAAGCGGGTTATGACCTCAGCGCGACCGACGCGCAAGGCAAGGATTTCATCGCCTTGATTCAAGATCAGCGCTTCGCCGAGCCCTATATCGAAGTGGTCAAAGCCGCCCGCGGTTGAGGTCTTATTGATGTCGGCGCCTAGGTTGGGTTCACCAGCCCGTAGGTTGGGTTAGCGGCGATCCACGTTAGCTACCGGCAATACGGTAGTTGAACGCCGCGTAACCCAACAAGACGCCAGCGCAGTGTTCCGGTACGACCTGGGATAGCCGGGTCTGCCGATACCCATGCTGCCGAGCGGTATGACAAATGCCCAATCTTCCTCAACACCGCAACGACCTTGTTGGGTTACGCGGCGGCCGATGGTGATATTGCTGCCTGAATCGCGATAGTCGCCGCTAACCCAACCTACAGCACTACAACACCCCAGCCTTCTTCCACGCCAGATAGCGGCTCACCAGTTCCGGGCCGAGTTCGCTGGGGCGGGCGTCGAGTACCGGGACGTTATGCGCGGCCAGGCGCTCGTGCAGGGTGTCGCGGGCATTCAGGTAGTCGAGGGTGCCGCAATAGGTCAGCGCGGTTTCGAAATCCCGTACTGGGGTTTGCCGTACCTCATCCAACACTTCTTCGCGCAGGCTGGCGATCAGTACGCGGTGCTGGCGGCCGATGCGTTTGACCGCATTCAACAGCTCCTGGTCGTCTTCGTCGCGCAGGTTGGTCACCAGTACCACCAGGGCGCGACGCCGTTGCCGGCTGAGCAGGGTATCGGCGGCGCTGGCGAAGTCAGCCGGCAGCTGCGTGCTGTGCAGGTCGTAAACCGCATTGAGCAGCACATTGAGCTGAGCCGAGCCTTTGACCGGCGGCAGAAAGCGCTTCTGCTCGCTGGCGAAGGTCGCCAGGCCCACCGCATCGCCCTGGCGCAGGGCCACGTAGCTGAGCAGCAAGCTGGCGTTGAGGGCGTGATCGAAGTGCGAGAGCTCGCCGTCCTGATTGCGCATGCGCCGCCCGCAATCGAGCAGGAAGACGATCTGCTGGTCGCGTTCGTCCTGGTATTCCCGGGCGATCGGCGTACGTTTGCGCGCCGTGGCTTTCCAGTCGATCTGCCGCAGGGTGTCGCCGTCGCGAAACTCGCGCAGCTGATGGAACTCCAGGCCCAGGCCGCGACGCTGGCGTTGGCGTACGCCAAGCTGGCTCAGCCAATCGTCGACCGCCATCAATTGCGCGCCGTACAGGCGGGCGAAATCCGGGTAGACGCGGGTTTCCCCGGGGAAGTCGAGGTAGCGTCGGGCATGCCATAGCCGCAACGGACTGGGCAGCTCGACTTCGCAGCGGGGAAACACGAAATGGCCGCGCGCCAGGGGCCGTACCCGGTAGCCGGCCTGGGTCTGCTCGCCCGGATGCAGTTCGACGCGCAACGGCAAATGCTCGAAGGCCATATCGCCTGGCAGATGATCGAATACCTGCACGGCGATACTGCTGGCATAGGTGTGGTGCACGCACAGTTGCACCTCGCTCCAGCGGCCGAGCGGCAAGTTGCCTGGCAACTGCCGCTCGATGCGTGGCGACGGCAGGCGGCGCAGCAGGCCGGCGTCGACCAGTGCGGCGCCGAGCAACACCAGCAGCGCCGCCCACCATATGGCGTGCAGGCTTTGCGGGATGCGCAGATCCAGCGCGGTCAGGGCGCCGAGCAGAATCGCCAGGCCCAGCAGACTACCGAGGAGCGCCAGTAGTGCGCGGGAAGGCTTCACGCGCCGATACCTGTGGTCGATGCATTCATAGACGCGGCGCCGGCACCTGATCGAGCAACTGTTGCAGTACCTGATCGACCGACAAGCCTTCGATATCCAGCTCCGGCGCCAGGCGCACACGGTGGCGCAACACGGCCAAGGCGCAGCCCTTGATGTCGTCCGGCAGGACGAAGTCGCCGCCGCGCAGCAATGCCCGGGCGCGGGCGCCGCGCACCAGGGCGATGGAGGCGCGTGGCCCGGCACCGATGGCCAGGCCCGGCCAGGTGCGGGTGGCGCGGGCCAGGCGCACGGCGTAGTCGAGCACCTGTTCGTCGAGGGCCAGGTCGCTGGCGATTTTCTGCAGCGCCAGTACGTCCTTGGCTTGCAGCAAGGTGCGCAGCGGCGCGACCTCGAGCATGTCGGCCTTGGCCGAACGGGTGACCTGACGCACCATGCTCAGTTCTTCGCTCTGCTCCGGGTAGTCCATACGCAGTTTGAGCATGAAGCGATCCAGCTCGGCCTCGGGCAGCGGGTAGGTGCCCTCCTGCTCGATCGGGTTCATGGTGGCCAGTACCATGAAAGGCAGCGGTACCGGCAGCGCCCGGCCTTCGAGGGTGACCTGGCGTTCCTGCATGACTTCGAGTAGGGCCGCTTGGGTTTTCGCCGGGGCGCGGTTGATCTCGTCGGCCAGCAGCAGGTTGGTGAACACCGGGCCCTTGCGCAGTTTGAACTGCTCGCTTTGCAGGTCGTATACCGCATGGCCGGTGACATCGCTGGGCATCAGGTCCGGGGTGAACTGGATACGCGCGAA
>NZ_CAMPHN010000439.1 GCF_946885885.1 uncultured Pseudomonas sp.
TCACCGCGGGTACGGCGATCCGCGAAGTCATGCAGATCATCCAGGCGCAAGGCGCGCAGGCCGCCGGCGTGTTGATCGCGCTGAACCGTCAGGAGCGTGGCCAGGGCGAGTTGTCGGCGATCCAGGAGGTCGAGCGCGACTTCGGCATGCCCGTAGTGAGCATTGTGTCACTCGAGCAAGTACTGGAATATCTGGCAGGCGATACCGAACTCAAGCAGTATTTGCCAGCGGTACAGGCGTACCGTGCGGAGTATGGAATCTAACAGGCCATCGAGGTGTCGCCCTGATGCGAAAAACGCGACTGATACGCTGCTCCTTGTTGCTCGGCTTGTTGTTGCCGATGGCGGTGACTGCCACCGAGTTATATCGCTATGTCGACGACAAGGGTATTACCGTGCTCAGCCGCCAGGGCGTGCCGCCCGAGTTCATCGCCAGGGGCTATGAGGTGCTCAACGAGCAGGGGCGGGTGATCAAAGTGGTTGCGCCCGCGCCGAGCGCCGAGGAAATGCAGCGTATTCTCGCCGACAAGGCGCGCGCCGGTTCCGATGCGCATTTGCTGCGCCTGTACACCCGCCCGGAAGATATAGACCGGGCGCTGGAGCGCAAGCTGGCCGAGTTGGACGGCCTGATCGGCGTGGCGCGTGGCAATCTGCAGTCGGCGCGCACCCAGCAGGCCAACCTGCAGAGCCAGGCGGCGGACCATGAGCGTGCAGGGCGGGCGGTGCCGCAGCAGTTGCTGACGCAAATCGACAATCAGAAAGCCGAGCAACAGCGCTTGCAGGCGAATATCGACCGTTATCGCCAAGCGCGGGAAGAAGCCGAACGCAGTTTCGCCGCCGACCGTGCGCGGCTTAGCGAGCTGCTGGAAAGGCGCCGCTAAGCGGCGTAAATCGTCGACTAGCGCCGCTGGCCGTGGCGGTTGGATAACCGCCGGGCCTTCAGCGTTGCGTCGCGATCAGTGACGCTTGCGGTTGCAGATCAGGGTACCGACGCCGCTGTCGGTGAAAATCTCCAGCAGCACCGCATTGGGTACGCGACCGTCGATGATGTGCGCACTGATCACGCCGCCTTGCACGGCTTCCAGGGCGCAGCGAATCTTCGGCAGCATGCCGCCATAGATGGTGCCGTCGGCGATCAGGTTGTCGACCTGCTCGGTGGTCAGGCCGGTCAACACCTCGCCCTGCTTGTCCATCAGGCCGGCGATATTGGTCAGCAGCATCAGTTTCTCGGCTTTCAGCGCTTCGGCGACCTTGCCGGCCACCAGGTCGGCGTTGATGTTGTAGGACTCGCCGTCCGGGCCGACGCCGATCGGCGCGATCACCGGGATGAAGTCGCCCTTGACCAGCATGTTCAGCAACTCGGTATTGACCCCGGTGACTTCGCCGACGTGGCCGATGTCGATGATTTCCGGCTGGGTCATCTCTGGCGTCTGCCGGCTGACCTTGAGCTTCCTCGCGCGGATCAACTCGGCGTCCTTGCCGGTCAGGCCGATGGCGCTGCCGCCATGCTGGTTGATCAGGTTGACGATGCTCTTGTTGACCTGGCCGCCGAGGACCATCTCGACCACGTCCATGGTCGCGGTGTCGGTGACGCGCATGCCGTCGATAAAGTGGCTCTCGATGGATAGGCGCTTGAGCAGGTCGCCGATCTGCGGGCCGCCGCCATGCACCACCACCGGGTTGATACCCACTGCTTTCATCAGCACGATGTCGCGGGCGAAGCCTTGCTTGAGTTCTTCGCTTTCCATGGCGTTGCCGCCGTACTTGATCACCAGGGTCTTGCCAACGAAGCGGCGGATATACGGCAGGGCTTCGGACAGCACCTTGGCGACGTTGGTGGCGGCATCACGTTCGAGGGTCATGCAGGGCTCCAATAACAGCGAATGGATCAGAATGGCAGTTTGATGTCAGGGGCGACGGCATACAACTGGGCGCGGAAGACTTCCTTGATGCGTTCCAGTTCCGCCTCGGTCTCGGCTTCGAAGCGCAGCACCAGCACCGGTGTGGTGTTGGAGGCGCGTACCAGGCCCCAGCCCTTCGGATAGTCGACGCGCACGCCGTCCAGGGTGGTGAGGTTGGCGTCGCCCCAGTGGCCGTCGCGTTGCAGGCGCTCGATGATGCTGAACTTGCTCGTATCGGTGACCTGGATATTGATTTCCGGGGTGCTGACGTCGTTGGGGAAGGCGTTGAACACTTGTTCGGCGCTACGTTTGTCCTGGCTGAGGATTTCCAGCAGACGGGCGGCGCTGTAGATGCCGTCGTCGAAGCCGAACCAGCGTTCCTTGAAGAAAACATGCCCGCTCATTTCGCCGGCCAGCAGAGCGCCGGTTTCCTTCATCTTCTTTTTGATCAGCGAGTGGCCGGTCTTCCACATTACCGGGCGGCCGCCGTAGCCGCTGATCAGCGGGGTCAGACGGCGGGTGCACTTGACGTCGAAGATGATGTCGGCGCCGGGGTTGCGCGCCACCACGTCCTTGGCGAACAGCATCAGCAAACGATCCGGGTAGACCACGGTGCCGGTGTTGGTCACCACGCCGACGCGGTCGCCGTCGCCATCGAAGGCCAGGCCCAGGTCGGCGTTTTCGCTTTTGACCTTGGCGATCAGGTCGACCAGGTTTTCCGGTTTGCCGGGGTCCGGGTGGTGGTTGGGGAAGGTACCGTCGACTTCGCAGAACAGCGGGATCACTTTACAGCCCAGGGCTTCGATCAATTGCGGGGCGA
>NZ_CAMPHN010000440.1 GCF_946885885.1 uncultured Pseudomonas sp.
ACCCAGAGACGATGCTGTGACTCCCGTTATTCAGCTTGGGAGTTCCCGATGTCTGGCTATTTGGATAAAGCGCAGGTCCACACCAACGGCGATGCCAAGACCCGTCGCAAACTGCTCGATCAGCGGCGTATGGAATACCGCCGTGCGATCGAGAACTACGCCGAGCAGCGCCAGCTGCAAGAGCAATTGAGTGACTACCCCGAGTTGATCGCCGTTAACTACCTGGTGGCTACTCAGGCGTTGAGGCGGCAAAGCGCTCGGCCAGCGCATTGATCAGGCTGCGCTGATCGCGCACGAAGGCGAAGAACGCCTGCGCCACCGGCGACAGGTATTTACCCCGCGGGTGCACCAGGCACCAGCTGCGCAGCAGCGGCAATTCGGCGACCCGCAGTTCATGCAATGCGCCGCAGGCCAGCTCGCGGCGCACGGCGTGGCGCGGTAGCAGGGCCAGGCCGAGGCCGGCGATCACCCCTTCGCATTGACCTTCGGTCGAGCCGACCTCCAGGGTCTGGGCGAAGTGCGCGCGCTTCTGATGACAATATTCCTCGCAGGCCTGGCGGGTGCCCGAACCGGCTTCGCGGATCAGCAGCGGCCAGGCGGTCAAGTCATGCAGGCGCAGCGCATCCTGGGTGCAGAGTGGATGCCCAGGCGTCGCCACCGCGACTATGGGGTTGTTGAGAAAGGGCAGAAACTCCAGATCCAGCGTCGTCGGCACCTGCGACATGATCAGCAGGTCGTCGCGGTTGGCGCTCAGGCGCTTGAGCGCCTGGGCATGGTTGACCACCACCAGCTGTAAATTGACTTCCGGGTATTCGCGGCGAAAAGCGGCGAACAGGTGAGGAATGAAATATTTAGCGCTGGATTCGATCGCCAGACTCAGTTGCCCCTGCAGCGAGCCGCGCAGGTCGGCGAGCTGCATGTCGAGGCTTTCCAGTCGACCGAAGATATCCGCGCTGGCGCGCTGCAAGGCTTCGGCCGCGTCGGTCAGGTAGAGCTTTTTACCGACGTAATCGAACAACGGCTGGCCGAGCAGCTCTTCGAGCTGGCGGATCTGCAGGCTGACCGCGGGCTGGGTCAGCGACATTTCCTCGGCCGCGCGGCTGTAGGAGCGTTGGTCGCACACCGAACGGAACACCTGCAGTTGGCGAAATGTCATACGTAGCAACGACTTACGCATGGTCTAACCTGTTGGCGTGGTTTGTTTGGCCTAACTATAAGCCTTTGCTAATGCCTAGCCCAATAAATATTGATTTTGGTTAATCGCTTCACGGAGGTAGCTTAATCGCCTGACCGGGACTGCTGCCCCGGCCCTTCGTCGACCGGTCTGCCGGTCGCCTGCTTACGTGATCGAGGACGCTGGCTCGTGATCAAGAAAATCCTGATTGCTAACCGTGGCGAGATTGCCGTCCGTATCGTGCGCGCTTGCGCCGAGATGGGCATCCGTTCGGTGGCCGTCTATTCCGATGCCGACCGTATGGCGCTGCACGTCAAGCGCGCCGACGAGGCCCACGGCATCGGCGCCGACCCCCTGGCCGGCTACCTGAACCCGCGCAAGCTGGTCAATCTGGCGGTGGAGACCGGTTGCGACGCCTTGCACCCCGGCTACGGCTTCCTCTCGGAAAACGCCGAACTGGCGGAGATCTGCGCCGAACGTGGAATCAAGTTCATAGGCCCGAGCGCCGAGGTGATTCGCCGCATGGGCGATAAGACCGAAGCGCGGCGCAGCATGATCAAGGCCGGCGTGCCGGTGACCCCGGGCACCGAGGGCAACGTCGCCGACCTCGCCGAAGCGCTGCGCGAAGGCGAGCGCATCGGTTACCCGGTGATGCTCAAGGCCACTTCCGGCGGCGGCGGGCGCGGGATTCGCCGCTGCAACTCGCGCGAGGAACTGGAACAGGCGTATCCGCGAGTGATCTCCGAGGCGACCAAGGCCTTCGGCTCGGCCGAGGTGTTTCTGGAGAAGTGCATCGTCAATCCCAAGCACATCGAGGCGCAGATCCTCGGCGACAGTTTCGGCAACGTGGTGCACCTGTTCGAGCGCGACTGCTCGATCCAGCGGCGCAACCAGAAGCTCATCGAGATCGCCCCCAGCCCGCAGCTGACCCCCGAACAGCGCGCCTATATCGGCGATCTGGCGGTGCGCGCGGCCAAGGCGGTGGGCTACGAAAACGCCGGCACCGTGGAGTTTCTGCTCGCCGAGGGCGAGGTGTACTTCATGGAGATGAACACCCGGGTGCAGGTGGAGCACACCATCACCGAGGAAATCACCGGCCTGGACATCGTTCGCGAGCAGATCCGTATCGCCAGCGGCATGCCGCTGTCGGTCAAGCAGGAGGACATCATCCACCGCGGCTTCGCCCTGCAGTTCCGCATCAACGCCGAGGACCCGAAGAACAACTTCCTCCCCAGCTTCGGCAAGATCACCCGCTACTACGCCCCCGGCGGCCCCGGCGTGCGCACCGACACGGCGATCTACACTGGCTACACCATTCCACCCTATTACGACTCGATGTGCCTGAAGCTGATCGTCTGGGCGCTGACCTGGGAAGAGGCGATGGACCGCGGCCTGCGTGCCCTGGACGACATGCGCGTGCAGGGGGTCAAGACCACCGCCGCCTATTACCAGGAAATTCTGCGTAACCCGGAATTCCGCAGCGGCCAGTTCAACACCAGCTTCGTCGAAAGCCACCCGGAACTGACCGAGTACTCGATCAA
>NZ_CAMPHN010000441.1 GCF_946885885.1 uncultured Pseudomonas sp.
TGAGCGCAGCGAACGATTTGAGCCAGTTGTTAGGCCTGGCCTGCTCGACACGGTAATCGCAGCAACGCAGAAAGAAAAGGCTGACGCCGCCACGCGAGAGGGTGAACGCGGTAAGTTAATTGTTACGGTGTCCGGCATAAACCAACTCCTTTGAATAATGCCACGAACTAAGCGACTTACTGGCGACGCGATGTTGCAGGTAAAAACTAAACCAGGAAATTTTCCCGGAGCTGCCTAACGTTTGGTTAAGGGGCGGGCTTTAGCCCGTCCCAGCGAGCGGAGCGAGCGATTTGAACCAATTGTTATGCATTTTTAGCTGAACACGCTAGCAATTGCACTTGCTATACCTTCGATAACAGCCACGACCCCGTCGACCATGGCTTCGAAGGTGCCGATTACTATCTCCAGAATTCCCTCATCGCTCTGGACAAGAGGCGCAGCTGCTCCGGCAACGGAAATAGCCATAGCCGCCATAGCAACAGAGTTGAAGCCCATCACCAGAATGTAAATTGCAGAGGCCATGAGCAAAACCGCGCATAGCGAGTTAAAGGCCCTCAGCAATTTTGGCCGTTTCACTTTCTTTTTCATTGCAGCCCCGTTTGTTGCTGGATGCCAAATTTCTGAATATGCATAACGATTAAGCTAAGGGGCCGGCTTTAGCCGGTCCCAGCGAACGAAGTGAGCGATTTGAGCGACTTGTTATGAGCCGTTATTGGACATGAACCTCATAATTACCATCAGCTCTAAGCTCAATGGCGATTGTTGACCATGGCTTACCTTCAGCCTTCATTTGACTCTGTAAGCGTTTAGCGGCATTAAGCGGGCCAAATACATTTGATACTTCGAATACTGCCTCTTTGGAAGATGCTGCCGCTTTGTATGTATAACTTGCTTCAAGGAGCGTTTGACCATCCTTAGCTTGTTTAATTGTGGCAACCATGCGTGCCGAGTACCAAGGATTAGGTATATCTTTCGATACTTCTTCAAGGATGAAATTCACTAGCTCATCATTAGGAATGTATGGCTCAGTCTTCTCATCGCTTGCCATGGCATATCCACTCAGAGGTAAAAGGGAGAGAAGCAGTGCACGGAGTTTCTTCATGAATGAGGCTCATAACGTTTGGTTAAGGGGCCGGCTTTAGCCGGTCCCGCAGTGAGCGAAGCGAACGACTTGAACCATTTGTTATGCGTTAAAAACTGTGAGCGCTTACAACCCGCACTGTAACCTTTTTGTAATCTGGCAGAAGCTGGCCTTTACAGGTGCAAGAGATCTGGAAATTTTCCGACTCATTTGGCTCTAGCTTCTTGCTGATGTAGGTGGATTGCTCCTGCACAAACTCGCCTTCATTATTGAAGAACTCTGCCTCAAGCTTTATTGAGCCTACAGACACTTTTCCTTTGTTGATTACGGAGCCTAGGATGTTAATTTTTCCATCCTTGCTCTTGTCTGAGAATTTTTCTACTGTAATTAGCTCTGCGTAATCGGTTGTAATTTCAGAGAAGTCAGAATATTCGTCAATTTCGTAGTTTTCGCTGTCACCCGAGTAGTTGACTAGCTTGTCACCTGCCCAGACTCCTAATGCGATTGGTAATATGAATCCGACGCCAATTAGGAATCCATTTCTGATTTTGGAGATACTGCTAGACGACATCATTATTTCCTTTTAATGCATAACGTTTGGTTAAGGGGCGGGCTTTAGCCCGTCCCAGTGAGCGAAGCGAACGGTTTGAACCAGTTGTTAGGTTTCATATCTCAGTGCTGACGGAGGAATTGTTTCCCCGGTCTCAACCAGAAACTCCAACCAATTAGAGAATTTTACGAACATCATTGCTTCACTCGCCCAGATGTCAGGTTCCCCCCACGCTTCATGATCCAAAACGCCGAAATGTACATTATTGTCATGACAGTATAGGCAGAGCATGTCATCAGTTGAATCAAAACCAAATATCACGTACTTCGGGAAAAACTGCTCCTTAATTTCCTCCATGCCTATATTCGTTTCATATATTTTTTTGAAGGGTAAGATTTTTATACCAAGACCAAAGCAATCAACGAACAGTTCGGTGCCACCAAAAATACTTATGAAGTTAGCGACTTCATCGGGGATTGTGTAGCCGAGATGATGCTCAAGCGCAGAGCGGCCATCCGATTGCGCCAATAGAGAGCCGTTGAACAAAAAATGTTCAGAGCCAATGGAGTGTGCCCTCGACGCGAATATGCGTTCTAGATGAGCGAGTGCGTGCATGATGAAACCTAACGTTTGGTTAAGGGGCGGGCTTTAGCCCGTCCCAGAGAGCGAAGCGAACGGTTTGAACCATTTGTTAGGGCTCAGTACCCCGACCACTGCTCAAGAGCGCCTTGAAGCGTAGTGGCAGCCGCCGAGCTATTGAAACTTGAAAGCTCCAGCTCTTCCCTTACTGCTTCAGCCAGTTGCTCATACTCTCTCTCTGTCGCCTCACGAAGCTGTGATTCCGTAAAGTCATTGCCAAAGACAATGGTTAGTACCTCATAGCTATCTTGGCCGCAGAATTCGAAGTTACCTGTGATTTTGTTCAACCCAGCGCAAAATCCATCGCAAATGGAGGCGATAAAAGCGAACTGTTCTTGAGCGGTTTCACCCACATTAGCCTCCTGAGCCCTAACGTTTGGTTAAGGGGCGGGCTTTAGCCCGTCCCAGTGAGCGAAGCGAACG
>NZ_CAMPHN010000442.1 GCF_946885885.1 uncultured Pseudomonas sp.
TTGAGAAACGGCTCGGCCGGCAGCTGTTCGACGTTGGCCATGTGGCCGACATCCCAATCGCCACGGGCGACCAGCAGCGCGGCGGCGACTGGCGGTACGCCTGCGGTGTAGGAGATGCCCTGGCTGTCGGTCTCGGCGAAGGCTTCTTCGTGGTCGGCGACGTTATAGATGAACAACTCGGCCGGCTTTCCGTCCTTGCTGCCCTTGACCAAGTCGCCGATGCAGGTCTTGCCGCTGTAGCCCGGCGCCAACGAGGCGGGGTCAGGCAATACGGCCTTGACCACTTTCAGCGGCACCACTTCGAGGCCTTCGGCGGTTTTCACCGGCTGCTCGGAAAGCAGGCCAAGGTTTTTCAGTACGGTGAACACATTGATGTAGTGCTCGCCGAAGCTCATCCAGAAGCGCACGTTGGGCACGTTCAGGTGTTTGGACAGGGAATGCACTTCGTCATGCCCGGTCAGGTACAAATTCTGTTCGCCGACCACGGGCAGGTCGTCGGTGCGTTTGACTTCGAACATTTTATTGCTGGTCCACTGGCTGTTCTGCCAGCTCCAGACTTGTCCGGTGAATTCGCGGAAATTGATTTCCGGATCGAAATTGGTGGCGAAGTACTTGCCGTGGGAACCGGCGTTGACGTCGAGGATGTCGATCGACTCGATGCTGTCGAAGTACTGCTGTTGCGCCAATGCGGCATAGGCATTGACCACGCCCGGATCGAAACCGACGCCGAGGATGGCGGTCACGCCTTTTTCCTGGCACTCGGCCAGTTGTTTCCACTCGTAGTTGCCGTACCAAGGCGGCGTTTCGCAGACCTTGCCCGGTTCTTCGTGGATGGCGGTATCGAGGTAGGCGGCGCCGGTATCCATGCAGGCACGCAGCACCGACATGTTGAGGAAGGCCGAACCCACGTTGATGACGATCTGCGATTCGGTCTCGCGGATCAGCTTCTTGGTCGCTTCTATATCCAGCGCATTCAGGGCGTAAGCCTTGATGTCGGCCGGCTGCTTGAGGCTGCCTTTGGCCTGGACGCTGTCGATGATGGCCTGGCATTTGGAGATGTTGCGCGACGCGATAGCAATACGACCGAGTTCGTCGTTGTGCTGCGCGCACTTGTGGGCCACCACCTTGGCGACACCTCCTGCACCAATGATAAGAACATTCTTCTTCAATTTATCTCCTTCTCCGCCCGTCTCAGGAGAGACTGGACAGGTAGTCGTCAAAGCCAAATTCACGAACCACCTCGACGCTGCCGTCGAGCTGTCGTACTGCGATTGCCGGCATTTTCAGGCCGTTGAACCAGTTCTTCTTGACCATGGTGTAGCCTGCCGCGTCGATGAACGACAAACGATCGCCGATGGCCAGCGGACGATCGAATTGGTACTCGCCGAAGATGTCGCCGGCCAGGCAGGATTTGCCGCACACCATGTAGCTGTGCTCGCCGTCGCAGGGCGCCATCTTGGCGTTGAGCCGGTAGATCAACAGATCGAGCATGTGCGCTTCGATGGAGCTGTCGACCACGGCCAGATTTTTACCATTGAACAGGGTGTCGAGCACCGTGACTTCCAGGGAGGAGCTCAGGGTGATCGCGGCCTCGCCCGGTTCCAGGTAGACCTGCACGCCGTAGGTATCGGCGAAGGCCTTCAAACGCGCGCAGAAGCGGTCCAGCGGATAGCCTTCGCCGGTGAAGTGAATACCACCGCCCAGGCTGACCCACTGCACCTGATGCAGCAGATGACCGAAACGCTCTTCGATGGTGCCGAGCATCTGGTCGAACAGCTCGAAGCTGCCGTTCTCGCAGTTGTTGTGGAACATGAAGCCGGAGATCTTATCCATCACCGCGGCGATCTTCTCCGGGTCCCACTCGCCCAGACGGCTGAACGGGCGTGCCGGGTCGGCCAGCAGGTAATCGGAACTGCTCACCTGCGGGTTGACCCGCAGACCGCGCACCTTGCCGGCGGAAGCCTCGGCGAAGCGTTCGAGCTGACCGATCGAGTTGAAGATGATCTTGTCGCAGTTGGCGAGCATCTCGTCGATCTCATCGTCGGCCCAGGCCACGCTGTAGGCATGGGTCTCGCCGGCGAACTTCTGCCGGCCGAGCTTCAACTCATACAAGGAGCTGGAAGTGGTGCCGTCCATGTACTGCTGCATCAGATCGAACACCGACCAGGTGGCGAAGCACTTGAGGGCCAGCAGCGCTTTGGCGCCGGATTGTTCGCGTACGTAGGCGATTTTCTGCAGGTTGACCAGCAGCTTCTGTTTGTCGATGAGGTAATACGGCGTCTTGATCATCTATATGCCCGTGCCCGTTCTGCCGGCAGGAAATCAGCCAAACTGACCCCCTCCCCAAAAAGTGGAGGCGAATTGTGCCGACAACCGGCGCATATCGAAAGCGAATTGTGGAAATTTTAACCAATAATCGACCGTTGACGGCGCATTGCGACAAGCTCGGCGCCCATCCGAAGCGCAGGCCTGAAGACGAATCAGGCGCCCAAAACCGCCCGTTCGAGAGTGGCGGCACGGTCGTTTTACCGAGCATGCACCCGTTAGATGTCTATTTAATGGCCACCCGCATGGCGTTGCGCCAAGAGGGCCGGATCGCTCAGGTACGCCGGAACAGCCCGAGCAGGTGCTCGACAATCGCCTCTTGCATGGCGCCGATGTCCGGTTGCGCGCG
>NZ_CAMPHN010000443.1 GCF_946885885.1 uncultured Pseudomonas sp.
TCCATCCGTACGGCAAAATTCTGCGACTCGCGCACACTGCCATGTCGGTCGGGTGCTTGAATATATCTCTTCAGATATAGACACCGACCGCTTCGGGGTAGCAGGTCATTGCGCTGGAACGGGTTGTCCGCCTCGTATAGGGTGGCCCGATAGTGGCGCACGGACGCATGGGGAGCATTGCGCATGGTTGGAATCGACACGGGCTGGGTGGTTGGTGGCGTGCTGCTGACGGTGGCAGTGGCCACTGTGTATTGCTACAACCGTCTGGTGTTCAACCGCGAGCGGGTCGCCGAGGCGTGGAGCGGTATCGACGTGCAACTCAAGCGGCGTGCCAGCCTGGTGCCGAATCTGGTGGCCTGTCTAAAGCTGTATACCGCCCACGAGCGCGACACCCTGGAAGCGCTGGTGCAGGAGCGCGCCAACGTCAGCGCCCATGAAGCCGACCGCGCGGATCAGCGCGGCCTGGCCGAGGGCCACTTATCCAACGCCTTGCTGCGGGTGTTCGCCCTGGCCGAGAGCTATCCGCAGTTGAAGGCAGACAGCAACTTCTTGGCTCTGCAAAAAAGCCTCAGCGAACTCGAAGAGCAGATCCAGATGGCCCGTCGTTACTACAACGGCGCGGTGCGCGAACTCAACGTGTGGGTCGAGTCGATCCCGAGCAACCTGGTGGCGCGGCTATTCGGCTTCGCCAGCGCGCCCTATTTTGCCCTGGGCGATGCCCGCGAAGGGCTATCCCCGAAAGTGGAGCTTTGAGCATGGCGAATGGGCTGATGCGTTGCCTGTTGTTGATCGGACTGCTGGGTGCGGCGGAGGTCGGCGCGGCGGAACGCGAGCGTATCGAGGACTTCGCCGTGGAGCTGGTCGTCGAGGCGGACGGCAGCCTGCTGGTGACCGAACAGATCCGCGTATGGGCCACCGGCGAGGCGATCAAACGCGGGATTTATCGCGACTTTCCGCTGCGTTCGATCAATCGCTGGATGCTCAACCAGAAGGTCGGCTTCGAACTGCTCGAGGTGCAGCGCGACGGCCGTCGCGAGCCCTATTTCAGCGAGGCGGTGGATGCGGTGCAGCGCATCTACATCGGTAACCCCGACTACCTGCTCGACCCCGGTCGCTATCAATACCTGGTGCGCTACCGCAGCAGCCGGCAGCTGTTGCAGCGCGACGGCGAGGACGAGCTGTATTGGAACGTCACCGGCAACGATTGGCAGTTTCCCATCGAGCGCGCGAGCATCCGCGTGATTTTGCCCGAGGGCGCCGAAGCCCATGCGGTCGAAGCTTATACCGGCTACCGCGGTGAGCAGGGCAAGGACTATCGGTTGCTCGAGCAACAGGGCAACCAATTGAGCCTGGCGACGACCCGCGAATTACTCCCCGGCGAAGGCTTTACCGTGGCGATCGCCTGGCCCGCGGGCCTGCTGCCGCAACCGGACGGCTTCGACCGCTTCGTCTGGCTGCTGCTGGACAACCCCGGCACGGCGGTTGGTATCGCCGCGCTGTTGGGCCTGTTGCTGTTTTACCTGTGGCACTGGTTGCGGGTCGGGCGCGATCCGCGCAAGGGCCTGATCATCGCCCGGTTCGAAGGTCCCAAGGGACTGTCTGCGGCCGCCCTCGGCTATGTCTCGAATCGGGGCTGGGGCGCTGCGTACAGCGCCGTCCAGGCCCTGACCGTGGCCCTGACCAGCATGGCGATCAAGCGCGCCATCGTGCTCAAGGATGGCCAGGGCGCCAAGGCGTTTCTGCTCGAACCCGGCCCCGGCGGCGAGCCGCTGTCGAATGGCGAAAAGGCCGTGCTGGAGGCATTGTTCGAGGGCGGTAAGACCTCGCAGCTGCAAATCGGCACAGGCTTCCAGCCGCGCCTGGGCGAAGCGGTCAAGGCCTTGAGCGATACCCTGGAAACGGAGCAGCGCGCCGCTTGTTTCCGCTTCAATCGCGGCATCTGGTGGTGGGGCGTCGCGGCCACCTTCGTGGCGATCCTGGCCACGCAACTGCTGGGCCTGAACAGTACGGCGGATTTCGAGCTGGTGGCCGTCGCCTTGCTGTTTATGTTCGCCTTCGGCGCACCTGGCCTATTCGCCGCGGTGATGGGCCTGCGGCGCATATTTGCCCGCACGTTCGGCGCAGATACCTGGCTATTTATGCTTTTCGGCGTGATCTTCGGCGGCGTTGGCCTGGGCGCCCTGGCGATCATGGGCACCGTGGTCGCGCCGCTGAATTTCTGGCTGGTGTTGGCCTTGCTGCTGGTTTGCGTGCTGTTCCGTGGCTGGCTGGAGGCGCCGACGGTGCACGGGCGCAAGCTGCTCGATCATATCGAAGGCTACCGCGAGTACCTGACGCTGGCCGAAAGCGACAGCCTGGCACTTGCCGGCAATGCCCCGGCGATGAGTATCGCCTTGTATGAGCAGCATCTGCCCTACGCCATGGCCCTGGGGGTCGAGCAGCAATGGAGCGCGCGCTTCAGCGAGGCCTTGCATAGCGGTCTGATCGACGCCTCGCAGAGCCGCGATTACCGCCCCGACTGGTACCGCAGCAAGCAGGCGTTCAGCGACCCGCAGGCGTTTTCCAGTCGTCTGGCCGCGGGCCTGGGCGCGGCGGCGGCCAGCTCGGCCACGGCGCCGGCGAGTTCCTCGTCGTCTTCCGGTGGTTCTTCCGGCGGCGGTTCCTCCGGTGG
>NZ_CAMPHN010000444.1 GCF_946885885.1 uncultured Pseudomonas sp.
TGGCTCAATCGGCACCTGACCTGGTACGCCCTGTCGCACATGCTGGTGATGCCCCTGGTGGTCTGGTGGCTGGCCAATCTGGCGCTGCCCGGCGCCGCCCTGACCCCGGCCTTGCTGAGCATGATGGGCCTGGCCTTCATCAGTGGTTTCTGCTTCGAGATCACCCGCAAAACCAAAGGCCCGGAGGAGGAACGCGAGAGCATCGATTCCTACTCGCGCATCTTCGGCACCCGCGGTTCGGCGGTGCTGGTACTGGTGCTGGTCACGGCCATGGTCGCCAATCAGCTGTGGCTGATCGACCTGCTGTTCGATCGCCTGCCGATCTGGGCGGTCCTTCTGTTGCTGATTTTCTACGGTCTGGCCGTGCATCGGCTGATCGCCTTTATCCGCGCGCCCTCGGCGGCCCTGCGCGGCAAGAACGAAGCATTCGTCGCCCTGGCCATGCTGGCCGGTTATGCCGTGTTGATCGCCGTTGCGGTGCTCGAACGCGGCCTGACTTTATCTCTAATCTGAGGAACAGAACATGCGACTCACAAGCCAAAACGATGCGCAACGCGTGTCCTTCAGCGAGAACCTCCACATTTGCCTGCCGCTGGTGGTGCAACCCTCGCTGAGTCTGCTGACGCCTCTGGAAGTATCCAAAGACCACCTCTGGGCACGGGTGTCGACGGATAGCCAATTGCCCGTCCTGGGCAGCACCCTGAAAGATCTGCAGTTGCATGTCCTGGGCCAGGACTTCGTACTGCCCAATATGCGTCTGGAGCATATCCACGAGACCACCGATGGCCCGCACCTGCTGCTGTCCAGCGACGGTTGCGCGAGCACCACCCAGCGTCTCTGGGAACTCAGCTACCTCATGCGCATGCAGCCCCATGGCGTCGAAGTGGTCTACGACGAGCTGAGCCTGCCCAAGGTGCCGGCCCGCGGTCTGTACACCGAGCAGGCCCGTCAGGAGCGCCTGGCCTTCGCCCGCGAGCAGACCGGCGCACAGCTGAACGAGGTCGCACAAACCCGTCTCGATGCGCAAAAGCTGGTCAGCAATATCGAGGCTTTTATCGGCACGGTGGAAGTGCCCGTAGGCCTGGCCGGTCCGCTGCATGTCAAGGGCGAGCATGCCCACGGCCTGTTCTATGCGCCGCTGGCCACTTCCGAAGGCGCCCTGCTGGCCTCGGCCACCCGCGGCGCCCTCGCCCTGTCGCGCTCCGGCGGGGTGACCACCCGGGTGATCGGCCAGCGCATGATGCGCGTGCCGTTGTTCGCCTTCGGCTGCATGCGCCAGGCGTTGTTCTTCGCCGAGTGGGTGCAGGAGCAGAGCCAGGAACTGGCCCGTGAGGTGCGCAAGTTCTCCAACTTCGCCAAGCTGACGGAAGTCCAGGCCCAGGTCATCGGCCGCAACGTGCATGTGCATTTCATCTACGAAACCGGCGATGCGGCCGGGCAGAACATGACCACCTCCTGCACCTGGCAGGCCTGCCAATGGATCCTCGAGCAGCTGCAACGCTTCGAGGACCTCGACGTGCTGGACTTCATGGTCGAGGCCAACCTGTCCAACGACAAGAAGGTCACCTACCAGTCCTTTCTCAAGGGCCGTGGTATGCGGGTGATGGCCGAGGCGGTGCTGAGCGACGAGATTTGCCAGCGGGTGCTCAAGGTCAGCGCCAAGCAGTTGGTCACCGCCCACCGCAACTTCATCACCGGCTCCATCGCGGCCGGCATGATCGGTTTCAATATCAACGTCGCCAATGTGGTGGCCGCGATGTTCACCGCCCTCGGTCAGGACATCGCCTGCGTGCACGAGTCGGCCCTGGCCCAATTGCACCTGGAGCTCAACGAAGAGGGCGATGTGTACTGCATTCTGACCATGCCCTCGCTGGTCATCGGTACCGTCGGCGGTGGCACCAATCTGCCGCAACAGCGCGAATGCCTGGAGCTGATCGGCTGTGCCGGCGCCGGCAAGGCGCGCAAGCTGGCCGAGGTGATCGTCGGCTACAGCCTGGCTCTGGACCTGTCGACCCTGGCCGCTATCGCCGCCGACCAGTTCGCCCGCGCCCATGAGCGCCTGGGGCGTAACCGCCCGGTCAATTACCTGAAGCTCGTCGACCTGGATACCCCGTTCTTCGTCAAGGCCCTGGTCGACAGCGGTCTATGCGATCTGCGGCCCTATGCCGTGGAACCCCTGCAATTCGCCAGCCACGGCTCCAGCATCATCACCGAGCTGACCGCACACAAGGTCAGCAAATTGCTGGGGCACTTCCCCTTCACCCTCAAGAGCGACGATGGCGATGTACGGGTCATGGTCAAGATCAAGCCCCTGGATGGCGAAGTCATCATCATGCTCAACAGCATCGCCAATATGTGCGATACGCGCCTGGCCCAGGTATTCAACCAATACCGCGAACAGCTCGGCTTCAAGGGCTGCCATATCCGCGAGCTGGCGGTGATGAGCCAGCGCGACCCGCGTTTCACCCGCAACGCGCCCCGCGTCTATGGCGTGGTCGAGGACCACGGACGCGAGGCCTACGTGATCATCGAGGAGCTGCTCGAAGGTCTGGAGCTGATGGACAGCGCCGACGACACCCGTGGCTGGAGCCCGGCGCACCTGGAGGCGGCGATCCGCGGCATCGCCGAGGTGCACAGCATCTGGTACGGCCGCGAGGAACAGCTCAAGC
>NZ_CAMPHN010000445.1 GCF_946885885.1 uncultured Pseudomonas sp.
TGATCGACCTGAGGGCGCGCAAGGGGGCCGAGGAGCGCTTCCGTCTGGTGGTCGAGGCCTCGCCCAATGCCATCGTATTGGTCGATAGCAGCGGGTTGATCGTCATGGTCAACCGGCAAACCGAGCAGATGTTCGGCTACGAGCGCCAGGAGTTGCTGCACCAGCCGGTGGAGAAGTTGCTGCCCGGGGACCAGCGCGAAGGGCATATCGGCCTGCGTCGCGGCTATCAGGAGAACCCCGAGCCGCGGCGCATGGGCAACAACCGCGAATTGTTCGGCCAGCACCGCGACGGTCGGCTGATCCCGTTGGAGGTCGGCCTGTCGCCGTTGCGCAGCGGCCAGGAGCGCTGGGTGCAGGCGGTGATCATCGACATCAGCGAGCGCAAGGCGGCCGAGCAGCGTTTTCGCCTGGTGGTCGAGGCTTCGCCCAATGCCATCGTATTGGTCGACAGCCGCGGGCAGATCGCCATGGTCAATCAGCAGGCCGAGCAATTGTTCGGTTACTCGCGCCAGGAGCTGTTCGGCCAGTCGGTGGAAATGTTGCTACCCAAGGACCTACGGCATAACCACGTGTCCTTCCGCCGCGGTTATCAGGACAACCCCGAGCCGCGGCGCATGGGCAGCAACCGCGATCTGTTCGGCCAGCATCGCGACGGTCGGCTGATTCCCCTGGAGGTCGGTTTGTCGCCGATCCGCAGTGGCGACGACACCCTGGTGCAGGCGGTGATCATCGATATCAGCGAGCGCAAAGCCGCCGAGCAACGGCTGCGCGATCAGGCCGAGCAGTTGGTATTGGCCAACCGCTACAAATCCGAGTTTCTCGCCAACATGTCCCATGAGCTGCGCACACCGCTCAACAGCATCCTGATCCTCAGCGACCAGCTGCGCCAGAACAGCGCCGGCAACCTCACCGCCAAACAGGCCAAGCATGCCGATATCGTGCACCGCGCCGGTAGCGACCTGTTGCAGTTGATCAATAGCGTGCTCGATCTGGCCAAGGTCGAGTCCGGGCGCATGCAAGTCAAGCTGGAACCGCTGCGCATGCATGAACTGCTGGCGGAGCTGGATTCGAGCATGCGCCCCATGGCCGAACTGAAGGGCCTGTATTTACGTACGCAACTGGAGCCCGGGGTGCCGCATGTGATCAACAGCGACCGTGTGCGCTTGCACCAGATTCTGCGCAACCTGCTTTCCAACTCGTTGAAGTTCACCGAGCAGGGCGAGGTGAGCCTGACGATCGCCTACGAGCCCCATGGCCGTGCCGACGGCGGCGAGCAACTGAGTTTTATCGTGCGCGACAGCGGCATCGGCATCGCCGCCGATCAGCACGAGCAGATTTTTCAGGCGTTTCAGCAGATCGATGGTTCGACCAGCCGCCGTTTCGGCGGGACCGGATTGGGCTTGGCGATCACCCGTAAGCTGGTGCAGGCCCTTGGCGGCGAAGTCGGTCTGGAGAGCACGCCGGGGCAGGGTTCCTGCTTTACCGTGCGCTTGCCGGTGCAGGGGCTCGGCGAGCCGATCGACGCTGGCAATGACGAAGGGCCGCAGCGCAGCGGTGCGGGACCGGCGGTGCTGATCGTCGAAGACGATGCCAATTTCGCCGCAGTGATCGTCGACGAGGCCCAGGCTCACGGTTTCTCCTGCGTGCATTGTCGTAGCGGCGTACAGGCGCTCGACCTGCTGCAGAAGGAGCGCTTCAGTGCGGTGATCCTCGACATCCTGTTGCCGGATATCAGCGGTTGGCAATTGTTTCGCCGCCTGCGTAGCCAGATCAGCCATCGGGTCACTCCGGTGCACATCATCTCCTGCGTGCCGCAACCGGCCAATTGGAACGGGGACAGCACCCGCTACCTGGTCAAGCCGGTTGCCCGGGAGGAACTCGAACGGATCTTTCGCGATTTGCAGCAGGCCGATTCGGTCCCGCTTCCTTCGCTGCTGCTGGTCGAGGGCGTCGCCACCGAACGCGAGTATTACCGTGGCTACCTGCAGCAACTGGGCTTCGATGTGGTGGCCTGCGCGACTGCGGAGCAGGCACGTATGGCTTATGCCGAACGGCAATTCGTCGCCCTGGTGATCGATCTCGATCTGCACGATCAGGACGGCTTCGAGCTGCTCGAGGCGCTCGACCGGCAGCGTCCGCTGGAGGGCACCCGGGTGGTGATCAATACCGGGGTGGATATCACCCGGCAGAATCTGCAACGTCTCAGGCGCTACAGCGCGGTGGTGGTGCGCAAGCAGGGCGAGGATCTGCAGGCGTTGAGTCTCGCCGTGCAAGGCTTTCTTGGCAGCGTGCGCGATCTCGACCAGGGCGCGGTGCTTCCCGTCAATCGGGCCGAGCCCGCATTGAGCGGGCACCGCGTGCTGCTGGTGGACGACGATGTGCGCAACGTCTACGCCCTGACCGCGCTGCTCGATGAGGCGGGGCTTGAGGTCACCGCCGCCAAGGACGGTATCGAAGCGATAGCCCGCTATCGGGATGCGCTCTTCGATCTGATCCTGATGGACATCGCCATGCCCAATATGGACGGCTATACCGCTATTCGGCTGCTCAAGCAGGAACATCGATGCAGCATCCCGATCGTTGCCCTGACCGCCCATGCGATGAAGGGCGACCGGGAGAAGTGCATGGCCGCGGG
>NZ_CAMPHN010000446.1 GCF_946885885.1 uncultured Pseudomonas sp.
GCAAGCTGCAAGCTGCAAGCTGCAAGCTGCAAGCTGCAAGCTGCAAGCGAATCAGGATGGCGCCCGCCCAGACACCGACAAGGCTTTTTCTAGCTCCTACTTGCAGCTTATGGCTTGAGGCTTATAGCTGCTCTTCCCTATGGCAAGCGCTGCAAGTCCCGTTGCGCCAATTGTGCGGCTGAGCTACCCGGATACTGGGCGACCACTTGCTGGAGGATGCCTTTGGCCTTGTCGGTATTGCCCAAGCGCTGCTCGACATCGGCGAGCTTGAACAACGAATCGGGCACCTTGGCATGGCTCGGATACGCCTGGCTGACCTTGGCAAAAGCCTGACCGGCGCCTTGCAGGTTGCCCTGCGCCAGGTTCACTTCGCCCAACCAATACTGGGCATTGCCGGCGTATTGACTATTCGGGTACTTACGCAGGAAAGCGCTAAAGGCCTGATTGGCCTTATCGAAGTCCTTCGCCTTGATCAGATCGAAGGCCGCTTCGTAGAACAATTTTTCCTTGGCGGGATCGGCCGGCTCATTGCTGGCCGCAGTTTGCGCCTGACCCACGGGCGGGGTCGGCGCACCGCTGGCATCGATAGCGCCATCGGCTGGGGAATTCTGGTTGGCCGCAGCACCGGCTGCGCTACCACTCACGCGTCGATCGAGCTCCTGATAACGCTCCAGGCTCTCTTGCTTCAAACGCTGAATCTCGTTTTGCTGCTCTTCGAGCATGCCGCGCAATTGCGCGATTTCCTGCTGCATCTGCTGCAGCTGGTTGAACAGCATGCCTTGCGCCGAGGCAGGGGCCGTGGCCCCTCCCCCGACGTAGGCGCCGGACGTGCCGTAACCAGCAGGTGGGTAACCGCCATATTCGGCATTGTTATCCACCACGGGAACCTCAGCCCAGGCCGCGAACGGCAGGCTGAGCGCCAAAATGGTCAAAGCACGGCGGCAGGTACGCATATCGAATTACTTACGCAGTTCGACGCGGCGGTTTTGCGCCCAGGATTGCTCGTCGTTGCCAGTGGCAATCGCACGCTCTTCACCGTAGGAAACCACTTCCAGCTGAGCCGGGGAAACGCCCTGCAGCACCAGGTAGCGCTGAACGGCTTTGGAGCGACGCTCGCCCAGAGCCATGTTGTATTCACGGGTACCGCGCTCGTCAGCGTGGCCTTCCAGAACGACGCGAGCGCCGTTGCCTTTCAGGTCTTTGGCGTGAACGTCCAGAGCGCGCATGGCTTCCGGCTTCAGATCCGAGCTGTCGTATTCGAAGTAGAAAGTGGTGATAGCGCGCAGAGCCGCTTCTTCGCTCAGGCTGCCATCGACGTCGCCAGTGTTGGCACCGTAACCAGCGTTAGGATCGGTTGCGCCTTCGCCAGCAGCGTCGCCGCCCTTGGACGAACAACCAGCAGCTACGGCCAGAGCCAAAGCCAGAGCAGCAAACTTACCAAATTTCAGCATTTCCATCGTGTAACTCCTAGTGAACCCCAGTGTGTTAAAGCAGTGTTGCAAAAGCAGATCAAACAGTTATGTGTACGGCCGCATCAGTTCAGGAAGGGGGACCAGGAAGGCTCTCGAACTTCGCCTTGAGCGGTAGGAAGAGGGAGCCTAATGCGACCGTTGGTGGACGCTAACATCAAGACTCCCCGCCCCTGCTGGCGGGTGGCGTAGATTACCATGGTGCCATTAGGCGCAACAGTGGGCGACTCATCCAGACTGGTGTCGGACAAGATGCGCAAATTGCCGCGCTGCAGGTCCATCGCAGCCACCTTGAACACGGTGTAGCCGTCCTGGCGATGGATCATCACCAGCGTTTTTTCATCGGCGGACAGTTTCGGGTTGGCGTTGTAGTTACCGACAAAGGTCACGCGCTCGACTGCACCGCTGTTGATATTGGTTTTGTAGATTTGTGGTTTTCCCGAACGGTCGGACGTGAAATACAGGGTCTGACCATCCTTCCCCCAGAAAGGTTCAGTATCGATCGAGCCCTGGTTGGTCACCTGGCGCAGTTGCCGGCTGCCCATGTCCATCACATAGACTTCCGGATTGCCGTCCTTGGACAGCACGAATGCCAGGCGATTGCCGTCCGGCGACCAGGCCGGTGCACCGTTGAGACCTTCGAAGTTGGTGATTTGCTCGCGGCGACCGGTATCGACGTGCTGCACGAAAATCCGCGGGCGCTTCTGCTCGAAGGAGACATAGGCGATACGCCGGCCATCCGGGGCGAAGGATGGCGACAGGATCGGTTCGCGCGATTGCAGCAAGGTCACCGCGCGGGCGCCGTCGTAGTCGGAGCGCTGCAGGGTGTAACGGGTGTTATTGACCGAAAAGCGCTCGGCGGTCACATAGAGCAAACGGGTGGAAAACGCCCCCTTGACCCCGGTCAGCTTCTCGAACGACTGATCGGCGATATGGTGCGCCATATCGCGTATTTGATCGACGCCACCGCCGACGCTGCCGGTCAATACCTGCTGCTCGGTGGCCACGTTGAACAGGGCGAACTGCACCTGTAAACGCCCGCCGCTGGGCACCATATTGCCGACCAGCACGTACTGGGCGCCGAGCGCTTTCCAGTCGCGATAGATCACTTCGCTGGCCTGGGTCGGCAGGCTGATCATGTTCTGCCGGGCGATAGG
>NZ_CAMPHN010000447.1 GCF_946885885.1 uncultured Pseudomonas sp.
AGCAACCGGAAATCTTGCCACGCAGGGTTTATGGGGATGCCTATGCTTGTTGATGGCCGGCTTACTCATGGCGAAATGCCTTGAGTGGTTCGGAGTTGCCTGCTCCTGCTGGCGATGCAAGCGCGCGGAGGCTGTCGATGGTGATAAAGCGGACGTGGCGTCTGCCGCTCAAACTACTGGTGCTGGTGCTGCTCAGTGCCGGCTTGGCCGAAGGCCTTGGCCGCGGCGGCTTTCTGCAGTGGGGCGAGCGCCGCCTGCAGGATTTGCATTTCCAGTGGCAGGGGCGGCGCGACGAACCTCTGCAGGTGGCCATAGTGGCGATCGACGAGGAGAGCCTGGCACTCTATCCGGATGATCCCATGCTGTTCTGGACCGACCGCCTGGCGCTGGCGGTCGAACGCCTGCGTCAGGTCGGGGTGCCGTTCGTCGGGCTGGATATGCTTTACAGCATCAGCCCCGAGCGCTGGCTGAGCAAACTCGGTGGCGCCCAGCGACAGAGCACGCGCGACTATGATCGGGCGTTTCGTGAGCAATTGAGCAGCGGCCAGTTGCTGCTGGTGGCCAGCCGTTCCAACAGTGGCGCACAGGTCAGCGACTATCTGCTGCCGAGCCCCGATTACCTGCTGGCACTGCCCGACTACGAACTACTGCCCCATGTCGGCCTGGCCGATTTGCTGGCCGAGGGCGATGGCCTGGTGCGGCGTTACCGCATCGCGCCCGTTGCCGCGGCGGCGCGCGCGCAACTGCAGGACGAGTTGCCGCAGTTGAGCCTGCCTGCGTTACTCGCGGTACGCGCCACAGGCCAGGATGTACGGGCTAGCAGCTGGCGCTTGGGCGGCCGCGAACTGCAACGCGATCAGCCTGCCGAGGTCATCCCCTACCTCGGCCCACCCGGCTCTTTCCCGCCCATTCCCTTGAAACAGCTGCTGGCCGAGGACGCCTTGGACGATCCCCAGGTGCAAGCGCTACGCGGCAAGCTGGTGCTGCTGGGCGCCACCGCCGCGGGCTTGAACGATGCCCATTTCACCCCCTTCAGCAGTGGATTCATCGGTGGCCGCAGCCTGCTGATGAGTGGCGTGGAGGTGCACGCAAATGTGCTGCAAGCGCTGCTAAGCGGCGCCCAGCTGCAAACTCCAACGCCGTTTTGGCGGGCACTCGCCCTGGTGCTGCTGGGCGGCCTGGCGGTTTGTGGCTTTGTGCGCCTGCCGGTATGGGCGGCGCTGGCGGGCTGGTTGCTCGCGGTGGTGGCGCTGCTGTTGCTCGGCCAGCTGTTTTTTCGCCATGGCTGGCTGCTGCCGCTGGGCAGTGCGGGGCTAACGCTCTCATTGTGTTTGCTTGGTGTATTGGGGCTGCGCCTGACGGGCGAGGAACGCGAGCGCAGTCGCCTGCGGCAGATGTTCGGTCGGTATGTCTCCAATCAGGTGGTCGAGGCGCTGCTCAAGTCCGGTGAACGCCCGGAGCTGGGCGGGCAGACGCAGCAGGTCACAGTGCTGTTTTCCGATATTCGTAACTTCACCAGCATCAGCGAACGCCTGAGCGCCAAGGAGGTGGTGGAAATGCTCAACGCCTACTTCGCCCGCGCCTGCGAGCCCTTGCTGGCCGAAGGCGGCAGCATCGACAAATTTATCGGCGATGCGGTGATGGTCGAATTCGGCTCGCCGCTGCCAGTGCCTGATCACGCCCTGCGCGCGGCCCGCGCTGCGCTAGCCTTGCAGAAGGTGGCACAGGAATTCGCCGGTTGGATGCGGCAGCGCTTTCCCGCCCATGATTTACCGCCCTTCGCGGTCGGCATTGGTCTGCATAGCGGCGAGGCGGTATTGGGCAACATAGGCTCGCCGGTACGCATGGAGTTCACCGCCATTGGCGACACGGTGAATCTGGCTTCGCGGCTGGAAAGCATGACCAAGGAGTTGGGCTGCTCGATCCTGGCCAGTGCCGAGTGCATCGCCGCAACGGGCGCGACGGTGCGCTGTGGGCGTAGCGAAGTGATCCGGGTAAAGGGTCGCGAGGCACCTATTCGGGTATTCGAAATTATCGGACTGCAACAAGAGGGTCGGGAAAATGACTAGACACCTGTGGTTCTGCGCCGCGCTGCTGTTTACCGGCATCGCGCAGGCTAGCGAAGTCGCGATGGTGACCGCGCTAAGCGGCACAGCCGAACTGCACCCGTCCGGGGCCAGCGCTGCGACGCCGCTCCAGGCCTTCGTCAAGCTGCACGAAGGGGATCGGCTGACCTTGGATGAGCCGGTGCGGCTGCAGCTGGTGTTCTTTGCCAGCGGCACAGAGCAGCTCTGGCAGGGGCCAGGCGAGTTGCAGGTGCTGGCCAGTGGTGCCAAGGCTGCGGATGCTGGGCTGCAACCCCAGGTGCGCCAGCTGCCCAGGGTGCTGGTCAAACAGCTGGCCAAGACTCCGGCCCCGGATGGCCAGGTCAAGGCCGGGATGGTGCGCCTGCGCAGCATGCCCAGCGGCGGAACCCTCGAATCGGTGGAAAACAACTACGCTCAATTGCGGAGCAAAGCCGATGCGACAGACCGCAACCCGGAGCTGTATCTGCTCGCGGGTTATTTCGAACTGCATGAATTCGACAAGTTGAAGCGATTGCTCTCGCAGTTGGACGAGCAGG
>NZ_CAMPHN010000448.1 GCF_946885885.1 uncultured Pseudomonas sp.
GCTGCGCCAGATGCCGATTTTCGAATCGTGATGCTTGAGCTCGGCGGAATGATCCCGGCCATCGGTGTAGAAATCCCGATACCGCTCGAGGTCCGGCAGGTTGCCGATAAACACCCGCTCGACCTGACTGTAATCGCGGCACAGCGTGGTCAGTACCAGGCGTGCGGTGGCCTCGGGGAAATACGGGAAGCTGCCGTAGCACAGCACCTTGGTGAAACGCGCCGGGTCGGTCTCGGCGACTATGTACTCGCCCACGTCGGCCAGATCGAAACGACGTAGCGGCAGTTGTTCGAAATAGCGCTTGGCCACCTCGATCAACACTTCGGAATAGTCCACGCCATAGACTTCGGCACAGTCGTCGAAGAAGTAACGCGACAGCGCGCCATTGCCGCAGGCCAGATCCAGCAGGCGATCCTCGGGCTGAAACGCCAACGCGCCTTTGATGGTCGCGACTATCATCTGGATCTGTTCTTCCGAAACCGGCTGGCCATTGACCGAACGCTTTATCTGCCCCCAAAAGTCATCGGGAGCGAGCGTTTTCGGGTATTCCTTGAAATCTGATTCCACGGGAGTTCACCCCTGCCTGCTGCGATTAAGTTGACCGCCGTCCGGCGCCTACCAACAGCGTAGGCCATCCGCCCGGCGATCCTGCCGTGCCGCTATGCGCGCGCAATATAAAGAATGCTGCTGGGCTTCAGGCCCATTGCCGCGTACACCTCGGCGCCGAAATAGTCGATGCCGTACTGGTCGACCCTGAAACCGTTGTCCTCGATTTTGCGCACGAAGTCATCGTGGGCGTATAGCCGCACGTGATCGTTCTGTCCATAAAGACGCCAGCGCCCAGCCTCGTCGGTAACGCTGGGGTCTTCGAGAGTGTGTTCGATACCGACGATGATCGGCGCCATTAAAATGCCACAGCCGCCGTCCCGGGTGATCCGACGCAACTCGCGAATCGCCTTGCCGTCGTCGGCCACATGTTCGAGCACATGGCTGCAGATGAAGAAATCGTAAGTGCCGTCGGCAAACGGAATGTCCATCAGGTCGACCTGATAGTCCACGCCCTTCATCGCCAGGTCGGCGGTGGCGTAATCGAACAACCGGCTGCCGCGGATCAGCCGCGACATCGCCTGTTCCGGCGCGAAGTGCATGACCTTGGCGCCTTCGCGCAAACGGCCGGCGGCGACTTCCTGCTCCATCCAGTAGACGTACAGACGTTCGCGGTCGGAGGCGCCGCAGCGCTTGCAGGTGTAGCTGTCGTGGGCGGTCATCTCGCCCTGGCCGTAATGCACGAAACCGTGGCGGCGGGCGTTTTCCCGGTAAAACTCAGGGATCGCGGCGAAGCTGGCATCCGCTTGCTTGCACACCGGGCAGGGATAAACCCGCAGCGCGGCCGCGGCTGCCGGCTGTTGCGCCGCCGGCTTAGTCGGCTGCGCGCCCTGCTGCTCTTCGAGAATGCCGAGCAGGTTGTTGGCCACCAGGTGCTCGGCCTCGCCCTGCAGCGCCAGGGCCTGGCGAAACAGCTGCAAGGCGCTCGGCGTATCGCCCAGCTTGTGATGGGTCACGGCCAGGTCGTTGGCCAATTCGGCATAGAGGCCGATGGCCGCCCTGACCTGTTCGAGCAGGGCCAAAGCAGCGGCGAAATCGCCCGCGGCGAAGGCCTGATAAGCCTGTTCCTTGATTGCTTGCAGATCGCTTGCCATGAAAGCCTCATGTGCGGGATCACGTCGGACACGCCTGGAAACCCACCCGGCGGCGACGGGAAAACGTCAATGATTTGGCCAAAGGCCGTACTGATGAGGGTAGCAGCAAGAAATCGGCCAACTCGGCGCGAGTCGTCAGCGGGATGCGGAAGGCGCGCGCGGCGCCTTTGGGAGAGGCTCTAACGCAATTGGTTGAACAAATTCAACCCGGCGATCTTCACGTAGCTCTGCTGCGCCGCCTCCAGCACGATGCTCTGGAACGACAGACGCGACAAGGCTTCGGCGTAGTCCAGCTCACGCAGGTCGGCCTGCACCGACTTGTTGACCAGGGTGACGTCCTCGTTGTCGATCTCGGTGGTGTCGATCAGGTTCAAGCGCGCGCCGATTTCGGTCTGCACTTCGAGCACCTTGCCCAGGCCGTTGTCGAGGTTGGTCAAGCCGATCGCCACTTCGTTGCGAATCGCCAGGTTGCCCGCCGGCGAGGTCGGCGAGGATTCCAGCGCCTGACGCAGACGGCTGATGGTGTTGAGGATGCTGCGCTGTTCCTGGAATTGCGGCTGCACGCCGAACTCGTCGCCCCCCGCCACGGTGGCGGGAGCGGAAATACTGAAATCGGCGCCGAACACGGTGAAGGTCGACGGGTAAGGCCCGGCCGCGGTGCCGGTGGCGATGGCCGGGCTGGAAGGCCCGACGGGCTGAGCATAAACCTCGTAGGTGGTGGCGTTGGTAAAACGCAGGACGATGCCCGAAGTCGGGAACTGGCTGTCGAAGGTCGCTTGGTTACTGATACCGCCGGGCGATACGACAGCCGTAGAATTGTTGGTCGATGAGCGGGTGACGGCGAACTCGGTCGGTGCGGACTGCAGGGTAAAACTGTGGGTATTGATCCCCGGCGAACCCGGCGTTGTGG
>NZ_CAMPHN010000449.1 GCF_946885885.1 uncultured Pseudomonas sp.
CCCGGATGCTGAACACCGAGCCGCGCCCCGGTTGCGAACGGACCTTGACCGGATAACCGAGCATGCGCGCGATGCGGTCGACGATCGCCAGGCCGAGCCCAACCCCGCGGCGCTCCGCGGCGCGACCGGTATCCAGTTGGTTGAACTCGAGGAACACCCGCTCCAGTTGATCCTCGGGAATGCCGCGCCCGCTGTCCCAGACCTGGATCTCGAGAAAATCGCCGCGCTTGCGGGCGCCGAGCAGAATGCCGCCTTGCTCGGTATAGCGGCAGGCATTGCTGAGGAAGTTGCGCAAAATCCGCGTGAGCAAACGGAAGTCCGTGCTGATCGCATGGGAAGCGATGCGCACCTTGAGGCTCAGCCCCTCGGCAGCGGCCACCGGTTGGAATTCCGAGGCCAGGGCCGCGAGCAATTCTTCCAGGCGGTACACATCGATATCAGGTTTGATCGCCGCCTGATCGAGCTTGGAAATGTCCAGCAAATCAGTGAGCAAATCCTCGGCGCCTTCCAGGGCCTGATGGCTGCGCTCGACCAGGTTGTGCTCAGCCGCCGGCAAGCTGCGTTCGCGCAGGGTGGAGATCAACAGCCGCGCGGCATTCAGCGGCTGCAGCAGGTCGTGGCTGGCGGTCGCCAGGTATTTGTCCTTGCTCAGGTTGGCGGCTTCGGCAGCGTCGCGCGCCTCACGCAGAGCCCCTTCGATACGTTTGCGCTCGACGATCTGCTCCAGCAAATGGCGGTTGACGTCCTGCAACTCGGCGGTGCGTGCGCCTACTCGCTGCTCGAGCTCGTCGTTGAGCTGCTGCAAGCGCTGCTGCGCCTGCTTGCGTTCGGTGATATCGGCGACGAAGCCCTCGAACAAGCCCTGGGCGTCCGGCTTGAGCAGCAGGTTCATCAATACATCGATGACGCTGCCATCCTGGCGTCGCAACTGGGTCTCATACCAGAACAACCCCGGTTCGGTGGTCAGCACCTGGCGAATCCGCTGCAACTCTTCCACACCGCCGACGAATAAATGCTGCAGGTCGCTCATCGACCAGAGCACCTGTTGCGGGTCGTCGTAGCCGAGCATGCGCGCCAACGCCGGGTTGGCGGCGCGCATACCGTCCTGCAGGCTGGCCTGAAAGATGCCATGCACCGCGTGCTCGAACAGCCATTTATAGCGATTGCGCTCGGCCTCCAGCTCTTCCAAACGCGCCAACAGCTCAGGGTAATGGCTCTTGCGTACCGAATGGCCGCCCAGGCCAAGCAGCGCATTGAGCGCCTGACGCTGGTCGTCAGAGGGCTTCTGCATACACGACCTCGACATCGCGCTGGGTCGAATCCCGCGGATTGGTGAGGATGCACGGGTCCTGCATGGCATTGCGCGAAAGGAACGGAATGTCGCTGGTGCCGACGCCATGCAGGCCGAGGGTTTCGTGGAAGCCCACAGCCTGCTTGAAGCGGATCAGGTGCTCGATCAGGCGTGGGCGGATCTGTGCATGGTTGAGCCCGCGACAGTCGATACCGAGGGTTTCGGCGACCATCCTGAAACGCTCCGGCGAGGCGTTGTAATTGAATGCCACCACATGCTCGACCAGCACCGCGTTGCACAGTCCATGGGGCAGATCGAGAAAGCCGCCCAGGCTGTGGGACATCGCATGCACCGCGCCGAGGATCGCATTGGAGAACGCCAGGCCGGCCTGCATGCTGCCGAGCATGATTTTCTCGCGCAGGGCGATATCGTTCGGGTTGGCGATCATCGCCACCAGGTTGCCGTTGATCAGGCGCATCGCTTCCAACGCATGGGAATCGGTCAAGGCGCCGGCGCCGGTGGAGACGAAAGCTTCGATGGCATGCACCAGGGCATCGATGCCGGTGCAAGCGGAGAGGAACGGGTCCATGCTCAGGGTGGTTTCCGGATCGATCAGCGACACATCGGGCACCGCGCCCTTGCTGACGATGGAGAACTTCATCCGCTCGTCCTGGTTGGAAATGATCACGAACTGCGAGACATCGGCCGAGGTACCGGCCGTGGTCGGGATCAAAATCAGCGGCGGGCTCGGCACGCGCAGGGTATCGACGCCCTCGAACTCGATGATGTTGCGACCATGGGCCACGGCGATGCCGATGCCCTTGGCGCAATCCATCGGGCTGCCGCCGCCGACCGCGACTATCGCGTTGCAGCCCTGGCTGCGGTAGATCTCGGCGCCGCTCATCACCTCCTCGGAACGCGGATTGGGCGAAACCTGGGTGTACAGGCAGTGCTCGATCCCCTGCCCTTGCAAGCTGGCCTGGACATCGGCGACCCAACCGGCGGCAAGCACGCCGGGGTCCGACACCAGCAACACCTTGCGTGCGCCGTAGTTACTGGCGTAATTGCCGACGCTGTGCCGGCAGCCGGCGCCGAAGACGATTTCCGGCGAAACGAATTTACGGTGCAAACTGATATCGGCGTTCATGCCTCGGCCTATTGTTGTTCTCAACGGCTCCCAGCCTACTGCATTCGCCTGCCAATGCAATGCAACCAGAGTCGGCTAGCGTGCCTCTAACAGGCCGTTGAAAAAATAGGCTTTAACTGCCCCAACCCATTCGGGGTGATGCTTTTTTAAGCGCTTGGGCCTA
>NZ_CAMPHN010000450.1 GCF_946885885.1 uncultured Pseudomonas sp.
TTCGTCAGCCACCGCGCCGCCGAGCTGGCCGGCTTGTCGATCGGCGACAGCAGTTGGCTGGTCGCGCACCTGGGCAACGGTTGTTCGACCTGCGCCATCGTCAACGGTCAGAGCCGCGACACCAGCATGGGGCTGACGCCGCTGGAAGGCCTGGTGATGGGCACCCGCAGCGGCGATGTCGATCCCAACCTGCACAGCCACCTGGCCCGCACCCTGGGCTGGAACCTGGAGCAGATCGACGAGATGCTGAATAAACAGAGCGGCCTGCTCGGCCTCTCCGGGTTGTCCAACGACATGCGCAGCCTGGAGCAGGCCCGCGAACAGGGCCACGCCGGCGCGACTCTGGCCATCGAGGTGTTCTGCTACCGTCTGGCCAAGTCCCTGGCCGCGATGAGCTGCGCCCTGCCCCAGCTCGACGGGCTGATTTTCACCGGCGGCATCGGCGAAAACTCGCCGCTGATCCGCAGCAAGACGGTCGCCCACCTGAAACTACTCAACCTGGCCTTGGACAAAGAGGCCAACGCCCGCAATATTCGTGGCGTCAGCGGACCGATTCACGCCTACGGCCACCCACGCATATTGGTGGTGCCGACCAACGAAGAACGGCAAATCGCCCTGGATACGCTCGCGCTACTCGATCATTGAATTAGCGCGACGAATGCCACCCGTTGGGCTTCGCTACGCTCAGCGCCAACCTACTCGTAGCGCACGCCTGTAACGAAATGGAGATTTTATGCACACCTTTTTTATCGCCCCCACCGGTTTCGGTGTCGGCCTCACCTCCATCAGCCTGGGCCTGGTCGGCGCCCTGGCGCGTACCGGGCTCAAGGTCGGTTTCTTCAAGCCTATCGCGCAGCCGCATCAGGGCGATGCCGGGCCGGAGCGCTCCAGCGAGCTGATCGCCCGCACCCATGGCCTGCACTCGCCCAAACCCCTGGCGCTAGCGCATGTCGAGCGAATGCTCGGCGACGGCCATCTGGACGAACTGCTCGAACAGATCATCAGCCTTTACCACGAGGCCGCCGCCGATAAGGACGTGGTCATAGTCGAAGGCATGGTGCCGACCCGCCAGGCCAGCTATGCCGCACGGATCAACCTGCATCTGGCCAAGAGCCTGGATGCCGAGGTGATCCTGGTGTCGGCGCCGGAGCAGGACAGCCTCAACGAACTGTGCGACCGGGTGGAAATCCAGGCGCAGCTGTTCGGCGGACCGAAAGACCCGAAGGTGCTGGGCCTGATTCTCAATAAAATCCGCAGCGAAACCAGTCTGGAGGTATTCACCGAGCGACTCAGAGAGCTCTCGCCCCTGCTCAGGAATGGCGATTTCCGCCTGCTCGGCTGCATTCCCTGGCTGGAAGAACTGAACGCCCCGCGCACCCGCGACATCGCCGACCTGCTCGGTGCACGGGTGCTCAACGCCGGCGATTACGAACAGCGGCGCATGCTCAAGATCGTGCTCTGCGCCCGTGCTGTGGCCAACACCGTGCAATTGCTCAAACCCGGCACCCTGGTGGTCACCCCGGGCGACCGCGACGACATCATCCTCTCCGCCAGCCTGGCCGCGATGAACGGCACGCCCCTGGCCGGCCTGCTGCTGTGCAGCGACTTCGCCCCCGACCCGCGCATTCTCGAACTGTGCCGCGGCGCGCTGAACAGCGGCCTGCCGGTGATGACCGTGAGCACCGGTTCCTACGACACGGCGACCAACCTCAACCGGCTGAACAAGGAGATCCCGGTCGACGACAAGGAACGCGCGGACAAAGTGGCCGATTTCGTCGCCAGCCATATCGACCATGAGTGGCTGTTCGCCCGCTGCGGCACGCCGCGCGAGCTGCGCATGTCGCCGTCGGCGTTCCGCTACCAACTGGTGCAACGGGCCAAGGCGGCGAACAAGCGCATCGTCCTGCCCGAAGGCAGCGAGCCGCGTACGGTCAAGGCCGCCGCCATTTGCCAGGCCCGCGGCATCGCCCGCTGCGTGTTACTGGCCAAACCGGACGAGGTGCACGCGGTGGCCCGGGCGCAAGGCATCGAATTGCCCGACGGCTTGGAAATTCTCGACCCGGATCTGATTCGCGAGCGCTACGTCGAGCCCATGGTCGAGCTGCGCAAAGGCAAGGGCCTGAATGCGCCCATGGCCGCCGCGCAACTGGAGGACACCGTGGTGCTCGGCACCATGATGCTGGCCCTGGACGAGGTCGACGGCCTGGTTTCCGGCGCCATCCACACCACCGCCAACACCATTCGCCCGGCGCTGCAACTGATCAAGACCGCGCCGGGTTACAAGCTGGTTTCCTCGGTGTTCTTCATGCTGCTGCCGGATCAGGTGGTGGTCTACGGCGATTGCGCGGTCAACCCCGACCCGACGGCGGCGGAGCTGGCGGAAATCGCCCTGCAAAGCGCGGCATCGGCCAAGGCGTTCGGCATTCCGCCGCGGTTGGCGATGCTCAGCTATTCCACCGGCGACTCGGGCACCGGCGAGGAAGTGGAGAAAGTCCGCGAGGCCACGCGCCTGGCCAAGCAGCTCGCTCCCGACCTGCCGCTCGACGGGCCGCTGCAATACGACGCCGCGGCGATCGA
>NZ_CAMPHN010000451.1 GCF_946885885.1 uncultured Pseudomonas sp.
AAGCTTCTAAAACCAAACCCCCCATCCGTGTAAACGGATGGGGGGTTTGTCTTTGCGCAGGAAAATCTTGGCCGGCGTCGATAGGCAGTCGGTAGGTGCGTCGTTATCATGCGTGCCTTATTGCTTGGTGGGAACTGGAACCGCATGCTGCAATTGTTGAGGCTTCTTCAGGATGGGCGTTTTCACTCGGGTGAAGCGCTTGGCGCTGCCCTGGGGGTTAGCAGGTCCGCTATCTGGAAGCAGCTGCAGGCGCTGCAGGCGGACTTGGGGCTACCTATCCATAAGGTTCGAGGTCGAGGTTATCGGCTGGAAAATCCGCTCCTGTTATTGAGCGAGTCTGCTCTGGTTGCGGATGACGTTTGTCAGGCTTGGCCCGTTAAGGTTTTGCCGTCAGTCGATTCGACTAATGCAGAAGCTTTACGGCGCCTGGATCAGGGGCATGCTGCGCCTTTTCTTATCCTGGCGGAGCAGCAGAGTGCCGGGCGTGGTCGCCGTGGTCGAACCTGGGCGAGTCCGTTCGCTGAGAATCTGTATTACAGCCTGGTGCTACGGGTAACAGGCGGAATGCGTCAGTTGGAAGGTCTCAGTCTTGTGGTGGGCCTGGCGCTGTTGCAGGCACTAAGAGAGGCAGGCGTCGTCTCAGCCGGGCTGAAGTGGCCAAATGATGTACTGGTCGATGGCCGCAAGATAGCAGGCATATTGCTCGAGCTATCGGGTGACCCTGCGGATGTCTGTCATGTAGTCATCGGTATTGGGGTCAACGTCAACATGCTGGTTATAGATGACGCACTAATTGGCCAGCCCTGGACTTCCATGCGGGCCGAGCTGAAGCGTTATGTCGATCGCAATGCGCTGGTATGTGCCCTCAATCGGCAGATGTCCTTATATTTGCAGCGGCATCAGGAGCAGGGGTTCGCCGCGCTGAGGGACGAGTGGCAGGCAAATCATTTATGGCAGGGCCGGATGGTGGTCTTAACCACGGGGGCGCAGCCGTTAGAGGGTGAGGTCTTGGGGGTGGATTCTACCGGAGCGATACGTTTGCGTGTCGCCGGTCGGGAGTGCGTTTTCAGTGGTGGGGAGCTCAGCTTGAGGTTGAAAAATGATTCTTGAGCTGGATTGCGGCAATAGTTTTATAAAATGGCGCGTGATCAATGTGGCGGACGCGCAGGTTTGCTGTGGCGGTATCGTGGGTTCTGCCCAGGAGCTGATTCAGGCGCTTGAGTGTAAAGCTCTTCCTTTGCGTTTTTGTCGCCTGGTCAGTGTGCGCACGGATGAAGAGACGGCGGAGCTGATGGAGTTGCTGGCGGGGGCGTTGGCGATAGATTGCGTACGCGCACATCCCGCTGTCGAGTTGGCTGGTGTGCGCAATGGCTATGAGTTTTATGAACGCTTGGGGCTGGATCGATGGCTGGCTCTGGTCGGCGCCTATCGGTTGGTGGGTGGTGCCTGTTTGGTGATTGATTTGGGCACCGCGGTCACGGCTGATTTTGTCGATAGGGGTGGTGCGCATCTCGGGGGATATATTTGCCCCGGAATGCCGCTTATGCGAAGTCAGCTGTGTACGCACACCCGGCGGATCCGCTACGACCATCTGGTGGCCGAGCAGGCGCAACATAATGTGGCTCCGGGGCGCTCGACGGCTGAGGCGGTAGAGCGCGGTTGTGCACTCATGCTGCAGGGTTTCGTGCAGACCCAGTTGAATTTGGCGCAACAGTATCTGGGGGATTCTTTTACGGTCTTTCTCACTGGGGGCGATGCAGCCCTGGTGGCCGATAAGCTGCCCGATGCTCGAGTAATGCCCGATTTGGTGTTTATCGGCTTGGCAATCGCTTGCCCGCTGAGTTGAGGTGGTATATGCGCTGGATATTTCTATTGCTCGTAGTGCTGAACTTGTTTTATTACGTTTGGCATCAGCAGCAAGCGCCATTACGGGTTAATGAAATCGAGCCTGTCCCAGTTGCGCAGGGCGACAAGGGTGATATTCGGTTGTTGAGCGAGTCGCAAGCGCCTGTGCGGCGCCCGGTGCAGGCTAGTCAGGAGCAGGAGGCTGTGTGCTTGTTTCTCGGAGGTTTTGAGCGGGAGTCCGATGCTGGAGTGGTCGAGCAGCGATTGTTGAGTCTCGACATTCGATCTCGCGTGCAATCGGTGGATGCCGTCGGCGGCGTCGATTACTGGGTGTATTTGGCGCCTCTGGCCTCGCGCCAGGCGTCCCTGCGTCAGTTGCGGGAGTTGCAGGCTCGTAGAATCGATAGTTACATCATCACCGAGGGCGACTTGGCGAATGGCATTTCGCTGGGGATCTTTCCGCGTAGCGATTCTGCAGAAAGTGTCATGCAGCGATTGCGTACTGCAGGTTATGAGCCGGCAATGCGTGAGCTGCCGCGTGCGCAGCGTAGTTATTGGGTGCGTGTCGCGCCGGAAAGTCGCCGGCTTGCGGATGATTTTCTCTTGCAGCGTTTGGCTTCTGACTTTAATGGGCTGCAACATCAATTAATGCCTTGCGAGGGCATTGCATCGCCTCGATAGATTGCATAGAATGGCGCCCGCTTCGCAGGGTGGT
>NZ_CAMPHN010000452.1 GCF_946885885.1 uncultured Pseudomonas sp.
CCAGTTGCACGGCGTCGAAGCCCGCGGCCTGCAAGGCGGCCAGGTCTTCGGCTTTACGCGCGCTGGCCCAGACCCGGTAACCGGCCTGCTGGAAGACTTCGGCGAGAGCGCGGCCGATGCCGCTGGAGCATCCGGTGATCAGGGCGTTGGGCTGGGGCATGCGGGCATCCTTGTGCGGGTGGTTTTACAGGCCGTTGAAAAAACGTAGGCGAGGCAGGCGAGCCTGTTTTTAACGCCCCTCTCTTTATCAGAGGGGCAACGCAGGTAGTTTTTCAACAGCCTGTCAGTGACTGAAGCGGCCTTGCAGATCTTCCGCGCGAAACTCCAGGCTGCTGGCGCGGTAGCCGCTGCGTAGCGTCGGTAGCGGCAGGCAGGTTTCCCAGGTGGCGCCGGGCAGCAGATCGCCGGGGCCGCTGTAGCGCGGCGATTCGTAGAGGCGTTCGGCCAGATTGATGTTTTCGCCGGGACGGTAGGCGGAGATTTGCCAACGCAGCGACTGCAAGGTGGCATCGCTGCCGTTGCGCAGGGTGAGCGCCAGCGGTCGGTCGGCCGGGCAGCGTTGCGGGGCATAGTCGATGCGCAGTTGCAGGTGGCTGAGATCGCGATTCTCGCGGCCTTCCTGCCAGAGCACCCAGGCGGCCACCAGCCCCAGGCCGAGCACGGCGGCGAGGGAAATGGGCAGGGCTTTAGCGGGGTAGCGGATCAGCAGGATCAGCCAACTCAAAACCAGGATTGCGCCGAATAGCATGGGGAGAACGGACCCGGGTGGATAAACAGGGGTTTATCCTACACAAGGTCGCAGGGTGGGGCATATGTCTCGGGCCCGCTGCGCCCTCGGCAAGGAGGGCGCAGGGGATGCGTTCAACCGGCGGCGAGCTTGAGCGGCTCGGCCTTGCTGCGGCCGTAGACGTCTTCGAGACGCTCGATATCGTCTTCGCCCAGGTAGCTGCCGGACTGCACTTCGATGATCTCCAGGGGGATCTTGCCGGGGTTGCTCAGGCGGTGCACCGAGGTCATGGGGATGTAGGTCGACTGATTCTCGGTGAGCAGGAACACCCTGTCGTCGCACGTCACCTCGGCGGTGCCGCTGACCACTATCCAGTGCTCGGCGCGGTGATGGTGCATCTGCAAGGACAGCGTCGCCCCCGGGTTGACCGTGATGTGCTTGACCTGAAAACGCCCGCCCATGTCCACCGAGTCGTAGGAGCCCCACGGGCGGAACACCTGGCAATGGTTCTGGGTTTCGCTGCGGCCCTGGCTGTCGAGGGTGTTGACCACCTTCTTCACGTCCTGCACATGGTCGCGGTGGGCGATCATCATGGCGTCCTTGGTTTCCACCACGACGATATCGTCCAGGCCGATCACCGAGACCAGTTTGCCGTTGCCGTGCACCAGGCAATTGCGGCTGTCGTGCACCACCACGTCGCCCTTGGTGACATTGCCGTCGGCGTCCTTCTCGTGCACGTCCCAGATCGACGACCAGCTGCCGACGTCGTTCCAGCCGGCGGTCAGCGGCACCACGCAGGCGCGGGTGGTTTTCTCCATCACCGCGTAGTCGATGGAGTTGTCCGGGCAGCAGGCGAACGTCGGTGCATCGATATTGATGGTGTCGCCGTCCAGGGAGCTGCGCTCCAGGGCCAACAGACAGGTGTCGTAGATATCCGGCTCGTGGCGTTGCAGCTCTTCGAGGTAACGGCTGGCGCGGAACAGGAACATGCCGCTGTTCCAGTAGTAATCACCGGATTCGACGAACTGTTGCGCGCGCGCTTCATCGGGTTTCTCGACGAATTCCTGCACGCGGGTGACGCCGTCGGGCAGGCCTTTGTCGCTACGGGCTTTGATATAGCCGTAGCCGGTTTCCGGGCGCAGCGCGGGGATGCCGAACAGCACCATCTCGCCCCGTTCGGCGGCGAGGGTGGCCAAGGCCAGGGCGCGTTGGAAGGCTTTCTGGTCTTCCAGCACGTGATCGGCAGGTAGGATCAGCAGCAGCTCATCGCGGCCTTGAGCGACCAGTTGCAGGGCGGCGATAGCCACCGCGGGGGCGGTATTACGACCGAAGGGTTCGAGGATCAGCGCCTGCGAAGCGAGTTTCTGTGCTTTCAATTGGTCGTTGATGATGAAGCGGTGCTCCTTGTTGCACACCAGCACCGGCGCTTGCATGCCTTCGAAGGCCAGACGCTTGATGGTTTGCTGGAACAGGGTGTCGTCGCCGGTCAATGCGAGGAACTGCTTGGGGTACTGTTTGCGCGACAAAGGCCAAAGCCGCGAACCGCTACCGCCGGAAAGAATTACTGGGATCATGTGTGTTCTCCTGAAGCGTTCATGCATACATGCATTCTGTTTAGGTGTATCCCGCCTCGTGCGGGAAGCGCTTACGGCCATGCTCCTGGCACAACGGAGCAGAGGGGAACTTCTCCAAAGGCGCCTTGCTGACGACGGCGCCCTGTTTTTTATGCTGCCGATCTGATGCCGGCCTTTACTGTTGTGGCGGTGGCTTCAATCGGTGGCGGGGCGCTTGACCCAGACCGGCGACAGTTCGTTGCCGCTGCC
>NZ_CAMPHN010000453.1 GCF_946885885.1 uncultured Pseudomonas sp.
GACGACGTGCTGGTCGGCGCCTGTCTGTACGGCGACACCGCCGACGGCGGCTGGTACTTCCGGCAGATCCGCGAGAACCACAACGTCAGCGAAATCCGCGACCACCTGATGTTCGGCGAAAACGCCATCGGCGATGCCGGCCATCAGGGCCAGAGCAGCGCCGCCAATATGCCGGACGACATGGAAGTGTGCGGCTGCAACGGCGTATGCAAGGGCACCATCGTCAAAGCCATTCAGGAAAACGGCCTGTTCAGCGTAGACGACGTGAAGAAGCACACCAAAGCCGCCAGCTCCTGCGGCTCCTGCGCCGGCCTGGTCGAGCAGATTCTGATCAACACCGTAGGCGGCGCGGCGGACGTCAAACCGAAGAGCGAAAAAGCCATCTGCGCTTGCAGCGACCTCAACCATGGGCAAGTTCGCAAGGCGATTCGCGACCATCACCTGACCAGCATCGCCGACGCCATGGCCTTTATGGAGTGGAGCACGCCGAACGGCTGCGCCACCTGCCGCCCGGCATTGAACTACTACCTGATCTCCACCTGGCCGGGCGAGGCCAAGGACGACCCGCAGTCGCGTTTCATCAACGAGCGCGCCCACGCCAATATCCAGAAGGACGGCACCTATTCGGTGGTGCCGCGCATGTGGGGCGGCGTCACCAATGCCGCCGAGCTGCGCCGCATCGCCGATGTCGCCGACAAGTACAACGTGCCCATGGTCAAGGTCACCGGCGGTCAGCGCATCGACCTGCTGGGCATTAAAAAGGACGATCTGCCCGGGGTCTGGAAAGACCTCGACATGCCGTCCGGGCATGCCTACGGCAAATCCATCCGCACCGTGAAGACCTGTGTCGGCAGCGAATTCTGCCGCTTCGGCACGCAGAACTCGACGCAGATGGGCATCGATCTGGAACATGCGCTGTTCAATATGTGGTCGCCGCACAAGGTCAAACTGGCGGTCTCCGGCTGCCCGCGCAACTGCGCCGAATCCGGCATCAAGGACGTCGGCATCATCGGCGTCGACTCCGGTTGGGAGCTGTATATCGGCGGCAACGGCGGGATCAAGACCGAGGCCGGCGAGTTCTTCGTCAAGCTCAAGACTGCCGAGGAGGTGATGGAATACAGCCTGGCCTTCCTCCAGCTCTACCGCGAGGAAGCCTTCTACCTCGAACGCACCGTGCATTACATGCAGCGCGTCGGCATGGAGCACATCAAAAAAGCCGTGCTGGAAGATGCCGAACGGCGCAAGGCGCTGCACGCCCGCTTGCTGTTCTCGCTGTCGTTCGAGCAGGACCCGTGGAAAGAACAGCTGGCCAAACCACAATTGAAGAAAGAATTCGAACGCATCGCCCTGCGCGACCTGGAGGTGCAAGCATGAGCTGGCTGGATATCTGCGCCCTGGAAGAAATCAACCCGCTGGGCTCGCGCATCGTCGCCGGGCCCAAGGGCGATATCGCGATCTTCCGCACCTCGACCGATGAGGTATTCGCCCTCGACGACCGCTGCCCGCACAAGGGCGGCCCGCTGTCTCAGGGGATTATTTACGGCAAGCGCGTGGCCTGCCCGCTGCATAACTGGCAGATCGAACTGGAGTCCGGCGAAGCCGTGGCGCCGGACGTCGGCTGCGCGCACCGGCATCAAGCCAAGGTCGAGAACGGCCGCGTGCTGCTGACCCTGAATACCGCCACCGAATGTGCCTGATAGGCATCGACAGACCGGCGCGTCCGGCTTATCGATGACCGCAGAGAGATGACGCCATGACCCATTCCCCTCGGATCACCACCTCCACCTGCTGCTATTGCGGCGTGGGCTGCGGCGTGCTGATCGAACACGATGACGAGAAGATTCTCGGCGTTCAGGGCGATCCCGAGCACCCGGCCAATTTCGGCAAGCTGTGCAGCAAAGGCTCGACCCTGCACCTGACCGGCGATCTCGACGCCCGTGCGCTTCACCCCGAGCTGCGCCTGGGCAAAGGCCTGGCGCGTTCGCGCACGGAGTGGGACAGCGCCCTGGATCATGCCGCCAATGTCTTCGCCGAAACCATCCGCGAGCACGGCCCGGACAGCGTCGCTTTCTATATCTCCGGACAATTGCTGACCGAGGATTACTACGCCTTCAACAAGCTGGCCCGCGCCCTGGTCGGCACCAACAATATCGACAGCAACTCGCGCCTGTGCATGTCCTCGGCCGTGGTCGGCTACAAGCGCAGCCTCGGCGCCGACGCGCCGCCGTGCAACTACGAAGACATCGAACAGAGCGACTGCCTGCTGATCGCCGGCAGCAACATGGCCTTCGCCCACCCGGTGCTGTTCCGCCGTCTGGAAGAAGCCAAGGCCAAGCGACCGGACATGCAGATCATCGTCGTCGACCCGCGGCGCACCGACACTTGCGACCTGGCCGATCTGCACCTGCCGATCGTTCCGGGCAGCGACGTCGCGCTGTTCCACGGCATTCTGCATATCCTCATGTGGGAAGGCTGGATCGACCGCGCCTATATCGACGCCCACACCGAAGGCTTCGATGCGCTGAAAACC
>NZ_CAMPHN010000454.1 GCF_946885885.1 uncultured Pseudomonas sp.
CCGCCAGCTTGATCCGCCGCCTGGCCGCGATCTTCTACGACACCTTGCTATGCATCGCCCTGCTGATCGTCGTGACCTTTATCTACAAGTTGATCCTGATGGGCTTCTACGGCGAAGCGCAGCTCAGGCAGTTATCGGATGCCGGCGCGCTGGACGGCGACCCGCTGCTGTCGACGCTTTTAGTGCTCAGCCTGTTCGGCTTCTTCGGCAAATTCTGGACCCATAGCGGCCAGACCTTGGGCATGCAGGTTTGGGGGGTTCGCATTCAGAATGCCGACGGCACCGCGGTCACCCTGTGGCAGGCCATGCTGCGCTTCCTGGTCGCCATCGGTTCCTGGCTGTTACTCGGCCTGGGCTTTCTCTGGATGCTCTGGGACAAGGAAAAACGCACCTGGCACGACATCTATTCGGACAGCCAGGTCGTTCAGCTACCGAAGAATATTCATAAGAAATAAGCGGCCGCGCATAAAAAAGCCGGCGTGCGCGACTTTTGCGCATGCCGGCTTTTTTGTACCCGCGATTACCCCGCGCGGCGCAGCAACCAAACCCCGGCCAAGGCGCAAACGCCCGCGGGGACCAACACCGCCAACAATGGCGAGAAGCCGAACACCAGGCTGGACGGGCCGAGCAAGTCCTGGGTGATCTTGAACACGAACCCCACCAGTACCCCGGTAAACACGCGCTGCCCCAGGGTCACCGAGCGCAACGGGCCGAACACGAAGGAAATCGCCAGCAGCACCAGCGCCATGGTGATCACCGGTTGCAGCACCTTGGTCCAGAACGCCAGCAGATAGCGACCGTTGTTCAGGCCCTGCTCGGCCAAATAAGTGGCATAGCGCCAAAGCCCGGTTATCGACAGCGCTTCCGGCTCGAGCACCACAGTGCTGAGCAACTGTGGATTCAATTGCACGTCCCAACGCTCGCTGGCGGCCTTGCTCACCTCGGTGCCGCGCTCGCGAAAATGCGTGGTGGCAACGTCTTCCAGCTGCCAATAATCGCCTTGGTATTTGGCACGCCGGGCAAAACTGGAAGACAGCATATTACGCTGATCGTCGAAGCGGTAACGGGTCACCCCGAACAGCACCCCGTTGGGTTGCACCGCGTTGATGTGCACGAACTCGTCGCCCTGCCGGTGCCACAAGCCGCGTTTGGCGCTCTGCGCCTCGCCGGCGCCTTGCGCCATGGCGCGATCGGCTTGGGCTTTGTTCTCGCTCAGGGGCGCCAGGTATTCGCCGATCAGAATACCCGCCAGCATCAATACCAGCATGGGCTTCATCACCGCCCAGACAATCCGCCCGATCGACACCCCAGCGGCGCGCATCACGGTCAATTCGCTGCTGCTGGCCAGGCTGCCCAAGCCGATCAGGCAACCCACCAAAGCCGCCATCGGCAGCATCTCGTAAATCCGCCGCGGCACGGTGAGGAACACGTACCAGGCCGCATTCAATAAGCTGTAGTTGCCTTCGACATCGCCCAGTTCGTCGATAAAGGCGAACAGCAATGCCAGGCCGACGATGATCCCGAGCACAGCGAGGATGGCGACGAACACCTGGGCGCCGATGTAGCGATCCAACCTAACCACGGACCACCTCCCGAGCGACGCGCAGACTCGCCAACTTCAGACGCAGCGTCCCCCAATACAGCATCAGCAAACCGATCACCAAGAAAACTCCATGCACCCACCACAAACCCAACGCCTGCGGGATCTTGCCTTTCTCCAACGCGCCCCGGGCGGCGATCAACAACGCCAGATACGCCATATACAGGAGGATCGCCGGCAATAATTTGAGGAAGCGACCCTGACGCGGGTTGACCCGCGACAACGGCACCGCCAGCAATGCGACGACCAGCACCAGCAGCGGCAACGACAAACGCCACTGCAACTCCGACTGCAAGCGGAGGTTGTCGCTGCCGAGCAACTCGCGGGTCGGTATCGCCTCGCGCTCGCTGACCTCTCCGCTGACCGTGGGTTTGGGTAGCAGCACGCCGTAGGTTTCGTATTGAATTGCCCGATAATCCGCCTGCCCCGGGTTGCCGTCGTAGCGGAAGCCGTTTTGCAGAATCAGGTAGCGGCTGCCATCGGCCTGAATTTCCTGACGACCGCTTTCCGCAACCAGCACGGTAATGCCACGTTCCTTATCGCCTTTCTCGGAGAAACGCTTCTCGGAGATGAACACGCCGGCCAGCTCACTGCGGTCCTCGGTCATTTCACGGGTATAGGTCACCCGCGAGCCCTCGCGCATCGCCTGGAAACGCCCCGGTACCAGGGTGTCGAACTCGGTCAGGGCATCCTGCTCGTTGAGAATCCGTGTGACCCGCTCCACGCCTTGCGGCGCCAGGCCCATGCTCAACCACGCCACCAACAGCATCACCAACAGCGCGGGCGCCATGCTGTAGAGCGCCAAGCGTTGCTGGCTCATGCCGGTGGCCGAGAGCACGGTCATCTCGCTGTCTAAATAAAGTCGCCCGTAAGCCAGCAGAATGCCGAGAAACAGCCCCAGCGGCAGAATCAGTTGCAGGAAGCCGG
>NZ_CAMPHN010000455.1 GCF_946885885.1 uncultured Pseudomonas sp.
GCTATTGACAATGCCGTCAATTGGCCTGCATCACAGTCCCGCCTTAAGGTCGGTCAGGGCGACCGAGCGGTCAGCGCGAGTTCCTCCGGCAAACGTTGCGGCCGTTGGATACGTACGCGCTTGAGGCGGCTCTGCTGGCCGCTTTCCAACTTGACCTGATTTTTAGCGACGGCGAAGGCACGGGCGAGAAAGGCCAGCAGCTGGGCATTGGCCTTGCCATCCACCGGCGGCGCGGTCAGGCGGATTTTCAGGCGCTCACCGTGCAGGCCAGCGAAGGCGTCGCTGCTGGCCTTGGGTTGCAGGTGGCACTCGAGAATCAGGTCTTCGCCATCCCAGCGGTAGAAGCTCATCTCACATGAACGGGCTGAGGATCGCCGGCATACCGGTGGACACGGCCAGCTTGCCGAGCACGAAGCGGTCGATCAGGTTGATCGCGATAAACGCGAAGATCGGCGAGATATCCAGCCCGCCGAGGTTCGGCAGCAGGCGGCGGAACGGCGCCAGCAGCGGCTCGCAGAGCTGATTGACCAATTGCGCGGCCGGGTTGTAACTATGCGGCGCAACCCAGGAGAGGATCACGCTGACGATCAGGGCGAAGAAGAACACCTTGAGGAACAGCGAGGTGACGCTGAGGATCGACCAGATCAGCAGTTGCACGAGGAAGCCGCCGACGCCGTAGCCCATCAGGGTCAGGGTGACGATCATCAACAGCAACTGGATCAGGATCGCCAGCAGCAGCGAGGACATATCCAGCCCGAGCAGGCTCGGGATGAAGCGGCGCATCGGTCGCAGCAAGGGTTGGGTGGCGCGCACGATGAACTGGCTGAGCGGGTTGTAGAAGTCGGCGCGTACCAGTTGCAGGATAAAGCGCAACAGCACGATCAGCAGGTACAGGCTGCCGAGCGTCTGGATGATATAGACGAGGGCTTCGATAAAACCGGACATGAAGGCTCCTTATTGACCCAGTTGTTCGGCGAGTTCGGCCGAGCGGTTAGCCGCGGCCCGTACGGCTTTCTCGACCAGGGCTTCGAAACCCCCGGCCTGGAAACTGTTGATCGCGGCTTCGGTGGTGCCGGCCGGCGAGGTGACGCGGCGGCGCAATTCGCTCGCATCGACATCGCTGTCAGCCGCCATGCGCGCGGCGCCGAGGGCGGTATGTGCGCTCAATTGCGCGGCGGTTTCGCGCGGCAGGCCGAGCTTCTCGCCGGCGGCGGTCATGGCCTCGATCAGCAGGAAGAAATAGGCCGGACCGCTGCCGGAGACGGCGGTGACCGCATCGATCAGTGCTTCTTGTTCCAGCCATAGGGCCAGACCTACGGCGCCGAGCAGTTGTTCCGCCTGCTGGCGCTGCGCGGCCGAGACCCGGTCGTTGGCATACAGGCCGCTGACGCCTTGGCGCAGCAAGGCCGGGGTATTGGGCATGCAGCGCACGATCGCCGGCGCGCTGTTGTGTGGCGTACCGAGCCAGCGTTCGAGGCTGGCGCAGCCGATCCCGGCGGCAATCGAGACGATCAGCTGGCCGTCGTCGATGTGCGCGGCCAGGTCCAGGCACACGTCTTTCATCACCTGCGGCTTGACCGACAGCACTATCACGTCGGCGCCCTCGATCGCCTCGGCGTTGCTGGCGAAGGTGTCGATGGCGTAGTCGGCGCTGATCTTCGCGCGCTGTTCGGCGCCGCGGTCGCTGGCGCGGATGGCGCTAGCTGCGACGCCCTGGGCGCGCAACCCGCCGATCAGGCTGGCGGCCATATTGCCGGCGCCGATAAAGGCAATGCGAGGGGTGGTCATAACGGGCTTCCTTTATTACTGATTCCGGGGGCTGTTATCGGGCGTTGGCGGCATAGTCGCGGGCGCCGAACAGGGCGGTGCCGATACGTACCCAGGTCGCGCCTTCGGCGATGGCGGCTTCCAGGTCGTGGCTCATGCCCATCGATAGCGTGTCGAGGTCGAGGTTCAAGCTGGCTTGCAGCTCCTTCAAGTGGGCAAACGCGGCTCGTTGTGCGGCCGGGTCTTCGGTCGGCTCGGGAATTGTCATCAATCCGCGCAGTTTCAGGTTCGGCAGTTGTGTTACCGCGTGTGCTAGTGCCGGCAGATCCTCGGGGGCGCAGCCGGATTTACTGGCTTCGCCGCTGACGTTCACCTGCAGGCAGATGTTCAGTGCCGGCAAGTGTGCGGGACGCTGCGCGGACAGGCGTTCGGCGATCTTCAAGCGATCCACCGAGTGCACCCAGGCGAAATGCTCGGCGATGGGCCGGGTCTTGTTCGATTGAATGGGGCCGATGAAATGCCAAATCAATGGCAGGTCGCTCAATTCGAGCTGTTTTTCCAGAGCTTCCTGCAGGTAGTTTTCGCCGAAGTCGCGCAGGCCCGCGGCATGGGCCTGGCGAATCGCCTCGGCGGGTTTGGTTTTGCTCACCGCGAGCAGGCCGACGCTCGCACAATCTCGCCCCGAGGCTTGCGCCGCCTCACGGATACGCGCACCGACCTTTGCAATATTCTCTGCTATCGTGGACATTAC
>NZ_CAMPHN010000456.1 GCF_946885885.1 uncultured Pseudomonas sp.
CGCAAGCATCCGCAGCAGGAATTCCTGCAGGTCGATACGCGCAACATCCTGTTTATCTGCGGCGGTGCCTTCTCTGGCTTGGAAAAAGTCATCCAGGGTCGCTCGACCAAAGGCGGAATCGGCTTCAACGCCGAGGTGCGCAGCAAGGAAGAGGGTAAGAAGGTCGGCGAGTCGTTGCGCGCGGTAGAGCCGGACGATTTGGTGAAGTTCGGTTTGATCCCCGAGTTCGTCGGCCGTTTGCCGGTAATCGCAACCCTCGATGAACTCGATGAAGCCGCTCTGATGCAGATTCTGACCGAGCCCAAGAACGCCTTGACCAAGCAGTACGCCAAGCTGTTCGAGATGGAAGGGGTTGAGTTGGAATTCCGACCGGACGCACTCAAGTCGGTGGCGCATAAAGCGCTGGAGCGTAAGACGGGAGCCCGTGGTCTGCGGTCGATTCTCGAAGGCATTCTGCTCGACACCATGTATGAAATCCCGTCGCAAACCGACGTGAGCAAAGTGGTGATCGACGAGGGTGTGATCGATGGTTCCTCCCAGCCGCTATTGATCTACGAAAACAGCGAACCGCCCGCAAAGGCGGCACCTGACGCTTGAATAAAAAAGGCGTCTGTTACATGTTGAAAGCAAAGGGGCCTGTGGGCCCCTTTGCTTTTGTAGCCCAAATGCTTGTTTTTTACTGAGGCTGCCCCCATCTTAGGATTCAAGGTAATCCCATCTGTTTACAGCCTGTATGGCCGACGTAGAGCCTAAATCATGAAGACAACCATCGAATTGCCTCTCCTGCCGCTGCGCGATGTCGTGGTTTATCCGCACATGGTCATCCCCTTGTTCGTGGGGCGTGAGAAATCCATCGAAGCACTCGAGGCGGCGATGAACGGCGAAAAGCAGATTCTGCTCCTCGCCCAGAAAAACCCAGCTGACGATGACCCGAGTGAAGAAGGGCTTTACCGGGTGGGAACGGTCGCGACCGTTCTGCAGCTGCTCAAGCTTCCGGATGGCACCGTCAAAGTGCTGGTCGAAGGCGAGCAGCGTGGCGAAATCGAACGCTTTATCGAAGTGGACGGTCATTGCCGCGCCGAAGTGCAGCTGATCGATGAAGTCGATGCGCCGGAGCGCGAATCCGAAGTGTTCGTGCGCAGCTTGCTCAGCCAGTTCGAGCAATATGTCCAGCTAGGTAAAAAGGTACCGGCCGAGGTGCTGTCCTCGCTCAACAGCATCGATGAGCCAAGCCGCCTGGTCGATACCATGGCCGCGCACATGGCGCTGAAAATCGAGCAAAAGCAGGAAATCCTGGAAATTACCGATCTGTCGGCCCGAGTCGAGCACGTGCTGGCCTTGCTGGATGCCGAAATCGATCTGTTGCAGGTCGAGAAGCGCATTCGCGGCAGGGTCAAAAAGCAGATGGAGCGCAGTCAGCGCGAGTACTACCTGAACGAGCAGATGAAGGCCATTCAGAAGGAGCTCGGCGACAGCGAGGAAGGGCACAACGAGCTCGATGAGCTGAAGAAGCGCATCGAGAATGCCGGGCTGAGCAAAGAGGCTTACGGTAAAGCGCAAGCCGAGTTGAACAAGCTCAAGCAGATGTCGCCGATGTCCGCGGAGGCGACCGTGGTGCGCTCCTATATCGATTGGCTGGTGAATGTGCCGTGGAAGGCGCAAAGCAAGGTCAGGCTCGACCTGACGCGTGCGGAAGCCATTCTGGACGCCGACCACTACGGTCTTGATGAGGTCAAAGACCGCATCCTTGAGTACCTCGCGGTACAGAAGCGTGTGAAGAAAATCAAAGGTCCGGTGCTCTGCCTGGTCGGCCCACCCGGTGTGGGTAAGACCTCCCTGGCCGAGTCGATCGCCAGTGCGACCAACCGTAAATTCGTGCGCATGGCCCTTGGCGGTGTGCGCGACGAGGCGGAGATTCGCGGTCACCGGCGCACCTATATCGGCTCCATGCCCGGTCGTCTGATCCAGAAGATGACCAAGGTAGGGGTGCGCAACCCGCTGTTCCTGCTCGACGAGATCGACAAAATGGGCCAGGACATGCGCGGCGATCCGGCATCGGCGTTGCTCGAGGTGCTCGATCCGGAGCAGAACCACAATTTCAACGATCACTATCTGGAGGTCGATTACGACCTGTCCGATGTGATGTTCCTCTGTACCGCCAACTCGATGAATATTCCCGCGGCATTGCTCGATCGGATGGAGGTCATTCGTCTGCCCGGCTACACCGAGGACGAGAAGATCAACATCGCGATCAAGTACCTGGCGCCCAAGCAGACCCAGGCCAACGGCCTGAAAAAGGGTGAGCTGGAGTTCGAGGAGTCGGCGATTCGCGACATCATCCGTTACTACACCCGCGAAGCCGGCGTGCGTAGCCTGGAGCGGCAAATCGCCAAGGTCTGCCGTAAAGCGGTCAAGGAGCACACCCGGGAAAAACGCTTCAAGGTCGTGGTTACCGCCGACTCGCTCGATCATTTCCTCGGGGTGCGCAAGCATCGTTATGGGCTCGCCGAGC
>NZ_CAMPHN010000457.1 GCF_946885885.1 uncultured Pseudomonas sp.
TGCGTTGTTGTAGGACTTGGCAAGGGAACACCATTACCTGCGTCCTACGCCTAGCGGAGCGCCGCCCGGCCATGGCGAGATTTTTCGCGGCAACGCGGCTTGCGCTGAAACGGCAACAGACCCCAGGCCCTATTGACGCTGCTGCGCCCTCGTTCCAGAGCATTCGGCTGAATAATACTAGTGCGCCATTAACGCAAGAAACTCACCACCTGCTCGGCCTCGAACGGCCACTTCAACTCGGCGCCAGTATCGCAGCGGCGCAGCACCGGGATACTCAGGCCATATTGCTCGACCCAATCTTCGCGCTCGGCGATATCGACCAGTTCGACCAATAAACCATGTTCGACAAAGGGCATTAGCAAGGCCTCCGCTACTTCGCACAAGTGACAGCCGGTGGTGCTGAAAAGCTGGCATTCAGGGAGCATGGGCACGCCTCCGTAAACAATGAGACATGCAGTCTAACAGGCGTGAAAAAACTACTGGGCACGTATGCCATTGAATCGATCAACGCATGCAGGTCGCGCGGTGGAGAGGCCGCGCGCTTATCGTCTGGCCATTCAAGCATCGCCATCCGGCTTTGGCTCGCTGGATCGTTCAGCGGCCGGCACCTTGGCGTCTTTCAGCAATGGCGCATCGAGCAGCCCCTGCAAACCGTCGAGCAGGCGGGCGTTGAGTTTTTCGGCTTTGTCGAGCCGCGGCGCATCGAAGCGGTCGTCCAGCGAGAAACCGCCGCCGAGCAGTTGTTGCAGGCTGCCTTTGCCGTTTTCCAGCAACTCGGTGGCATTGCGCAGGGTTTCCAGCAGCTCTTTGGCGTAGTCGAACAAGGCGCCGTTGGCCACGCTGGCGGCCTTACCGCCCTGCTCCGACACCGCGCTGTAGGCATCGGTGGCTTGGCGCACGCTGGTCTGGGTCAGGCGCAGGGACATGGAGGCCAATTGTTCGCCGTCCATTTCCAGGGCCATGGCGCGGTCGAACGCGCCGGAAAGGTCGCCGGCGTAAAACTTGTTGGACAGCTCCTGCACCTGGCCGAAGAGTTTTTCCAGGGCGGCGCGCTCTTGTTCGTTCAGTTCGCCTTCGACGCTGACCTGCCAGGCGCCTATTTGCAGGCTGCCGGATTGGCTGCTGGCAAGCAGCGCCGCGCCGTCGCCGTTGCTCGCCGCGGCCACGCTGGTTTGCGACCAATTGGCCGACGCCTGGGCGATGGAGATACGCAGGCGGTCGCCTTCGCGGGTGGTCACCGAGAGCTCGAAGGTTTCCGCCTGGGCGGCGAAGCGCTCGCTGTAGGCGGCCACAGCCGTGGTGCCGGTGCGGCTTGGAGCGGTGCCGGAGAAACGCTGATCGAGGGCGCCGAGGCCATCCTGGATACGCGCGTAGGTGTCGTCGATATCCGTGGCGACTTTGCCACCGAGTACGCCCATGCCATCGAGAATCTTGCGCGCTTCGGCGAAACCTTTTTCCACGCCTTCGCGCGCCTGACTCAGCAGCCCTTGCAACTTCGCCGGATCGGCGCCCATGGCCGCTTCGCCTTGCAGGCGTTGTTCGATAAATCCGAGGATGCGCCCGGCAACTTTCTCCGGGGTGTAGTCGCTGCTTTTGCCGTCCAACGCACCCGGTTGCAAACCCAGCCGCTCGGCCAGGCGATTGGCCAGCACTTTTTGCGCATCATCGGCATTGCGCACAACCGGGTTATTGCCCGGCTGTGCTGGGCGTGTGGCAGACGAGGTCAACGAAGGCAGGGTGTTCATCGCGGGATACCTGGCGAAGGTCATTTGCCAGTTAAACGGCCAGCCATGGCAAAGCTTGAGGTTTGATTAGGCGTGGACCGACCAACGGTGCAAGTACCCTCAGGCCGCCGCGAAGGCGTTAGCCGGCCAAGGCTCAGACACCCGCGGCCTTGAGCAACTGATCGGCTGCGGCCTTGGCCTGCAAGGCTTGCCGCTCGGGGCCGTAGAGATGGGACATGCTCAGCGCGCCCTCGAACAGGAACTGCAGTTGCGCCGCGAGATCTTCGGGCTCCTCGACCTTCAGCGCCGACAGTGCGCTGCAGAAAAACCGGTGCAGCGCTCGCTTGTGCTCGGCGGCCTGACGATGAATCGGGTGCTCGCGTTGTTGGAATTCGGCGGCGGCATGCAAAAACAGGCAACCGCTGAAACCCGACTCGAGCAGCCATTGGTGCAAACCGTCGAACACCGCGAGGATCGCCACGCGTGGCGGCAGGCTTAGCAGGGCCTGATTCATACGCGCGTCGATCTGTTCGTGTTGCATCTGCAACACCGCAAGAATCAGCTCGTCCTTGGACTTGAAGTGCTTGTAGAGGGTCATCTTCGCCACCCCGGACTCGGCCAGGATGCGGTCGATGCCGGTGCTGTGATAACCCTCGCGGTGAAACAACTGCAATGCGGTGTTGAGCAATTGCTCGCGTTTACTCGATGCCATGTAAGCCTCCGTAGTCGGCCATTATGCGCAAGCGTCGGCATTGCCCGGTAGTCGCCTGTTTGCGTCTT
>NZ_CAMPHN010000458.1 GCF_946885885.1 uncultured Pseudomonas sp.
TGCCATCGTCCTTCGCGCTTTGCATCGTGTCATCAGCCTTGTCTTCTTGCATTGCGCTTTCGCCTATTACATTGTTCGGTGCTGCGACAGCTCGAGCCTCCTCGAGCTCTATGGATTGACGGATGTCCGAGCCCTCCTCGAGCCCTGTAGAGTCTTTGCTCTGTTGCTCGTGGTGCTGCTGCTCATTCTGCTGCATGGTTTCCAAGATCGCCTCTTTCGCCAATAGTTTCTGTATGATCATCCAAAGAAATGGATCCTTCCTTTGTTCTGCAACGATGGTTGCTCGTATCTTCTTTGTTTCCAGTGTGTTCGGCAACGGTATCTCATGAAGTCCAGAGTCATCCGCATTTCGCTCTTGCTCAGATAGCATCGGTGCAATTCCCGTTGTAGCCAAAATTGCATTCACCTGGGCTAGTGTTTCTGATGTCAGTGTTTCTGATGTCACTGGCGCCAGAGCTACTCTGCCATGGTCGTCACCTGCGCCTGGCGCTGCTTGATCAGCTCCTGGTTGTTGACATCGCTTTCTTGCTTTCCACCATTGCACTTCGTCTTGAATGATCATGTTGATGACCGGCGGTATTGCTTTCTGTTGGTCCTCGTACTCTTTGTATCGTGCCCAACGACTAAAGAAGTCGGCATTGCGGTTTAACTCTCCCTTGCGGTGTACTGCTGTGAAGTTGTACTCTGCCATCCGCAGTAAGAAGTTCTGCCTTCTTGAAGAAGATGTGTCGTTTGTCAGTAAGGCTGCCACCACCTTACTGTCCGTGATCAATTCGAAGTGTACCGCTCGTAAGTATGGTCTGCATAATGTTGTCGCCCATACTGCTGCGCCCAGTTCCAACTCCCAGATCACCCATCTTGTCTCGCAGTCTGTCAGCTTTCTCGAGTAGTAGCCGATTGGGTGTTCCACATTGTTGTCATCGTATTGGCTGAGTACTGCGCCCATTGCCACATTCGATGCGTCGGTTGCCAATCGCCAATGCCTATCTTTTCTTGGCAACTCCAAGACAGGTCTGCAGAGCAGTGCTCCCTTGAGTGTCTCGAATGCGCGTTGATGTTCGTCTGTCCATGTGCCTTCTGGCCACGTCGCCTTTGCTTCCTTCTTCAGCGCTCTTTGAGATTGTCCCGCCCGAGCTTGCCTGGTAAGAGCATTCAATGGCGCTGCAATCTCGGCAAAGTTCTTAATGAACTTGCGATAGTAGGAGAATAGTCCAAGTAGGCTACGCAGTTCAGTAACAGAGGTAGGTGCTTGGTAGTCCAACATCACCTTTACCTTGTCGTCCAGCGCGTAGACCTTGCCATCGGCCACTCTGTGTCCCAAAAATGAGACCTCACGCTGTGCAAACTTGCACTTCGCGGAGTTGCCGGAAAATCCAACAACGCGTAAGGCTCGCAAGGTTGCCTTCACTTTGGTGAGGTGATCCTCGAAAGAGCCTTTGCTGTGCACTACCACATCATCAATGTATACTACACAACACGTGAATCGTAACCCGCCCAGCGCTGCTTCGATTGCGCGTTGGAAGTACGCTGATGAGTTCTTGAAACCCATTGGCAGCGCTTTCCATCTCAGCAAGCCATGCGTCTTCGTCATGAATGCAGTGCAGTCTCTCGACTCCTCTGCAAGTGGCAGTTGCCAGAACGCTGAGCTGAGATCGATGGATGTGAACCAATCTGACTCTGCCAGTTGGTCGAGCAGTTCTTGCGCGTCTGGCATTGCATAGCTATCTTGCAGCACGCACTTGTTCACCTTGCGTAAGTCTGCTACTGCACGTAGTGAGCCATCCTTCTTGGGCACAAGCAAGATTGGGCTTGACCACGGTCCACTGCAAGGCTCCACCACGTCTGCCGCTACCAGGTTTTCCACATACTGGTTCACCACCTCTTGCTCCTTCTGGCTCAAGCGTTGATACCCACTTACCTTAGGTGGCGCATCTCCAATGTTGATCGTCACTGGATTGTTAGTGCGTATCACCTTCGGGTACTTGCCTTTCATGAAGAAAGACGCTTCGTGCTCCAACGCATTCTTCAGCTGTCTGCGTTGTTCCGCTGATAGATGTTCGTAACCTTTGTCAAGGTTGATCTCTGGAGGTAGCTCTTTCGCTTCTTCCTCACTCGATGCAATGTTTCTCATGCGGTCGTTTAACCGCACCAGAAGTTGCAGCTTACCATTTACTTCTGCACATTGATCGTGTGTCCAGTCTCGACTGCCGGCAAGTTCAACCCAAGTATGCCGCCATGCTTGCTGCAGTTCCTCAACAGTGGCATCCACTCCTGGATCTGGCCTTTGTTTTGGAACTCTGTCCACGTCCAAGTGCAAGTGTTCTTCCTGCCATTGCCAGTCGTCCTCGCCAGTGTCTATGACGTCGTCTTCATCTTCGTCTGCCTCCAAGGCATTGCAGGTCGGATGTGTCGCAACCCACCGTGACACACGCTCAGCTGCTGTTTTGTGATGTGAGGTCGAATCTGCAGTGTTGTGATGTTGTCGTACAGATCGTTGTTTC